>DATHYZ010000022.1:0-14559 GCA_035458865.1 Candidatus Limnocylindrales bacterium
TGACCTCGTCGGGGTGATCGGCGACGAGGCCTGGAGCGATGTCCTGGGCTGGCACGACCGCGAGCTCCGATCGGCCTTCGCCGCGCACAGCGCGGAGGAGGTCACGCACACCGGCGACGGATTCTTCGTGGCCTTCGAGCACGCCGACGACGCGATCGCCTGCGCCGTCGACGTCCAGCGGCGACTCGCGCGCCACCGTCGCGAGCACGGCTTCGCGCCGTGGGTTCGCATCGGACTGCACGCCGCCGAGGCAACGCGCAAGGGCGCGAGCTACACCGGCGCCGGGGTCCACGTCGCCGCCCGCGTCGGCGCGGCCGCCGGCAAGGATGAGATCCTCGTGTCGGGTTCGGTCCTTGGGGCGGCCGGGTCGACCAGGTTCATCCTGTCCGAACCGCGATCAGTGACGCTCAAGGGCGTGCGCGAGCCCGTCGAGGTGCGCTCCGTCGATTGGCGCTAGCCGGTCGAGCATGCCGGGCGCCCCCCCGGTGTGCCTGGGAGTGCCCGGGCGCGCCGTGTCGGCGCCGATCCCGTTGGCGGCCCCGGTGATGAGGGCGCACCGTCCCGGTCCCTCGGCGCCGCTCACCCGGCCACCGCCTCCGGGAGCGCCACCGACCGCGCCCCGGGTCGGGCCAGCACGGTGGCGCCGCCCCAGACGAGGCCGACGATGACCCCCTGGACCGCGTGCTCGGTCGCCCACCCGACCGGCGTCTCCTCCCAAGGAAGCACCTGCTCGACCATGACATGGAGGCGACTCACGGCCACGACGGAGCCGGGGATCACCCGGTCGCCCTCGGTCCCGGGCACGGCCCGGGACTCGCCGGCGGTGTCGTTCGTGTAGTCGACAACAGTGCTGCGACAGCGATGCCGAGACCCCGGCCCACCGGACCGGGGTCTCGCTCGGCGCCTGGTACCGGCTAGGGCGTGATGCCGAACTCGGCCAGGAAGTCCAAGTCGTCAGGCTGATCCAGCCGGTAGGCGCCGCCGACGCCGGTGCAGTTCGGGCTGTAGCCGAACGAGGTCACCGCCACCAGCAGCAGCGAGTCGGTGGTGTCGAACGTCGGACCGCCCGAGTCACCGAAGCAGGTGCCGCCCGTCCTGGGATTGTTCGAGAGCTGGATGTAGGTGTCCTTGGGGTTGCTGACCAGGTTGAGGAGCCGGGGCTCGGCCTTCATCCGCGTGTCGCCGCCGAAGTCGGCGAAGGGCAGGACCTTGTTCAGGCCGTAGCCCACGACCTCGAAGCGGTGCTCGTTCCGCCGGCCAGCGTACTTCTCGAGGTAGTCCTGCCCGGCGACCGTCGCGTACGGACCGTCCATTCCCTCGGCGAGGACGAGGAGGCCCGCATCGTGCAGGTAGAAGGCCCGATCGTCGTAGCCGGGATGCGAGTGGGCCTCCCCTCGGACCCAGAACGCGTTGCCGTTCAGCCAGTCCCGGCGGGCCTCGTAGCGATCCCACTGGGTCGGGTAGTTGAGGTCGCCGTTCTCGTCGAAGGTCGACGGGAACCCATCGAAGTGGCTGTCGTCCTCGTTGGTCGTGAACCAGACGTCGTTGCCGCCGGAGCCGTTGCCGTCGGCGGCCGTGTAGCGGTCGTCCTCGCTGGTCGTCGACTCGCCGTCGAGGCCGACCGCGAAGGTGCAGTGACCGGCAGTGACCACGTGGGTCTCATCCACGAGCGTGCCCGAGCAGCTGTACCAACCGCCCGGGTCGTCGTAGATGCCGCTGGGGGCGTCGGGCACGTAGAACAGGAGCTGGCCCACCTGGGGATGCTCCCCGGCATCGTCGACGCCGCCCTTCGTGATCGCGGTCGCCGGGGCTGCGACCAGCGCCAATGCAAGCAACGCTGCGAGTGCTGCGATGCGGATGCGCATGCGCCTCCTCCTCGGGTGCAGGCGCGGCCGCGCGGCGCACGGCCGCAGTCGACCCATCGTAGACCCGCCGCGACGCCGGGCGGTGCAGGGACGCACCGCATCTGGCGGTCTGGGTCGGGCGACCGACCTAGGCGCCAGCCAGCCCGACGCCCATCGGTGCGGCCGCGTCCTTCCCGGTCAGCTCGCGCGCCAGGCCCTGCGCTCCCCAGGCCATGATGGCGTCGAAGTTGGCCCTGACGACCCGGCCGGCGAAGGGCACCGGAAGGTTCATCCACCAGCGCTCGGTGCGGACGTCCATCACGAACCGGACCACGGTCCGGTCGTCGTGCGGCTCGAGCGTCCACGTGCAGATCCCGGCCATGTCACCGCTGGCGCGGCCCTGGACGAGCCGGTGGCGAGCGAGGTCCGCGATCTCGAGATCGATCACCAGGGTGTAGGGCAGCCAGCCGCGCCAGCCCTGGCGGATCCGCATCCCGCGACCGGACGGGTCGCCGTCAGCCAGCCGGTCCGCCGAGCGGAAGCCCCGCCACCAGGTCGGCCAGCGGCCGACGTCGAGCAGGATGTCCCAGACGCGGTCGACGGTCGCGTCGATGTGCCATTCGGACTCGAGTCGGTAGTCGCCCATCGGTATCGCCCTCGTCGCCTGTCGCCCCGGGACGCTCGGTGACGTGCGTCCAGCGTCGAGCGTCGATGGAGCCAGGTCCATGGACGGTCGCGGACGCCGTCATACGTCATCCGGCCGAGCGGAGCGCCGTCCGCCCCCGGTCAGGCCTGGGCCACGTGATCGGACCAGCGGTGCTGCGGCTCGTACCCGAGGATCCTCCGGGCACGATCGATCGAGAGCAGCGTCTCGCGACCCACGAGCGGACGCGTCAGCGGGACCGACGGGAAGACCTCGCCCATCAGGTCGGCGCTGTCCCGGGTCATGACCGTGTCGGCCGCGGCGACGATGCAGGCCTCGGCCCCGGCCACCGGGACCTCCAGGCCGAGTCGGCAGGCCTGCGCCACGTCGCGCGCGTCCACGTAGCCCCACAGGTTCCAGCGGCGGATCATCGGGTCCGTCCAGTAGCCGGGGAACCGCGCGTAGTCGTCGGGCTCCATGATGTTCGAGATCCGCAGCCCGACCACCGGGATGCCGGAACGGCGGTGGAGCTGGACGGCCATCGTCTCCCCGACGAGCTTGGAGAGCGCGTAGGAGGACTCGGGGCGCGGCTCGATCGTCTCGTCGATGGGGGCGAAGGCCGGGGGCAGGTCGAAGGGCAGACCCAGGACCGTCTCGGAGGACGCCCAGACCACCCGCTGCAGTCCGTGGGAGGCAGCGGCCGCGAACACGTTGTAGGTCGACAGGGTGTTGATGCGGAACGTCTCCGCCTCGGACCGGATCTCGGGCGCCGGGATCGCCGCGAGGTGCACGACGGCCTCGGCGTCGCGCAGCACCTCGAGCGCCTGCCCGGCATCGGCGAGGTCGGCGACGACGCACAGGCCGTGCTCGCTGCCGTCATGGCGAACGTCGACGTTGCGGACGTCGTGCCCGTGCTCTCGCAGGTCGCGGACGACCCATCGGCCGGCCTTGCCGCTGCCACCGGTGACGACGACCCGCATGGAGACCTCCTTCGATGGCACGATCGTCGCACGCCACGGGCGTCGTGGCCACGAGCGTCCCGTCCGGGGGTCCGTCGCGTGGCGCGCGTCGGCCCACCCGGATCCGGTCCATCCGGGGCACCATCCCTGGATGCCGAGATCCAGGGCTCCCTCCGATCGCGTGCGCGTCCGGCGCCTGCCCGAGAACGGCGTCTACGATCGGACCACGATCGACGCCATCCTCGACGAGGCGATGGTCTGCCATCTCGCCTTCGTCCAGGACGGCCAGCCATACGCGATCCCGACGCTCCATGCCCGCCTCGGCGATCGCCTCTACGTCCATGGCTCGTCGGCCAGCCGGGCCCTTCGGATCCTCGGAGGCGGAGCCCCCGTCGGGGTCACCGTCACGCTGGTCGACGGCCTCGTCCTGGCCCGCTCGGTCTTCGAGCATTCGGTCGAGTACCGCTCGGTGGTGGTCCTGGGAACCGCGACCCTCGTCGACGAGCCCGCGGAGAAGCTCGCAGCGCTCGAGGCGTTCACCGAGAAGCTGCTCCCCGGCCGCTGGGCAGAGGCTCGGCCACCGACCCGCCAGGAGCTCAAGGCGACCGCGATCCTCTGGGTGCCGCTGGACGAGGCCTCGGCCAAGGTCTCGGCCGGGCCGCCCGACGATGGTGAGGGTCCCGACGCCGCGCTCGACGTCTGGGCGGGCAACCTCCCGGTCCGCGACACCTGGGGCGACCCGGTCCCCGATCCGCTCCTGCGCGAGGGGATCCCGGTCCCCGAGAGCGTCCGCCGGTTCCTCGCGGCCCGCCGTCCCGCCTGACCGCTCAGACGACCCGGGCGCCGGCCTTCCGGACCTGCTCGACGTGGTCGCCCAGGTCGGCGAGCTCGAAAGGATCGCCCGAGACCACGACGACGGCTGTGAGCCTGGGCCGGCGCGGCGGTCAGCCGGTGGCTTGTCGGCGCTTGCGGGCCTCCGTCGGGGGGACCTCGGACCGAACGGCCCGACGACGGCGCTCGTGCAGGCGGTCGTGGGGTCGGGTCGGATCGATCGACTCGGTCGTCGCTCCCGACGCCGGAACCGACGGGCCGTCGCTCGACGTCGCCGCTCCGAAGAGGTGGATGAACTCCTCGACCAGCTCGGGATCGAACTGCAGGCCCGCGTGCCGACGAAGCTCGGCGATCGCGGCCTCGTGCGTGATCGCGGCCTGGTAGGGGCGTCCCGAGACCATCGCCTCGTAGGCGTCGGCGACGGCGACGATCCGGGCGCCGAGCGGGATCTCCCGGCCCCTCAGGCCGTGCGGATAGCCGCGTCCGTCGTACCACTCGTGGTGGTGGAGCACGATCGTGGCGGCGTCTCGAAGCGCGCCTGCCTGCTCAA
Source organism: Candidatus Limnocylindrales bacterium (assembly GCA_035458865.1). Lineage (GTDB taxonomy): Bacteria > Chloroflexota > Limnocylindria > Limnocylindrales > CSP1-4 > DATHYZ01. The sequence continues at coordinate 4,828 of DATHYZ010000022.1, forward strand.
GGACGACCTGGCCGATCTTGGGATGCTCCGTGACGACCCGCCACTCTCCCTCGGCCAGCTCGCTCGGCTTCGACAGGATCTCGTCGGGGATGGCGAGCTTGCCCAGGTCGTGGAGCAGGCTGGCGACCCGGATCCGCTCGACGTCCGGGTCGGGCAGGCCGAGGGAGCGAGCCATCGCCGTGGCACTGTCGGCGATGAGGTTGGATGGGCCACCCTCCCAGCCCCGCCGGCCGTTGAGGGCGTTGGTCAGGCTCATGACAGCCGCGTCGAGGGCAGCCCGTCCGACCGCGTCCGCAGCGGCCCGGGCCTGGGGGTCGATCGGGGCGCGTCGGACGACCCGGTCGTCGTGCACCTCGTTGAACACGTAGATCTGGTCGCGGCCGAGCGACTTCGCCGAGTAGAGCGCCGCGTCGGCATCACGGATCAGGACGTCCAGGTCCAGCTGGCCGCCCATCCCTCCGGTGACCCCGGCCGAGAGCGTGACCACGGCGACGGAGCCGTCGTCAAGGACGACCGGGGAGGCAGCCACGAGGCGCCGGAGCTTCTCGGCCACCATCGCCGCGGAGTCCGCGTCGGTCTCCGGCAGCACGAGCATGAACTCCTCGCCGCCATACCTGCCGAGGATGTCCTGGGCCCGCATCTCGCCACGGAGCATGGTGGCGACGGCTCGGAGGATCCGGTCCCCGGCCATGTGGCCGAAGGAATCGTTCAGCCGCTTGAAGTGATCGAGGTCCACGAGGGCGATGGACAGGGGCCGCCGGTAGCGGGCAGCCCGGCGGAGCTCCTCGTCCAGCCTGGCGAGCAGTGCCTGGCGGTTCAGGATCCCCGTCAGCTCGTCCGTCGTGGCGAGCTGCCAGGTGGCGGTCAGCCTTGCCGTCAGGCGTTCGAGGGGACCTCGCAGCGAGGCGTCCCTGACCCGGACCGCCGCCAGGGTCCGCAGCGCCTCGCCGTCCGCGTCCGCCAGGCGCTCGAGGTGCGCCGCGAGCCGTCGCCGGCGCACACGGAGGAGCAGGCCGTATCCGGCGGCACCGCCGAGCGCGACCAGGTAGCCCACGATCACCAGGGCGATCAGGAGTCGGGTCGACTGGCTGACATCGATCACGGCGGGTCGTGGTCCTCGGTGCTGGGGCCGGCGGCGACGCCCCGGTCCGGCCAGCCTGCCAGCGCCTCCGAGCGTGCGACATGGGCCAGCGGTACCGCTCCGGCACCGGACCGCCGTCCGGTAGAGGATGACCGGGACGACGGACCGGATGGGCCGACGCTCAGGCGATCGGTTCGACGATCACCCGGACGAGCTCCTGGTCGCCCTCGCCCAGCCGATAGGCGACCGACCCGGACGGCAGCGCCCAGGCGCTGCCGGCCATGGCGGCCCCGGGTCGCGCCGGCGCGACGTATTCGACGGTGAGCGATCGAGGGAGCGCAGCGGGTCGGGGGTGGATCCCGGCCAGGCCGGCTACGGCCTCGTCGGCCCAGTCGACGTAGGCCCCGTTGTTGGCATGGCCCATCGCGTCGAGATCCGAGCGCCGCACGGTGGTGGTCGAGACCGCCGCCGCCTCGGGGGATGGCGGCAGGCTGACGCGGAACGGCTCGAAGGGCGGCGGGACCTCCGGGAAGAGGCTCGGGAAGTCGTCGGGGATCCGGGTCGGCATCCCCCTTTGGTCGGTCATCACCCAGTCCGTGTCCACGACGGCGATCGGCCGCCCGTCGGCCATGGCGACCGTGGTGTGTCGACGGGCGATGACCCTTCGGAACCCACTGATCGCCGTCGAGACGGTCAGGGCGCTGCCGGTCGGGGCCGGGGCGAGCTGCTCGAGTCGGATCGCGCGGACGAGCCATGCCATGCCCCGGGCGTCGTACCACGCGCGGCCGAAGCCCAGCGCTTGGGAGTGGCGCCACGCGCAGTCCTGGGCGTAGCGGACGAACATCGACGGCCGGGCCGTCCCGTCCGGCCCGGCCTCGTCGAATCGGACCCGGTACTCGACGGACATGCCCGCCACGAGCGGGTGGCCGCGGGCGATCACCGGCGCGCTCGTAGGGCGGCCGGGCGCGTGGCCAGGTCACCGATCGTCTCGATGGTCGCGAGGCGGGTCCCGTCGGCCGGCGCGGTCTCGCGGGCCAGCCGGACGAGGCATGACCGGTAGGCGTCGAAGACGACGAGCGCCACCCTCACGCGCGCACCTTCGGCCTCAGCGTGGGTCCTGGCGTCGTCGAGCTGGAGGAGCACCTCGCCGTTGATCCCCCGGGCGCCCCACTTGCAGTCCAGGACCTCGGCGGCGCCGACGGTCTCGACGGTCACGTCGTACGGATGGACCTGGGCGCGGACCCCGTCGAACAGCACCCGGCGTTCCCGACGGACATCGGGGGTGCGGCGGCGCAGGAGGAGCTCGGTGAGGGCCTCGACGATCGCCCCGCGGAACTGCGAACGAGCCTGCTCGCCGCGGTCGGCGACCCGGAGCGACACGTCCAGGACCGCCTCGGCCCGCTCCCGATCGGCAGCGTCGGCGCCGGGGCCGAACAGGCCGGGGAACATGGTGCGCCAGCGCTCGGGCTCGACCGACTCGCCGTTCATGACGGCCCGGGCGAGGATGCGGACCGCCCCGGGGCCATCGGCGAGCAGCTCGGCGGCCCGGGCGACGAGTGGGTCGGCCTGGATGTTCTGGTAGACGACGGCTCGGGCATCGGGTGCGGCGTCCTGGAACCTCACGTCGATTCCCCCAGGGCCAGCAGGGCGACCTGCGGGAACGTCGAGAGCCAGTCGATGGCCCGGTGCGGATCGCTGATGGCGGCGACCTCGGTCGACAGCGCCTCGACCGCGTCGACCACGGCCGGATCGGCGGCCTCGTCCGCCCGTGCACCCGCCACGGCGTCCAGGCGGGCGACCCAGGCCGTCCGCAGGTCATCCACGTAGGACCACTCCTCCTCGACCGACCCGGCGACCTCCGCGAGGTCAGCGTAGGCGGTCAGGGCACGGGCGATGAGCTCCTGGATGGTCGGGGATCCCACGAACCGCAGGGTACCGCGGCCCGGGCCGTTGCTGGGGCCCGGGCGGGCGCCGGAGGGCTCAGCGGGAGAGCAGGGACACGAGCAGGGAGGGACTCGGCGGCTCGGCTCGGCCCTCGAGTCGCGCTCGCGCCTGCAGGAGCAGGCGCTCGAGCCGTCGTTCGGCCCCGTCGTCCCACACTGCGTAGGCGGCGGACGCGCGACGCCGGAGCTCACCGGCCGCCCGCCGCTCCCCCCGACGCTCCAGCTCCGTCGCAACGTCGAGGACCGCCCGGTACAGTTCGGGCAGGGAATCAGCACGGGTCCGGCCAGGTTCCATCGCCTGACGAGCATGACCGGGCATGGGCGCTGACCGCGATAGCGAACAGGTCCGGGCGGTCCCAGCCGAACGGACCATGCGGCAGGGAGGCACGGATGGATCTCGGGATCTCGGGTCGTGCGGCGGTCGTCGGGGGAGGCTCCTCCGGGCTCGGTCTGGCCAGCGCGGATCGGCTCGCCGAGGCCGGCTGCCGGCTCGTCATCTGGGCCCGCGGTGCCGAGGCCCTGGAGGCGACCGCCCGGTCGATCCGTGAGCGCCACGGCGTCGAGGTCCACCCGGTCGTCGCCGATGCCAGCGACCCGTCGGCAGCCTCGCTCGTGGCCGAGGCCGCCACCGATCTCCTGGGCAACGTGGACATCCTCGTGCTCAACGCCGGCGGCCCCCCGACGGTCGACCCGACGAGCACCGACCCCGACGCCTGGCGGAGCGCCCTCCAGCTGCTCACCCTGACGCCGGTCGAGCTCGCGACGCGGCTCATGCCGGTGATGCGAGGGCGCGGGTGGGGCCGCATCGTCGCCATCCTCTCGTATGGCGTCCGTCAGCCTATCGTCGACCTGTCCTACTCCAACGCGGGCCGGACCGCCCTGGCGGCATGGCTCAAGTCCACGTCGAGGAGCGTGGCCGCGGACGGGGTCACCGTGAATGGGGTCCTGCCCGGGCGGATCGAGACCCCGAGGATCGTCTACCTCGACCGGACGACCGCCGAGCGGACGGGACGCTCCGAGGCCGACGTCCGCGCCGATCACGTGGCGTCGATCCCGGCCGGCCGGTACGGCGAGCCGGATGAGCTCGGGGCGCTCGTGGCGTACCTCTGCTCGGAGCCGGCCCGCTACCAGACCGGCACGTTCACGGCCGTCGACGGCGGGTTGCTGACGGGGCTCTAGGACGTCGGTCGGGCTGCAGGCCCGCCGCCGCGCCGCCGCGTCGCCGCCCCTGCAGCTCCGGGCTCAGTCGCCGGGATGGCCCCATGATCGGACGGTGAAGCCGTCGAGCCGACCCGTGGCGGGGAACCAGCGGACCTCGACCCGCTCGACCCCTGCGGCCACGGGTCCGGCGCCGAGGGCGTCGAGGAGCCGCTCGAGGTCCGCCGCCGGACCCTCGGCCACACACTCGACGCCGCCGTCCGGACGGTTGGCGACCCAGCCGTCGAGGTCCAGCTCCGAGCCGATGCGGAGCGCGAACGCCCGATAGCCGACGCCCTGGACCCGGCCGCGGACGGTCGCCTCGAGCCGGCGCATCGCACCAGCAGCGGGTGGCGGCCCTCCGTCGATCGATCCCACGATCAGGCCGCCGGGCCCGGCGTGGGGGCAGCGAGGGCGAGCGCATCCAGCAGGAGCTCGGGGGCAACGTTGGCCTCGAGACGTTCGGACGCCCGGTCCAGCTCATCGAGGAACATCGCGACTGCGGCGGGGTCGAGGCGGCTGCCCATCGCCTCGAGCTCATCCATGAGTCCGGCATCGCGGACCAGCGCCGGCGTCCCGGCGGCCACGAGCGCGAGATCGCGGAATAGGTCGCGCCACGCGTCCACCAGCCACGCCGCGGCGCGCCGGCGCTCCGAGGCCGGCGAACGGGTGGACGTCCCCGCCTCGGCATCGGCGACGTCGGGCGGGACCGCACCGGCGTCGGGCGCGCCGGGCTTGACCGCGGGCGAGCGTCGTCGGGCGGGGCGACCGGGGCGATCGCTCCCGGCGGCAGCGACCTCGTCGGTCAGGGCCCGGTCGAGTGCCCCGAGCGCCTCTGCCGCGCGGACCGCCAGGTCTCGCATGGCGCTCAGTCGGGCCGACCGCCCACTCGGCAAGAGGTCGAGAAGCCCTCGGGCGACCTCCGCCCGGGCCATCATCGCGTCGGGGGCGCGTGCGTAGGCGACCGCGAGCCCGGGGCGGCCGGCCGCGATCCTGGCGAGCCGGGCAGCCGTCGGCGGGTCGGCCAGCCCGAGCTCATCGAGGAGCGCCTCGATCTCCCGGACCGGGACGGGACCCAGGCGGACACGGACGCATCGCGAGCGGACGGTGTCGAGGAGCCGCTCCTCATCATCGGCGCAGAGGACGATGACCACGCCGGGCGGCGGCTCCTCGAGGAGCTTGAGCATGGCGTTCTGGGCATCCTCGTTGAGGCGGTGCGCTCCCTCCACGAGCGCGACCCGGGCACCGCCCTCGACGGGCATCAGGGCCAGATCGCTCCCGAGCTCGCGGACCCGCCCGATGCCGATCTGTCCACCAGGTCCCTCCGGGGCGAGCCGATGCAGGTCCGGGTGGTTCCCGGACGCGACCTGGCGGCAGCCACGGCAGCCGCCGCAGGGTCGCGCCGCCGGATCCGGTGCCTGGCAGAGCAGTCCCACGGCCAGGTCCCGGGCCAGGGTCGTCTTGCCGACCGAGCCGGGGCCGGCCAGGAGGACCGCGTGCGGTGCGGCGCCGTCCACGAATCGGCGGACGGCGGCGAGGGCCGCCGCCTGGCCGCGGGTCCGGAACCCAGTCGTCACGGCGTCAACCTCGACCGACCGCGACGACGATCAGCCCTCGGTGGTCGGTTCGGCGCTCTTGGCGGCCTTCGAGCGGGTGCTCGTCCGCCGGGTCCGGGACTTCGCCGCCGGGGCCTCGTCGGCGGCCGGGGCCTCGGTGGCCTCGGCGGTCGGCTCGGCGCTCTTGGCGGCAGGCTTCTGAGCCGCCTGGGCGCGGATCATCGCCTCGAGCTCGGGCGGGACCTCGCTCCAGGGGTCACTCCCGCCGCCACGTCGGGGGCCTCCGCTCGATGCACCGCCGGTCGACCCTCCGCCGGTCGGCTGGGGCACCGGACGAGCCGTCGGCTGGGGCAGGCGCGGCCCGCGCCCGCGCCCGTACCGCTCTCGTTCCATGGCGGTCACGTAGGCGGCGCGGCCGCCCCGGCCGCCCCGGCCGCCGCCGCGGCCGCGTCCCCGTCCGCCACCACCCCGGCGCTCGGCGATCAGATACTCGGGGATCTCGGGCTCCTCGAAGTCCTCGTCGTCGATCTCGACACCACCGGCGGAGGGAGTGGTCGGGACCCCGATCTGGCTGTCCCAGACGGAGCCGAAGGCGCCGGTCCGCGGCGGGCGCGGTGCGGCGGGTGCGGCCTCCTCGGCCGCCTCCTCTTCCTCGACACCGAGCGACTCGGCATCCTCAGCGGGCTCCGCGACCTCGCCGTCCGCTGCGGTCTCGCCGCCGCGGCCGCGACCCCGGCCGCGACCCCCGCGCCGCCGCCGACGGCGGCGGCGACCCTCGCCGGCGCCCGACTCCTCGCCGGGCTCCGCGCCGTCCGCTGCCTCGGCGGCAGCCTCCTCGACGGTCTCGGGCTCCTCAGAGTCAGCTGCGGCCGCGGATCCGGCCCGGGCAAGCTTCTCGCCCGGGAGGACGACGAGGCCGGCAGCAGCGGCAGCCTCGGCCGCAACGGGCTCCTCGGTCGTGCGCCGCCGCCGGGACGGGCGGGCGGGAGCCGGCTCGGCCGGTTCGGCGGTCCGTCGACCGCCGCGCCGCCGGCGACCCGTGCCCTCGCTCTCCTTCTCGGGGACCTCCGTCATGGAGAGATCCTCGTCGGTGCCGGCCACACGTCGCCCGGACCGCGACGAGCCCTTCTCGACCTTGGCGATCTGGGTGATGTCGGTGAAGACGTCGGCGACCTCGATCAGGTCGGAGCTGGTGTTGCCACGGAAGGACACGACCTCGACCCGAACGCCCATCTCCTGGACGGCGCGTATGGCCGGAGCGAAGTCACCGTCGCCGGACACGACCACGGCCACGTCAAGGTTCCGGGCCGTCTTCATCATGTCGACGACGAGCTCGATGTCGAGGTTCGCCTTGACCCTGCCGTCGCCGTACTTCCGGATGTCCTTGCTGACGACCTTGTAGCCGCTTCGGGCAAGGAAGGAGTGGAAGTTGCGCTGGTTCTCGTTCTCGGGATCGAGGCCCGTGTACGCGTAGGCGCGCACGAAGTCGCGCCCCGCGGTGGCGGCCTTCAACAGCGTGACGTAGTCGATGTCGACTCCTGCGGCCTTGGCCGCATAGAAGATGTTCGCCACGTCGACGAAGACCGCGACATTCTTGCTCACGGATCCTCCTCAGGTCCTGGTGGTCAGCTGCGCCGACCGGCGGCTCCGGCCGCCTTGACGGCACGCTCGATGTGGGGGCCCGCCTGGGTGAAGCCGTGACGGCCCCAGCGGGCGAGGGTCTCGGGATCGGATGGAAGCGGCGCCTCGACGAGGCTGCAGCCCTTGTTCCCGGCTGATCGGATGATCTCGTCGAGGAGGACCGCGCTGACCGCGTCCTCGTCCTGGCCCGGCGCGACGACGAGCAGGTCGACCGTGCCGATGTAGCCGCCGGCACGGATGGATGGGCGGAGGGCCAGGACCGCCGCCCCCACCATGGTGCGCCGCGACTCGGCGATGAACACGCTGGCCTGGGGGATGAAGACGAGTTGCCGCAGGAGATCCCCGGCGGCCAGGGGCGCCTCCTCGCCGCCCCCCAGCTGGTCATGGGCGAGCGTGACGAGGCGGTCGATGTCCGTGATGCGGGCCGTTCGGACCTGATAGTCCACGCCGATGGTCCACCTCGAGCGGGTGGCGAGGTGCGAATCCGCTGGTTCCCATACCGATGGTGCGGGGCGGGCATCGGGCCGGCGCGCCTCGCGGGTGCCACGGATCAGACCGTTTCATCACCCGGGTCGCTCGGGACCGATGTTGCATTCGGTTCGCCGGAAGCTATCATACGGCATCGCTTCGGCGGCTTCCTGCGCGCCGCCCGAGGTCCGCCCGATCGGATCGCCGACCGCCACGCATCATGATCGCGCCGCCGCTCGGCCCAGGGGCTGACGGGGCACGGTCCGGAGCAACGGCCGCGCATCCCGGACGGTCCACGGCCGGGGCTAGGATCGTCGATCTGGGTCGGGTGGCCATCGGCACAGGGCCGTTGCCCGCCCCAACCCACCGCCGTTGCGCCAGGCATGCCGGTGGGACCGCCGCCGGCGAAAGGGAGCAGTTCCGGCGCACCAGCGCCGGACAGCGTCTAGGAGGGTCGGCTCTTCAGGAGCACGACGGGCACGGCGACCGAGCTTGGTCGACCACCGGATCGGAGCTGCGCTCGGCACTGGGCAGGTCGCGGTGCGATCGCACCGCAGGAGGAGGGTTCATGAAGCGATTGTCCTTGTTTGGAACGGTCCTGGTCGGGGCCGCACTGGTGGTCAGCGCGTGCTCCGGAGGAGGCTCGACACCGCCGCCGGATGACCTGGGTGTCGTCACCATCCCGGCGGATGAGCCGATCCACCTCGCTTACTGGGGCGTCCTGTCGGGCGCCGACTCCACGCTCGGGATCGATTCCCAGCGCGGCGTCGAGATCGCCATCGACGATCGAGACGGCAAGCTCCTCGACCACGACATCCGGCTCACCACCGAGGATGGCCTGTGTACGCCCGAGGGCGGCGCGACCGCTGCCCAGAAGCTGGCTGCCGACAGCACGATCGTCGCGCTCGTCGGCTCGAGCTGCTCGGATGAGACCGTCGGCGGCGTCCAGACGATCACCGATGCCGGCCTCACGACGATCTCGCCGTCCAACACCCGGCCGGCGCTGACCGCCGAGGATCGCGACGCATCGTATGACGGCTACCTCCGGACCGCCCACAACGACAACGTGCAGGGCAGGGTCGCGGCTGAGTTCGTGTACAACGAGCTGGGCCTCCGAAGCGCAGCCACCATCCATGACGGCAGCGCCTATGCCGAGGCGCTCCAGCAGGTCTTCGCCGACGAGTTCGCGGCTCTCGGCGGCACGATCACCGTCCAGGAGGCCATCTCGAAGGGCCAGACCGACATGAAGCCGGTCCTGACCCGGATCGCGGCCACCTCGCCCGATCTGATCTACTACCCGATCTTCATCGCCGAGGCAGGCTTCCTGACCGACCAGATCCCGCAGGTGCCGGGCCTGGAGAACGTCAAGACCATGGGAGCCGACGGCCACTTCTCGCCCGACTTCATCACGGCGGCCGGAGCGGCGGCCGAGGGACACTACCTGTCGAGCCCGGACTTCACGGCGTTCGGCTCGGCGTACGCCGACTTCCTCGCGAAGCACCAGGAGAAGTACGGCGAGAACGTCCTCAGCATCTTCCACGCCCATGCCTACGACGCAACGAACATCCTGTTGGATGCGATCGAGAAGGTCGCGGTCAAGGCCGACGACGGGACGCTCTACATCCCGAAGGGTGCCCTCCGCGATGCGCTGTTCGCGACCAGTGGCTTCCAGGGCCTGACCGGAACGCTCTCGTGCACCCCGACCGGCGACTGTGGAGCCCCTGTCATCGCCGTCTACGAGGTCACGGCCCGGGAGACCGGCGGCGAGTGGCCACCCGAGGCACCGATCTGGAAGCCATGAGCTGAGACCTAGCCGTCAGCGACGGCCAGGCGCAGGCGGGGGGGG
>DATHYZ010000023.1:0-3991 GCA_035458865.1 Candidatus Limnocylindrales bacterium
CGCCGATCTCCAGGCCGGCCACCCGGTCGATGACCTCGTCCCGAGCCGTCAGCATGATCACCGCCGGGCTCGGCCCATCGGCTCGCAGGTCGCGCAGGACGTCGAAGCCGGATCGCTTCGGAAGCATGACGTCGAGGACGACCAGGTCCGGCTCCCCTTCGCGGGCCATGCGGATCGCCGTCTCCCCGTCGGCCGCCGTGTCGACATCGTGACCCTCGCGGACGAGGTAGGCCCGGACGACGTCCACGATGTGCTGTTCGTCATCCACGACGAGGATGCGAGCCATGCGTCGAGGATGGTGCGACGGCCCGGGCATCGGAAGGTCCGAGCGTCCCGTTGCTGTCGGTCGCTTCAGGGCCGCCCGGCCCGGTCAGCCTGGCCCGACTGGAGGCCCTGTCCGTGGCGAGGTCCCCGGGAATCGGGCTCGCCGCTGGCCGTGTCCCGGCCACGCCCGTACCCGGATCCTGCTCCATCCGCTGCGGCGCCGCGAGATGTCGACCCGCCCTGGCCGCTGCCAGGCCCGGCCCCCACGGCCGCGCCCTCCTGTCCGCCCAGGGTCGTCCTGAAGACCATGTGACGGGCCTGGGTCTCGAGCTGGTCCATGAGCTCGGCCCCTGCCTCCGGGGTCAGCGCACCACGCGCCACCCGGATGGCGATCCGCTCGGCCCAGTGCTCGCGGAGTGCCTCAACGAGCACGTCAGGGTCCACGCCCTGGCGCTCGGCGATCCCGGCGAGTGACAGGCCGTCGTGTCGCAGCTCGCGGATCTCGTCGGCCGTCAGCCCGAGCACGTCGGCCACCACGTCGCGGTCCCGAGGCTGGTCCTGCGCTGGGTTCCCGTGCGGTCCCGCGGCCAGGACCGCAGCCGTCACGAGGAGGAGCGCGGCGGCTGCGATCCCGAAGGCCCGGGCCGTTGTCTGCACCTTGTCCATCTCCGCTGCTCGTATCGAGACATGGCGGTTCGGAGCTCGCGGCGCCGCGAGCGTCCCCCGGCGGTCTGCCCGTCGGTGCCCCAAGCCTCCCGCGGGCGCGTGGAGACGCGATGGAGCGAGCGTGCGACTCGCGTGGATCCTCCACCGAGGAGCTCTGGCGAGATCGATTCCACCGAACCTCCACACGCCCTTCATCCACCCTTCGCCGGCGCCGTCGACCATCTGGCACATCAGAACGGAGCGGACGGTCGACCCGGGCAGCGGGCCGATCGCCGCGATCGACGGAGGTAACGACGATGCGGAGGAGCTTTGGGATCATCGCCCTCTCCGGGCTGGCGATCGCGGCGCTCGCCGCGTCCGTCGCTGCAGGCCCGCCCCCGACCGCGGACCAGATCATGGACCGCGATCGAGACCAGAGCTGCGTCCCGACCTGCGACCAGGAGCCGGACAGGGACCAGGACCGTGACCAGGACCAGGACCGCACCCGCGACCGGGATTCGCTGGACGCGACCGCGGTCGTGTCGACGGTCGCCTCGGAGGTGACGACATCGGCCGAGGAGCCCGGGTCGAACTGCAAGGGCGACTGCGATCAGACCCGTGACCGCCTGCACGACGGCAGCTGTGACGGATGTGACGCGGTCTGCGAGAGCGACGGGGACGGCGACAAGGACCAGACCCAGACGCAGGAGCGGGCGCGCGACGGGAGCTGCGACGGCGACTGTGACGGATCGCAGACCCAGACCCAGGAGCAGGCCCAGGAGCAAGAGCAGACCCAGACCCAAGAGCGGGCGCGCGACGGGAGCTGCGACGGCGACTGCGACGGATCGCAGACCCAGACCCAGACCCAGGAGCAGACCCAGGAGCAGGAGCAAGCACAGGAGCAGGAGGGCGCCCCCGAGTCCGACGGATCCGGTCCGGAAGCCGGCAACGGCCCGGGACCTGGAGGTCGGAACCCATAGCTGACACGGGCGCTCCCCTCCCGCGTTGACGTGTCACCGGTCCCCCGATCGGGGCCACGTCACTCCTCGTCGTTCGGGATGGTCCGACCCATCGACACACGGACCGCACCGGGCGGCATCGCACGAATGGAGGATCCGAGCCACAAGCCAGGCGTCCCCATGAGTGGATCATGGTCAGTCTTCGCCTGCGTCTCGTCCTGCTGTTCGGGCTCGTTGCGGGCCTGACAGCCTTCGCCATCGTCCTCGCAGCCCCCGCCGTCCTCCGCTACGAGTTCGAGCGGATCGAGGGTGCGCTGCCCTCTGCGTCGCCGGTGGTCCCGGTGGGATCCGACGAGCCGTCCCCGGACCCGTCGGCGACGGGAACCGATCCCGATCCCTCGGGCCAGGGAGCCGGACCATCGACGGAGCCGGCGGCCACGCCCGCGCCGTCGCCGGGCTCGACACCAACAGGGCCGACACCCGGCCCGACACGACCTCCGTCGGCGCCGCCGTCCTCCGGACCGGGAGGATCGGCGGGCCCATCGGCGACGCCGGGGGGCGGCGCGTCTCCGGGCCCGGCGGCAAGCTCAGGCCCGGGGGCAAGCTCAGGCCCGGGGGCAAGCACAGGTCCGAGTCCCAGCTCCGGCTCCGGTCCCGGCGGCAGCGCCGGCCCCGGGCCGAGTCCCAGCTCTGGCTCCGGTCCCGGCGCCGGTCCCGGGTCCGGCTCGAGCCCGGGACCGAGCGGAACAGGCGACCCGGACGCGTCTGGTCATCCGAGCGCTTCGCCGAGCAGCGGACCGGGCCCCAGCGACGGCTCTCGATCGACCGGCGCGCCGGATCCCACCGGCCAGGGAGGCGCTCCGGACCCGTCCGGCGGGACGACGGAGCTCGACGCGGCACCGGACCGGTGGATGGGAGCCGACAGCATCCAGCTCGCCGTCCTCCGTGACTCCTTGGCGCCACAGGTCGTCCCGGTCGGGGACCCGACACCAAGCCCGTCGCTCCCGCCCGACATCCGGATGCGCTGGGTGGAGTTCGAGCGGTCCACGAGCGCGATGCTGCTCCTCGTGGCGCTCGTGGCCGTCGCAGGCGCATCGCTCGTCGGGCTGATGCTTGCCGACCGGGTGCTCCAACCGCTCCGTCGGCTCGGCCGGTCTGCCGCTGCCGTGGCCAGGGGTGACCTGTCGCAGCGCTCGGGTCTCGGCTCGCGCCGCGATGAGATCGGCGAGCTCGGCCGATCGTTCGACTCGATGGCCGCCGCCCTGGAGGCCGCCGACGGGAGCCGCCGGCGCTTCCTGCAGGACGTGGTCCACGAGTTGCGGACGCCGTTGACGGTCATCGACACGACGTCGAGTGCCCTCCTCGACGGCGTCTACGACCTGGAGCCGCGACATGTCGAGACCATCCGGGATCAGGCGCACCTGCTCGCTCGGATCGTGGACGATCTCCGCACCCTGAACCTGGCCGAGGTCCGCAAGCTGCCACTGGAGCTCGAGCCCGTGGACCCACGGGAGCTCCTGGAGGCCACCGCGGTCGCCTACGGGGCCCCTGCCGAGGACCGTGGCCAGCAGGTGCTCGTCGGGGACGTGCCCACGTCGTCGGTGCTCGCGGATCCGGACCGGCTCCGCCAGGTGCTGGCCGCTCTCGTCGACAACGCGCTGCGCCACGCCCCCGACGGCGGCGAGGTCCGCCTCCGGGCCCTCGACGGCGACGGCCACGTCCGTTTCGAGGTGGAGGACACCGGACCGGGTGTCGCACCCGACGATCTCGCCCGGGTCTTCGACCGCTTCTACGAGGCCGACCCGGCCCGAGACCGTGCCGCCGGCCACAGCGGGCTGGGGCTGGCGATCGTCAAGGCACTGGTCGAGGCGCACGGTGGACAGGTCGGGGTCATCAATGCCGCCGGCGCCGGAGCGCGCTTCTGGTTCGCGCTCCCGTCGGCGCCTGCCGCCCCGCCCGAGTCACCGCCCGTCGATCGACCGCTGTCGACGGTGCCCGTTCGTGCGACTTGGCCCTAGCCGGCACGGTCCCGCAGGCCCCACCGTAGCCGCGTCGGGTGACCTGCGTCCCCTGGGGCGATGCGCCTGGGTCCCGGACGCGGTCAAGGGGGAGCGACGACCATC
>DATHYZ010000024.1:0-12341 GCA_035458865.1 Candidatus Limnocylindrales bacterium
TCCCTCGCGACCCGGGCGAGGTCCTCGATGGCCCGTCGGAGCACGTCCACATCCCCGAGCCAGGCCGCCGCTCGGCCGACGCGATCCAGGGCGCTCGGGGCATTGAGCGAGTCGATGCGGGCGAGCTCTGATCCCTGGTCGATGACCGTGCGGAAGTCCCCCTCGGCGAGCGCTCGCCAGATCACCGGATCCATCGTGAGACTCGGCGCCTCCTCCGCCGGGAACAGCGTCGCGAGTCGGTCGAGATCGGCTACCTGGGGTTCACCTCGGACAGCCCGGAGGTTCTCGCGGACCGACTCGAGGCGGGCTCGATCGAGGGACGGTTCGAGCTGCGCCACGAGGTCGTCCAGCTCGGCGACCGCCCACTCCCACTCCCCGCTCCGCGTGGCGGCCTCGGCACCGTTGCTGATGAAGAAGGTGAGGTCGGTCAGGTGGCCGAGTCGCCTCGCCGACGCGATGCCGATCATGGATTCGGCGACGGCTCGGCGGGGGGAGTCGTCCATCCAGGTGATCGCGAGGTTGACCTGGGCCCGGAGGACCTGGTCCGTCATCCCGCGGGCCTCGGCAAGCCGGGCGCAGCCCTCAAGGACGACGATCGCCTCGACGGGGCGAGCGGCCGTCGCATAGGCCGCACCCTTCGTGATGAGGCTGTCGATGATCGTGTCCACGATGCGCAGTCGCTCCGCGACGACGAGCGCCCGGTCCGCCCAGGCGATCGACTGTGCGTCGTCCTGTCGTCGCATGTGGGCCCACGCCAGCGCCGAGCAGAGGGCCGCACCGGGCTCGTCTTCGAGCAGCTCGGCGTACTCGGCGACGGCAGTCTCGAGCGTCGCGATGCCCGCGTCGGCGCGCCCGCCGTTGATGAGGGCTCGGGCCAGGGCCGCGACCGCGACGGCGGTCCGCGTCCGATCGCCTCGCGACCGGTGTCCATCGACCGCTCGGAGCAGGTAGCGCTCGGCGTCGGCATGGCGGCCGGTGGTCGCCGCGATCGCCCCGGCCCGCTCGAGCAGCTCGTCGGCGTCGGGGCCCTCGGCGAGGTCGATGGCCGAATCCAGGTAGCCCAGGGCCTGGCCCGGTGCCCCGAGGATGGCGGCCCGCTCGGCAGCGGCGCGAAGGGCGATCCGGGCCTGCACCGCGAGGGCGGCCGCCTCCGGTCCTTCGGGCGAGGCCTCGTAGGCGGCGGCGTAGTGGGTCGCAAGGGCGCCGGCCAGCTCCTCGTCACCCATCGACTCGAAGAAGCGCGCCGCGGCCAGGTGCCGTGCCCGACGATCCTTCTTCGCCAGCGTCCCGTAGGCCACCTCGCGGATGAGAGCCTGGACGAAGCCGTACTGGCCGCGCTCGGGGGAGCGTGGATCGGTGTCGAGCTCGAGAAGCTCGCGGCGGATCAGGTCCCGGAGCCGCGGCTCCAGGTCACCCTCCGACTGGCCGCTCACGGCCGCCAGCGACGGGACCGAGAAGGTCTGTCCCAGGACGGAGGCGTCCTGCAGGAGCGAGCGATCGACTGGATCGAGTCCATCGAGACGGGCCGCGATGAGCGCCTGGAGCGAGCCGGGCACCTCGAGCGAGCCCAGATCGCCGACCGGCCGGCAGGTCCCGCCGGCCTCGGCCTCGAGCCGGCCGTCGGCCAGGAGCATCCGGATCGTCTCGACGGCGTAGAGCGGGATCCCGCTCGCCCGGTCGAGGATGGTCCGGACGGCTCCCGCCGGGAGGCCCGGGACCATCCCGGTGAGCAGCTCGCGCATCTCGTCGTCGGACAGCGGATCGAGCGCCAGCGAGCTCGACGCCCGGCCGCCCCCCCAGGTCGGACGTCGCTCGAGGAGCTCCGGACGAGCCAGGGTCAGGATGAAGATCGGGTAGCTGCGGCTCCACTCGAGGAGGTGCTCGATGAAGTCGAGCAGGCCGTCGTCCGCCCACTGGAGGTCCTCGAAGACCAGGGCGACGGTCGCCTCGTCGCTCATCCGCTCGAGGAACAGGCGCCAGCCGGCGAAGAGCCGCTCGCGACCGCCAGGGGGTGCCTCCTCGACACCGAGGAGGGCGAGCAGGGCCGGCTCGATGAACGTCCGGTCCTCGGGGTCGGGCACGTACCGCTCGAGCGATGCCGCGATGGACTTGCGGGTCGCCGCCGGATCGTCGCTCTCGGCCAGGCCGGCCCGGCTGCGGACCATCTCGCCGAGGGCCCAGAACGAGACGCCCTCGCCGTACGACGGGCAGCGGCCCTCGTGCCAGTAGACCGTCTCGACGACCCCGTCGGTGTACTTGCTGAACTCCCAGGCGAGGCGGCTCTTGCCGATGCCGCCCTGGCCGGTGATCGAGACGAGCCTGGCCCTGCGCTCGCGGCCCGTCGCGTGGAAGAGCTCCCGGAGGAGCCGGAACTCGGTCTCCCGGCCGACGAACGGTGGCTCGATCCCCTCGCTCCGACCGGATCCACCCCGCTCTGCGACGACCCGCAGGGCCCGCCAGGCCTCGATCGGAGCGGCCTTGCCCTTGAGGAGCTGCTCACCGGCCTCCTCGAAGAGGATCGCCGCCGACGCCGCTCGCTTGGTCGATTCGCCGACCAGGACCGTCCCTGGCGGCGCGACCGACTGGAGGCGGCTGGCCGTGTTGACCAGGTCGCCGGCGACCATGCCCTGGTTCGTCGCGCCGATCGTCACCGCCGCCTCGCCGGTCAGGACGCCAGCCCGGGCCGAGAGCTCGCTGCCGAGCTCCACGCCGAGGGTCCGCACCCCGTCGACGAGGTCGAGAGCGGCCCGCACGGCTCGCTCGGCATCGTCCTCGTGGGCGATCGGCGTCCCCCAGACCGCCATCACGGCATCGCCGATGAACTTCTCAACGGTGCCGCCGTAGCGGCCGACGATCTCGCTGGCCAGGTCGAAGTACCGGCCCAGGAGGTCGCGCACCTGCTCGGCGTCGCGGCCCTCGGCGAGCGTCGTGAAGCCGACCAGGTCGGCGAACAGGACGCTGACCAGCCGCCGCTGCGTCTCCGGCTGGACCGGCAGGAACGGCCCCGGCTCGCCCATCGCCGCCGGGACGGGTCGGGGGGCATCGCCAAGGCGAGTCCCGCACTCCGGGCAGAACTTCGCGCCGGTGGTGACGGGTGAGGCGCATCCCGGGCAGACCGCGGCCATGGCGGACCCGCACTCGCTGCAGAACTTGGCGCCCTCGCGGTTCTCGGTGCCGCAGGCCGGACAGGTCACGCTCGATCCTCTTGATCCATGGACGTCGCGGTTGGCGGAGCGGTCGGGTGCGACAGCGTAGCGGACACGGGTCCGGGCAGCAGCCCCCTAGCGCCAGGTGGTCCGGGCCTGGTCCGGGTAGAGCCGGACCCGCCGGTACGGCTCGCGGCCACGCGACCGCGAGACCAGGTTCGCCCGCTCGGCCATCTGGTGCTGAAGGCGCCGGATGTAGGCGTTCTGGGGCGACAGCTCGACCGGCTCGTCGCGCGACGACACGATGCCGATCGCCTCCTCCGTCTCGCGCAGCGCGGCCTCGCGTGGGTCGACCTCGAGGGCGAAGATCGAGGTCAGCGACGCCTGCATCTGGACGATGGTGTTGCTCTTGAGAACGTAGACCGGCATCGCCCGCTCTTCGGCCTCGCGGATCGTGGACGACTTCTGGCGGTACTCGGAGCGCAGCGTCATCACGATCTCCGCGTCGTCGATGTCGCGGGCCACGACGACCGGCAGCTGCAGCTCGCGGATCGCCTGTTCCAGCCGCTTGCGGCTGATGCCGAAGGGGAGGACCCGAAGGGTGGGCAGGCTGCCCGCCGATTCGACCCGGAGCGCCGGTCCGTCCTCGGCCTCGGCCTCGGCCCGGGCCCGGTCGGCGAGCGCCTCGTCGTCGGCCGCCAGGTCGGCCGCGTTGACCGGCGCCGTCCCCTCGTCTGCCCTGAGCTCGGTCAGGGCGCGCGTGGCTTCCTCGCGCCAGGCCTGCTGGCGCTGGAGCTCGCGGGCGTCGCGGGCCCTGACGTCCGCTGCCGTGGAGCCGTCCGCTCGCTCGAGCGGACCGCGGTCGGCGAGCCCCCCGGCGACGAACGGCGCGTCCGGCGGCTGGCCGGGCGCGTGCGGCTGCGACCCACGGGCCGCGGCCTCGCCGTTGCCCCGCGTCGGGCGCCAGCTGCCGGAGCTGCCGGGCCGGTAGCCAGGACGCCCGCCGTGGTCATCCCCGAAGACGGGCCCGCCGCGGTACGGGGCGCCGCCCCGCCAGCCGGGCTCGGTCCGCCAGCCCGGGCCGCCCGCCAGGCCTCCGAAGCGCTCGGTCCCGAGCTGCTCCCGGGGCGACGGACGTGGCCGGGCCTGGGAGCGGTGGACCCCCTCCTCGTCGCGCCAGCGCTGCTCGGGCGCCAGCGGGTCCCCGCGGAGGAGGCTGTCGACCGTATCGGCGACGTCGGCGTGGACGATCACCCGGTCGCGGTCCTGGATCTCGACGACGACGTCGAAGGTCGGCGGCGCCTTCCGCTCCAGGACGCTCTTCTGGGTCCGGCGGCGGCGAGCCTCCTCGTCGCCCAGGGTGACGCTCTGGATCCCGCCGATGAGGTCGGACAAGGTGGGGTTCAGCATCAGGTTGTCGAGGTTGTTGCCGTGGGCGGTACCGATGAGCTGGACGCCCCGCTCGGCGATCGTCCGGGCTGCCTGGGCCTCGAGCTCCGTGCCGATCTCGTCGATGACGATGACCTGGGGCATGTGGTTCTCGACGGCCTCGATCATCACCTCGTGCTGGAGGGCCGGCGTGCGCACCTGCATCCGGCGCGCCTTGCCGATGGCCGGGTGCGGGATGTCGCCGTCGCCGGCGATCTCGTTGCTGGTGTCGACCACGACCACGCGCATCCGGAAGTCGTCGGCGAGCACCCGGGCGGCCTCGCGGAGCATCGTCGTCTTGCCGATCCCGGGCCGGCCCATGATGAGGATGGACTTCCCCGACTCGACGAGGTCCTCGACGATCTCGATCGTCCCGAAGACGGCACGCCCGATGCGGCAGGTGAGCCCCACGATCTTGCCGTTGCGGTTGCGGATGGCCGAGATGCGGTGGAGCGTCCGCTCGATGCCGGCCCGGTTGTCCTCCCCGAAGGTCCCGATGAGGTCGACGACGTGGGCGATGTCGGCCTCGTCGACCTCGCGCTGGAGGAGGGTCACCTCGCGGTCCGGGAAGCGCGCCTCCGGCGGGCGGCCGAGATCGAGGACGACCTCGATCAGCGCCTCGGGCGTCGGAAGCGCGTGGACGGCGTCGACGATCTCGGGCGGGAGGGTCGCCAGCAGGGCGTCGAGGTCGTCGATCGATTCGCGGTGGCGAGCGTCGGGTCCCACGAGGTCCTCCACTAGCGGCCGATGGCCGGCACGAGAGCCGGCTCGGCGACGCGAACGAGGGTCTCCTTGAGCATCAGGGTGACGGTGGCGATCTCCTCGAAGCCGGCGTCCTCCAGTCGACGGTCGATGGGCGAGTCGTAGGTCCGGACGGGGGCGATGACGCCGTGGACCTGGCGGGCGGGCGTGCCCGCCCGGGCGGCGATCACGCCCAGGCCGAAGTCGATCAGGTCGCTCACGTCCCGGGATGGGTCGGCGACGATCTTGAGGTAATGGGGCTGGTCCTCCTTGGCGACGCCGACCTGGACGAACGCGTCCACCCGGGCGCCGTCGCCGTCGTCCGTGGCGCGGACGAAGGCCTCCACGTCGGCGAACCGGAGGATCGGGGCCAGCGAGCTGCGCGGCACCCGCCAATGATGCCCCTGGCGCTCCCAGTCCACCGGCCGGACGAGCTCCAGGCGCTGGACCGGCTGGGGCGTCACGGCCGCGTACAGCCGGTGCATCGCCAGGGCATCGACCGGCAGCGCCTCGCGGATCCCGTGCTCGGCAGCGCGAGCGTCATCCCACGGCGCGGGCAGGTCGGCCCCGGACGGGCGGAACATGACCCGCTCCTCCCCGTAGCGGGCGAAGCCGGCCTGCATGAACAGCTCGACGTTGCCGTCCTCGTCGGCACAGGCGACGTGGAACCGGCCGACCCCCGCCCGGGCGCCATCGCGCAGGAGCTGCTGGATCAGCCGGAACCGGATGTCGCCGGCCTCGGCGACGCCGACCCCATCGAGCTCGACGACCGTCCACTCGTCGCGCGGTCCCTCGCGCTCCGCTCGCAGGAGGCCGGCGATCCGGCCGTCCTCCTCGAAGACGTAGAGCACGTCGTGCGGGCGGAACGCGCCCAGCGGCATCCGGAAGAGGCTGAACAGGCCGATGCGGGCCGCGTTCACCGGCAGGCCCAGCGAGCGGGTCCCGGCGGCCTCCTCCTGGCAGAGTCGCGAGAGCTCGCCCATGGCCGCCAGGTCGGTCAGACGGGCGATGCGGACCTTGCCCTTGCTCATCCGTGCCCCCCGGCCCGGGCCCGCTCGCTGGCGCGGCGGGTCGGGTGCCGGCGTCGTCCGGCGCCCTCGCCGGGCTCCTGGTGCTCGGCGGCCATCGTGGCCACGAGCCGATGGAAGCGGGTCTCGCCGGCGAGCTCGGGATGGAAGGACGTGGCAAGGACGTTGCGCTCCCTGACCGCCACGATCCGGCCGTCCTCCAGGCGAGCCAGGACGTCCACGTCCGGCCCGACACGCTCGACGATGGGCGCCCGGATGAAGACCGCGTGGACCGGGCGGTCGCCCAGGACCGGGACGGCGAGATCGGTCTCGAACGAGTCCAGCTGGCGCCCGAAGGCGTTGCGCCGGACCGACACGTCGAGGAGCGGCAGGACGGGGGTCTCGCCCCCCGTCAGCTCGCGGGCCAGGATGATCATCCCGGCACAGGTGCCCAGGATCGGGGCGCCCGACGCAGCCAGGTCGAGGATCGGCCCGCGCAGGTCCCAGCGGTCGATCAGCCGACGCATCGTCGTGCTCTCGCCGCCGGGCAGGATCAGCCCGGCCACGCCGTCGAGGTCGGACGACAGGCGAACGTCGACGCCCTCGACGCCGATGGCCTCAAGGATGTCGAGATGCTCCCGGAAGGCCCCCTGCAGGGCCAGGACACCGATCCGCATGGTCGCGGGCGGCTACCAGCCCCGAACGGCCAGACGCTCCGCCTCGGGGATCGCCTCAAGCGCGATCCCCCGCATCGGGCTCCCCAGGCCCTTGCTGACCTCGGCCAGGATCTTGGGATCGTCGAAGTGAGTGGTCGCCTGGACGATGGCGTTGGCCATCCGGGCCGGGTCCTCGCTCTTGAAGATGCCCGATCCCACGAAGACGCCCTCGGCGCCGAGCTGCATGACGAGCGCGGCATCGGCCGGGGTCGAGATCCCGCCGGCGACGAAGTTCACGACCGGCAGGCGGCCGGACTCGGCGACCTCCTTGACCAGCGCGTACGGGGCGTCGAGCTCCTTCGCCGCGACGAACAGCTCGTCCTCGCGCATGGACGCGAGGCGCCGGATGCCCGCAAGGACGTCGCGCAGCTGATGGACCGCCTCGACGATGTTGCCGGTGCCGGCCTCGCCCTTGGTCCGCATCATCGCGGCGCCCTCGTTGATGCGCCGGAGCGCCTCTCCGAGGTTGCGACAGCCGCACACGAACGGGACCTTGAAGGCGTGCTTGTCGATGTGGTTCGTCTCGTCGGCCGGGGTCAGGACCTCGGACTCGTCGACGTAGTCGACGCCGAGCGCCTCGAGGATCTGGGCCTCGACGAAGTGGCCGATCCGGGCCTTGGCCATGACCGGGATGGTGACCTCGTCGAGGATCCTCTGGATCATCTCTGGATCGCTCATCCGGGCCACGCCGCCGGCGGCGCGGATATCGGCCGGCACGCGCTCCAGGGCCATCACGGCGACGGCCCCCGCGTCCTCGGCGATCTTCGCCTGCTCGGGGGTGACGACGTCCATGATGACGCCGCCCTTGAGCATCTGGGCGAGGCCCTTCTTGGTCGCCCAGGTGGAGGTTTCGACGGACATACGGGACGGAATTCCTCAGGTGCTGGCGCGGGGTCGCCGGTCGGGCCTGCCCCGGGGTCCTCGCCCGTTCGGGTCGGCCGGTTCCCCGTCCGGTCTCGATTATCGCACGGCGTGCGCGTCGGGCCGCTCGGGCGCGCGCACGAGGGAGTCGCGGAGACCCAGTAGACGGTCGCCTCCCCCAGGCGCTCTCGGACCCACGACCAGGGCAGGAGCCCGTCGAGACCGTCCGGCACGCCGTAGTCCCGGAGCAGCGGGCGGGTGGCCCGGGGCTCGGCCGACGCTCCCTCGTGGCTCATCGGGCGCCCGGCACCCGACCGGCTGTCCGGATCACCCCGGCCATGAGCCCGGTCGCGCGGCGGGCGGCCCCCGGCGACAACCTCGAGAGGCCGTCGACGAGCCCGAGGACCTCCTCGTCCTCGAGGGCGTCCAGGATGCGGACGAGGCGGACGATGGCCTCGTCGTCCACCCGATCGAGCAGGACCAGGGCGCGCTCCAGCTGGCGGGGCTCCAGGCTGGGGACCAACCCCACGGCGCGGTCGAACAACCGGACGAAGGCCAGGAACGCGGCGAGCCAGTCGGCCAGCTCCGCGAGCTCGGGGTCGTCCGGCGCCTCGGCGGCCGCCTGGGCAGCCTCGGCGGATGTTCGCTCGAGCACCACGACGATCGGGTCGCCCTCGCGGGACTTGCGCTGGGCCACGACCCGCCCGAACCAGCGCCACGGGTCGTTGACCGCGAGATAGGCGATGCTGGCCGGACCCCGCCGCCCGACCCGTCGCGGCTCCGGGACCCGCTCCACCAGGCCCCACGACTCGGCCTCGGCCAGGGCCTGGCTCGCTGCCCGGTGGGACAGCCCGAGAGCCTCACGCACCTCGCGCTCGGTCAGCGCGGTCCGCCGGCTCATCAGGTAGGCATGGACGCGGGTCACCGCCGGCGGCACGCCCCAGGCCGCGCCCATCCCGCCCCAGGCGTCCGCGAGCTCCAGGCGGATCGCCTCCGCCCGGGCCGACGTCGCCGGGTCAGGGGTTCCGGCGACGAGCGGCGAGGACGGCTCGGACGATGTCGGCACCCTGGCTCCCCATCGAGCGCCGTCCCCTGCGCGGACGGCCGCTGGCACCGACCTTAGCATCGGCCGATATCATCGGGGCATGACCACCCGACCCTCGGGCCGGGAGGCTCGTGCCGGCTTCGGCCTCGTCGCCGACGCCTATGAGCGCGGACGTCCCGACTACCCACCGGCCCTCGTCGGCCGCCTCGTCGACCTGCTCGGCGAGCAGCCCCGACCGCGCGTCCTTGACCTCGGTGCCGGGACCGGCAAGCTGACGCGCCGGCTCACGGCCCGCGGCCTGGAGGTCGTTGCCGTGGAGCCGGAGCGGGCCATGCGGGATCGTCTCGCCGGCACCACGCCGGGCGCGGACGTGCTTGATGGGGTGGCCGAGGCGATCCCCCTGCCCGACCGCTCGGTCGACGGCGCCGTCGCCGCCCAGGCCTTCCACTGGTTCCGCCCCGACGAGGCCCTGGTCGAGCTCCACCGGGTGCTCCGACCGGGCGGCCGGCTGGCCCTCGTCTGGAACGTCCGCGACGTGGAGATCGGGTGGGTCCGGCGACTCGGGCGGATGGTGGAGGCCCTCGCCGGCGACGTGCCCCGGTACCGATCGGGGACGCTGCCCGCCGCGTTCCGCCGGACGCGGCTCTTCGGGCCGGTCCGCCACGAGCGCTTCCGCCACGTCCAGGTCATGGACCTGGCCGCGGTCCGGGACCGGGTCGCCTCGGTCTCCTACGTGGCCGCCGCCCCGGCGGCAGTACGGGATGCCCTCCTGGCCGACGTGGACCATCTCATGGCGACGGATCGCGGGACCCGGGGTCGGGACCGGTTCGAGCTGCCGTACGTCACCGACCTCTGGTGGGCCGATCGCGTCGGCGTGACCTGACGCCGACAGCGGGTCGCCGGACGGCCCGCTAGCATCGCGGGCATGGGACCCTCAGCCGGCCGCGTCGTCCAGGTCAACGTCTCCCCGGGCGGCGTGCCCAAGCTCCCGGTGCCCCGCGCCCGGGTCGGCCGCTGGGGCCTGGAGGGCGACGCGCACTCCGAGCCGACGGTCCACGGCGGCCCCCACCGGGCCGTCGCGCTCTTCGCGGTCGAGGCCATCCGACGCGTCGCCGCCGAGGGTCACCCGATCGGGCCGGGCACCTGCGGCGAGAACCTGACCACCGAGGGGATCGAATGGTCGACGCTGCCCGTGGGGACCCGGCTCGCGGTGGGCGAGCGACTCGTCCTCGAGCTCTCCGCGCCGGACAACCCGTGCTCGACCATCCGCGGGTCCTTCAGCGACGGGCGCTTCGCCCGGATCTCGATCCTCACGAACCCCACCGATAGCCGGATGTACGCCCGGGTGATCGAGGAGGGCGAGGTCCGGCCGGGCGATCCGATCACCGTCATGGCCGACGCCCCGGACCCGCGCGCCGTCGAGCTGGCCCTGCTCAGCCGACTCGACGCCGCGCATCGACGCTCCAGCCTCGCCCGCTGGCAGGCGGCGCTGGAGGCCGGCATCCCGCTGCGCCTCGTCGACGACGGCGAGCTGGCGATGGCCGCGCTGCCCGGCTGGGACGGGCCGGCCTTCAATCGCGCCCATGGCTTCGAGGCCCTGCCGAACCTCGTCGGCCGGGCGGTCGGCTTCTTCGCCGACGTGGGGGTGGACGGCCTGGTCGACCTCGACGCCGGGGCGCTGCCCGGGCTCGACGCCATCGCTCCGGCGGAGCGGTCGGTCATCCTGGCCATCGAGCCGGACCGGGTGACGTCCGCCACCCGGCAGCTCGACCCCCTCCCAGGGCTGGCGGTCCGGACGGCCGCGTCCGACGAGGGCGCTGCCTGGGCCCGGGTCCACCTGGAGGCCGGCGGGATCGCGGCGGACGCGACCGACGCCTGGCTCCGGTCGTCCGAGCGGCTGGCCCGGACCGCTCCCGGCGTCCTCTACGTCGCCGAGCTGGACGGCCGGGTGGTGGCGTCGGGCTCGCTCCACGTCCACAGGAAGGTCGGTTGGCTCCGGGCCACGGCCGTCCTGCCGACCGCCCGCGGCCGCGGGATCCAGCGGGCCCTCATCGCGGCCCGCGCATCGGCCGCCGCGGAGGCCGGCTGCACCCTCGTCGGCTCGGCCGCCGCCCCGGGCTCGGTCTCGGACGCGAACCTGCGAGCCATGGGGCTCGTGGAGCTGGCGACCCGCGGCTCGTACGCGGCGTCCGCCCTGGCGACCTTCGCGACGGACTGAACGGGCGGGGCCGCCCCGGCCCCGAGCGCGTCGCCACGCCACCGTCAGCGCGAGATCATCCAGCGACAGCCGAGCGCCTCGATCGGCTCGCGCGCCGCGGTCGTGCCCGACGCGGGATCCGGGACCGCGGCTACCCGGGCAGGATCGGCCGCCGCGAGGACCCGGAGGTGGACGGCCGGCACCGCGTCGGGCGGGCCCCCGGGTCGGAGCCGCAGGATCTGGCCCCCGATCGACGTGTCGCGCGCCCCACGCCCGGCCAGCGATGGCCGGAACTGGAGACCGAGCGTCCGGAGCTGGGCCATGACCGCCGGGTGGACCGCTGGGACGGGGATCTCGAGCCGCTCCAGCCGGACCGGCCCCCCGACGGGATGGTGCTCGCCGGCCCGGGCGACCCGCTCCGCCTCCGACCACTCCGCGGCGGCCCCGTCGTGCTCGATGAGGAAGGCCGGCTCGGTGGGTCCGAGTGTCGGCGGCGCGGCCAGCAGCCAGCGCACCACGCGGCCGTCAGGCCGGATCCGCTCGCCAGGGAACGGCCCCTCGAGCCGGGAGCCGGCGGCCCGGAGTCGGGCGACGTCGGCGGACAGGTCGTCGCTCGCCAGCGCGTAGGTCGCCAGGCCGCCGCCCTGCCCGAGGGCCCGGAGCGTCGGTCGGCCGACCCAGCTGGCCTCGGCGAGGGCGGCGTCGAACACGCCGATGAGCTCGACGTAGGCGTCGCCGAGCCAGATCAGCCGGTTGTACGTGCCCATCGACTCGTGACGACCGCCCCCGGCCGCCCGCAGGCCGACCGCGGCCTCGAGCTCGGCGGCGGCCGCGTCCGGATCGGCGACCGCGATGACGAGGTGGTCGATGCCGCGGATCATGCGCCGAGGGTAGCGCCCGGGCCGGCTCGGCCGGGCCGCGTGTGCGACGATCGGCCCATGCAGGGCCCCCATATCCTCCCCGGGGACGATCCCGCCGCCATCGCAGAGGCGGCCGAGCGGATCCGCGCCGGCGAGCCGGTCGCCTTCCCGACCGAGACCGTCTACGGCCTGGGGGCCAACGCCCTCGATCCGGTGGCCGTCGCCCGCGTGTTCGAGATCAAGGGCCGGCCGCGCTTCGACCCGCTGATCGTCCACCTGCCGCACCCGGCGGAGCTCGCCCGGCACGTCCTGGCATCCGACGCCGCCGACCCCAGGGTCG
>DATHYZ010000025.1:0-6906 GCA_035458865.1 Candidatus Limnocylindrales bacterium
TCCATCCGGCGCATCGCCGCCGCGGCCACGGCCGGGCGCTCGTCCCGGCCGCGCTCGGGATCGCCCGTTCGCTGGGCCACGACACCCTGCTCCTGCAAGTCCCCGCCCACCTCGAGGCCTCGGTCTCCTTCGCCCGGGCCCTCGGCTTCAGGTACCACTCGAGCCTGTGGCTCTTCGAGCTCGCCTCGGACGTCACGGTCCCTGGGCCGACCTGGCCGCGGGGGTACGCCGTCCGGGCGCTCTCGCGCGACGAGGACCTGGGCCGGTACGTCGCCCTCATGAACGCGACGTTCGCCGACCACCCCACCCCCGTGGCCTGGACGGAGGCGGTCGTCGCCCGGGTCCACGGGCTGGCCATGTTCGATCCAGAGGACGTCCGGGTCGTGACGCCGGACGGCCGGCCGGACGACCTGGTCGCCTTCACTCGGGTCGAGATCTGGAACGAGCCCGGCGACGAGCCGACCGGCTGGGTGAACCAGATCGGCGTCCTGCCGGGCCATCGAGGTCGAGGGCTCGGCCGCGAGCTCCTGCGCTGGGGGGTCCTGCATCTCCGGGCGCGCGGGGCGGGACCGGTCCAGCTCGCCGTGGAGGCGCTCAACGATCGGGCGCTCGACCTCTACCGCCGTCACGGCTTCCGCGCCTCCGTCGAGTGGCCCCACTGGGGCCTCACGGTGCCCGACGACCCTGGGATCGCCTAGCCGGATCGCCTGGCCGGTCGCTCGGGCCGCGCCGGCGAGAGACGCTGGAGCTCGCCGCGGAAGAGATCGCTCGCCGGCTCCAGGGCCACCGCAAGCTTGAGGTGGGTCCGGGCCTCGTCCAGGCGACCGACCCGTCGGAGGACCCGGGCCAGCGCGTAATGGGCATAGCCGGAGGACGGATCCACGTCGACGAGGGCGGTGAACGTCTCGAGCGCCCGCTCCACCTGCCCGCTCTGAGCGTAGGCGCGACCGAGCGGCTCCAGGATCGATCCCTTGCCGGGCTCGAGGGCGGCGGCGCGCTCCAGGACGATGGCGGCCTGGGCGTGGTGCCGCCCTGACAGCAGGAGCTGGCCCCGCTGGAGGAGCTCGTAGGCCGAGTCCCGCTCGTCGGGGGCCGGACCGTCGTCGGCCTGGTCGGCCCCGGGCGATCCGGGACCGGGCGGCTCGGGGTCCCGCGGCTCGTGGCGGTCGGCGGACGTCATGCCCGGATGGTCGCACGAACTCCGAGGGGAGGCCCGGGACCGCCCACGCCGGCCCCCCGGGACGTCAGTCCCGCCACTCCCCCAGGTCGATCGGGCGCAGGCGGGGCGACGGGGTCCGGCCCGGGATCCGACCGCGCTTGGCGATCGGGCGTCCGTCGATCTCCTTGATGTCGCCGGTGAAGTCGATCGGGCGGGCGCCGCTGATGTAGGAGCCGACGGCGAACGAGTCGACCGGAGCCCCGGCCTCCTTGAACTGGCCGATCCGGTCGGGGTTGAGACCGCCGGAGACGACGATGCGGACATGCGCGAAGCCGGCCTGATCCAGCCGGGCCCGGACCTCCGTGACGAGCTCGGGCGTGACCCGACCCCGCTCGGACGGCGTGTCGAGGCGGACGCCGTAGAGCCGGTCGCCCAGCGCATTGGCCACCCGGAGCGCCTCCTCGGCCTCGTCCTTGAAGGTGTCGACGAGGACGATCCGAGGGATCTCGGGCTCGAGATCGCGATCGAAGGCGAGCGCCGCCTCGACCGTGTCGCCGAAGATCAGGACGAGGGAATGGGGCATGGTGCCGGTCGGGTTGAGCCCGGCCAGTCGCGCACCGGCCGGCGTGGAGGCCCCGACGCAGCCGCCGACGATGGCGGCGTAGTCCAGGACGTCGGTGATGTCGGGGTGAACGTGACGGGCGCCGAACATGATCACCGGCTGGGGCGCCGCAGCCTCCACGCAGGCGCGGGCCGCGGTCGCCCAGCCGGTCGACTGGGCCAGCATCCCGAGGATCGCCGTCTCGTACAGTCCGAAGGCGCGGTAGCGGGCCTGGATGCGGAGGACGACCTCGCGGGGCTCGAACGCCGCCCCGTCCTCGAGGGCTTCCACGACGGCCTCCGTCGGCTCGGCTGACGCGAGCGCGTGGCCGATGAGGTTCTTCGCCTCGTCCATCCCGCAGAGGATGCCCGGCTGCCGAGCGAAGACCTCCATCGTCACGACCGGATCAAGACCCTCGCGCTCGAGGATGCGACTGGCCCGGAAGAAGTAGACGTCGGCGGAGTCGCCGGACAGGATCTCGTGCGACGGACGGGTCCGATGGATCCCCATCAGCCCCTCCCCTGGCGAGGCGCGCGTGCTGGGCCGATCGTGGTCATGACCTCGGCCTCCATCGCTCCGCCCGCCGTCGCTCGAGCCCGCTGCTCGGGAGGCGGTGATCGGGGCGGAGTGTACCCTACGGCGCCTCGCCGCCGACCGGGACATCGTCCTTCGCGACCCTCGCAGCCCGGCGACGGCTGCGGATCCGGGCCGCCAGGAGGAGGGTGATCGTCGACACGAGCAGGAGCACGCCGACCGCGCTGATCGCGCGCCGGATGCCGACTCCCTCGGCACCCTCCCAGCTCGCCCGTGCCCGGTCGGCGGCCTCGACCGCGGCCACCGCGTCGCCGGCCTCGAACGCGGCCTCGGCGGCGAGCAGGTCCGCCTCGGGGTCCTCGCCGATGAGGCCGATCGACCCGAGGATCGTGGGTTCCGCGACGTGGGCCGCCTCGGCCTGCTCGAGGGCGTCGAGCGCAGCGAGCTCGGACCGCGCCTCCGCGTCGGCCGCCCGGAGCGAGCCTTCTTCGAAGCGGTCGCGCAGGGCCGCGGGCGGCTCGAGCCCCAGGGCGTCCGCACGCTCCTCGATGACGGCTCGCTCGTCCAGGATGGACCGGGCCTGGGCGATGAGACCCAGGGCTTCGCCGAAGCGCCACGCACCGAGCTCGGCACGGATGGCGTCGGGCAGCTCCCAGTCGCCGGCGAGGTCGGCGACCTGGACATGCTCCTCCCGTGCGGCAGCCCGGCGATCGAGCAGGTCGGCTTCCTGGTCCCGGACGACCCAGGCGCGCCAGAGGTCGTCGAAGCTGGACCCGGTCCGCTCGTCGAGCAGGTCGAGGAAGCCGCGCCAGTCCGGCGCTGGGGCTCCGGGGTCCGGGACGGGCGGCTCGGCGTGGCGAGGACGGTAGGCCGCCTCGCGGGCCGCGACCGCCGTCCAGACGTCACGCAGGCCCTCGGGCCCCGCCCGCTCGGCGATCGCGGTCGCCAGGGCGAGCGATGCCGCGTACCCGTAGTCCTCGGTGGCGTCGTCCTCGCTCCCGACGCCGCCCCAGGCGTTCAGCGGGATCCGTGCCGCCTCGACCTCCGGGGTCAGCACGTCGGGGGTGGCCTCCACGTCGAGCGAGGCCGAGGCGATGCCCGCGTAGTACGACGCGAACCCCTCGTTCGCCCAGCGCTCGGTGAGGAACGCCCCGTT
Organism: Candidatus Limnocylindrales bacterium; assembly: GCA_035458865.1. Lineage (GTDB taxonomy): Bacteria > Chloroflexota > Limnocylindria > Limnocylindrales > CSP1-4 > DATHYZ01. The sequence goes on from DATHYZ010000025.1 coordinate 3,451, forward strand.
GAACCACAGGTGGGCCGCCTCGTGGAGGATCACGTACGGTCCGGCCGCGTAGTCGACGTCGATGCGACCGGCCGCCGGATCGAAGATCCCGGCATAGCCGCCCAGGGTCCGGCTGACGCCCTCGCGGATCGCGAGCGGCTCGTCGCGCGGCGGGTAGGCGATCCCGAGGGCGTCGCCGAGGACAGGCAGCCCGCGCACGAACAGGTCCTCGACACGGTCCGCCCAGGCGGGGTCGTCCACCCAGGCCTGCAGCGACACCGGGACCGCGACGCCCAGGACCGTCGGCCTGATCGTCCGCGACTCGTAGGCGCTGGGGCGGTCGGCGACGACGTAGGCGAAGAAGTCGAGCGGGTCGGCGAGCGTGCCCGAGCGGAAGACCTGGCTGCCGTCGGGACCCTCGCTCGGCCCGTCCAGCGACCCGGCCGCGAAGCCGACCTCGTAGTCGCCGGCGAGGGTGAGGGTGACGGACCCGCCGGGCGTCTCGTCGGTCGCGAACGCCCAGATCGGGAAGGTCACGAGGGCCTGCCCGACGCGGACGTCCCGCTCCGGCGAGCCGCCCGGGTCGGGCAGCTCGAAGGTCAGCCGGAACGTCATCGACCGGCCCGAGAAGAGCCGGGACCCGAAGGCGATCCGCAGCAGCGTGTAGTCGTCGGTCCGCTTCGAGACCCGGACGCTGGGCTTGCCGTCCGGCGAGGAGACCGCGAAGGCCTCCGTGCCGGGTTGGACGGCCAGGAAGGCCTCGTCGAAGTAGTAGCGGCGCGTCGCCGTGTCGGCGCGGTTGTTCGTGGCCGTCAGGTCCACGCTCACACGGACCGTGGCCTCGTCCGGGACGACGACGTAGCTCGCGTCGCCGACCATCGTGAGGTCCGGCCGGGCCGCCGTCACCGGCGCCGGATGCACCGCCAGGGCTCCCAGCCAGGCGGCCGCGAGGACGATGGCGAGCAGGATGCGATCGGGGCGGTGGGAACGACGTCCCGGTCTGACGGGCATCACGTCGCGAGCTCGCCCAGTTGGTCCGCGTAGCGGGCGAACAGCTGGACCTGGCGACTGACCCGATCTCCGCGCGGCGGGATCCGGCCCCCGATCCAGAGCCAGTCGGCGGAGTCCTCCAGGAGCTGGTCGCAGATCGCCAGCAGTCGGGCGATCGCCGCGCCGAGCGCGTCCCGGTCGAGCGTCTCGACCGGGAGCTCCATCGTCAGGACGGGCCGCTCGTCCTCCGCGACGGCGAACTTCACGAAGGGGAACTCGTCGTTCCAGCGGAGCAGCTTGCGGTACGAGCGGCGGAACCCGTCACCGATCGGCGGAGCGAAGTGGACCCAGACGACGAGCGCCAGGGCCGGGTCGAGGATCAGGGTGACGGGAACGTCGAAGCGACGACGGCCGTCGAGGTCGAGGTCCCACGAGTGGATCCCCTCGCGCTCGGCGCGGTCGGTCGGCACCAGGGAGAGCTCCTGGAGCCACTGCTCGACGTCGGCCGCGGACGCGGCGCGGCCAGGTTCGGACGGGGGCATGGCGGCCAGAGTCTACCCGGGATCTGCCAAACGGCCCCCGGCCGACCCGCGGGGCCGTCGGACGACGTGCCTAGCTCCCGGTCGCCCGGGAGGCCATCGGCTCGCCCGACGTTGGGGTCGCCGTCCGGCGCGTGCGGCGCGTCGCCCGGGCGCCACCCTGGTGGACCGTCCCGCCGGAGGCCACCGAGCGTGAGCGGAAGTCGCTGGAGCGGACCCCCTCGTCGACCCGGACGTTGCGGCCGATGCGGGTGCCCCGCGGGATGACCGCCTGCTTGCCGACGACGGTGATGCCCGTGTTGAGCCGCGTGGGCTCGTCCCGGTTCGGGGGGTCGTCCGGGCCATGGCCCACGATGGAGCCCTGGCCGACGACGACCTCCTTGTCGAGGATGGCCCGGTCCACGACCGCGTTCGACCGGATGACGCTGTCGAACATCACGATCGAGTCCCGGACGACCGCCCCGACCTCGACCCGCACCCCGGGCGAGAGGACGGAGTTCACCACCGTGCCGTGGATGACGCACCCGTGGCTGATGAGGCTCCGATGGACCTGGGCGGTGGGGCCGACCTTGGCCGGTGGCCGTTCCTCGGACTTGGTGAAGACCGTCCACTCGCGGTCGTAGAGATCGAGCTCCGGGCGATCGACCAGCAGGGCCAGGTTCGCCTCCCAGTAGGACTGGATCGTGCCGACGTCCTGCCAGTACCCGCCGAACCGGTAGCCGAAGACCCGTGCGCCTCCCTCGAGCATGGCCGGGATGACGTTCCCGCCGAAGTCCGTGAGGGATTCGTCGAGCCAGCGCAGGAGGGCGCGCTTCGAGAAGACGTACACGCCCATCGAGGCGAGATCGCTCTTGGGCTGCTTGGGCTTCTCCTGCCAGTCGACGATCCGGTCGCTGTCGTCGAGCGCGAGGATCCCCATCCGCGTTGCCTCGGCGAGCGGGACCTGCCGCACGCCGATCGTCACGTCGGCCCGCTTGCGGCGGTGAGCCTGGACGAAGGGCTGGTAGTCCATCTTGTAGATGTGGTCGCCGGCCAGCACGAGGATCGTGTCGGCGGGATGCTGCTCGACCGCTCCCAGGTTCTGGAGGACGGCGTCGGCGGTGCCCCGGTACCACTCGCCGCCCCGGCCGCGGGCCACGTATGGCTGGAGCAGGCGGATACCGCCACGGGCCCGGTCCAGGTCCCACGGCCGGCCCAGGCCGATGTGGTCGGTCAACGACCGCGGCGCGTACTGGGTCAGGACCAGGACGTCATCGACGTCCGAGTTGACGCAGTTCGACAGGGTGAAGTCGATGATCCGGTACTTGCCACCGAATGGGACGGCCGGTTTGGCCCGGATGGCCGAGAGGATCGACAGACGCTCGCCCTCGCCCCCGGCGAGGACGATCGCCATGGTGCGCTTCACGCGTGGGCCCCCTTTCGTGCCTGGCAAGCGACGGTTCCCCGGGTCGATGCTAGCACCGCGTCGCCGCCGTACGGGACGGCGGTCCACCGGTGGGGTGTCCCGATCCTGCCGGGAGGTGGGCCGGGTCGGGCGCCGACGGGGCTCAGACGAACAGCCGCGGGTTCACCCAGTTGCCGTTGCGCTCGATCATCCAGTGGAGGTGTGGCCCGGTGGTGCGACCGGTCATCCCGTTGTAGCCGATCACCTCGCCCTGCTTGACCGATTCTCCAGCCCGGACGGTCGGCGGCTTGGCGGCGTTGTCGAGGTGGGCGTACCAGGAGATCAGCGTCTCGGAGTGGGCGATGATGACGATCCAGGCCTTCGGGACCGGGTCGTACGGGTTCGCCCCGGCGAACACGACGACGCCATCACCGGCTGCCTTGACCGGCGTGTACATCGGCGCAGCGATGTCGATGCCCTTGTGGAAGTGGGCGCAGCTGCCGAGCGGGGGCTCCCACGAGAAGCCGGTGCAGCCGAATTCCTGGGTGACCCGCCCAGCCATCG
>DATHYZ010000026.1:0-7009 GCA_035458865.1 Candidatus Limnocylindrales bacterium
CGCAGAAGTAGCTCTGGCCGTAGAAGTCGTCGTCGCCGAACTCGGCCTCGATGCCGACCCGGTTGATCGTCCCCACGAAGTAGCCGTTCGCGACGGCATGACTGACCTGCTCGATCCGCCACAGGTACTCGGACAGCCCGCGCGAGGTGGCCGATGGGATGAAGACCAGCTCGGCCCCGTTGAGCCCCAGCGCCCGCGCGCCCTCGGGGAAGTGGCGGTCGTAGCAGATGTACACGCCGACCTTGCCCACGGCGGTGTCGAACACCGGGTACCCGATGTTGCCGGGGCGGAAGTAGAACTTCTCCCAGAAGCCCTTGACGTGCGGGATGTGCGTCTTGCGGTACTTGCCCAGGTAGGTCCCGTCGGCATCGATCACCGCCGCGGTGTTGTAGTAGATGCCGGTGGTGTGCTCGTCCTCCTCGTACATCGGGACGATCAGCACCATCCCTGTCTCCCTGACGAGCTCCTGCATTCGCCGGGTGGTCGGGCCGTCGGGGATGTGCTCGGTGTAGGCGTAGTACTGGGCGTCCTGGACCTGGCAGAAGTACGGCCCGTAGAACAGCTCCTGGAAGAGCATCACCTGGGCGCCCTGCTTGGCCGCCTCATGGGCGTAGCCCTCGTGCTTCTGGATCATCGACTCCTTGTCGCCGGTCCAGCTCGCCTGCAGGATCGCGCCTCGGACGTTTCGCGGCATCTCGTTCTCACCTCGTTCACACGATGCGGAGGATGGCCTGAGGGTACACCCGCGCGCTCCTCCGGAGGGGGAGGCGGCGCCCGGATGCCGCCCGCGCGAGGGGGCTCGGGGCGCATCGGGACCGCGCGCGAGGCTTGTGTGTTCCCGTAGGATGCGTGGCAACCGGATCGCAACCCGCAGTCAGGAGGAGATGCCGAGCGCAGCACAGAGCAGGCAAAGGCCGAACACCGGTTCGTAGCTGTGGACCGTGGGGGGACACACCAGGGAGGGAGTGAATGACCACTGCGGCGGAGGAGATCGTCTATCCGGACGGGCGACATGAGCTGAGACCAGAGGTCGACGCCTCGCTCGGCGGCTCGCCGCTCCACAACGGCGACCTCGCGCCCACGGCGCTGCCCAAGCGCACGTGGACCACCTACAACTACCTGGCCCTCTGGGTCGGCATGTCCATCAACCTGCCCTCGTGGGCGCTGGCGGCCGGCCTCATCGCCCTCGGGATGGACTGGGTCCAGGCGATCTTCACGATCGCCCTGGGCAACATCATCGTCCTGATCCCGATGCTCCTGATCAGCCATGCCGGGACGAAGTACGGGATCCCGTACCCGGTCGTCTCGCGGGCCTCGTTCGGGGTCTGGGGCGCCAACCTGCCGGCCCTGCTGCGGGCCGGCGTCGCCTGTGGCTGGTTCGGGATCCAGACCTGGATCGGCGCTCTCGCCGTGTTCGGGATCGGTGCCGCGGTCTTCGGCGAGCTGTTCGGCGACGACAACTTCTGGACCACCGCTGGCAAGATCTCGATCGGGCTCGGCGACGCCGCGGCCCAGCCCTGGACGATGTGGCTGAGCTTCCTCATCTTCTGGGCCGCGAACATCCTGATCATCGTCTACGGCATGAACGCGGTGAAGCGGTTCGAGAACTTCGTGGCCCCATTCCTCGTGCTCGTGTTCGCGGTGCTCATGGTCGTCATGGTCATCGACGCTGGCGGCCTCGGCCCGGTCATCGAGGCGCCTGGCTCGCTCGGCTGGGGTGCCGACTTCTGGGCCGTGTTCCCGATCTCCCTCATGGGCATGATCGCCTTCTGGTCCACGCTGTCGCTGAACATGCCGGACTTCACGAGGTTCGGCCGGAGCCAGCGCGAGCAGGCGGTCGGCCAGGCGGCCGGCCTGCCGACGACGATGACCCTCTTCCCGCTGATCGGTGTCTTCACCGTCTCGGCGGCCGCGATCGTCTACGGCGAGACCTTCTGGGATCCCAACGCGCTCGTCGCGAAGATCGACAACGTGCTCATCGTCGTGTTCATGCTGACGACGTTCGCCCTGGCGACGCTGTCCACGAACGTGGCGGCGAACGTGGTGAGCCCGTCGTACGACTTCTCGAACGCGTGGCCTCGACGGATCAGCTTCCGGACCGGCGGCATCATCACGGGGATCATCGGGATCCTGATCATGCCCTGGTACCTCTTCAGTGATCCCAGCATCTACATCTTCACCTGGCTGGGCACCTACGGCGGGATCACCGGCGCCATCGCCGGTGTCCTGATCGCCGACTACTGGCTGATCCGCCGGAAGAACCTCAAGCTGGCCGATCTGTATCGGCCGGAGGGCATCTACCGCTACACAAGTGGTTGGAACTGGCGAGCCGTCGTCGCCCTCGTGGTCGGCGCCTTCTTCGCCATCGGCGGGGCCTACACCCCGGCCGGCCAGAACGGGCCGTTCCCCGCTGGAGGCGTGCTGCCGTTCCTCAAGTGGGATCTCACCATCGGTGAGTTCGTCTTCAACCTCTACGACTACAGCTGGGTCGTGGCCCTCGTCATCGGCTTCGTCCTCTACTGGATCTTCGCGCGGTTCATCCCGCAGAAGGGCCAGGAGGTCCCGGCCAGCGAGGCGCAGGAGGCCCCCTCGGCAGCCTGACGCACGGCCGGCCGCCTGCCGGAGGCTCCGTCGACCCATCGGTCGCGGCGGCCCCCGGACCGGCCGGCACCACCCCGCGATCGATCGAGACCCCTCCGGGACGGAGGGGTCTCGACATGCTCCGGCGGTGTACGCTCGTGACGCCATCAACGCCGGCGGGCCGCCCCGTCCGCCCGTGCTCGCAAGCCCCGCCACCCGAGAGGTGTCGCATGACTACCCAGACCGATCGGATGACCTCGGAGGAGATCGTCCGCCTGTCGCGCGCCCACACGTTCTTCAGCTGGTCCGTCCAGGGTGCCCTCGACCCGATCGCGATCGATCACGCCGAGGGCGTCTACCTCTACACCCCCGAGGGCCAGCGCATCCTCGACTTCAACAGCCAGCTGATGTCGGTGAACATCGGCCACGGCGACCAGCGCGTCGTGGATGCCTTCCTGGCCCAGGCGCGGCAGCTCCAGTACGTCCAACCGGCCTTCGCCACCGAGATCCGGGCCCGGCTGGGCGCGAAGATGGCCGAGATCATGCCGGGCGACATGGACAAGGTCTTCTTCACGCTCGGCGGCGCCGAGGCCATCGAGAACGCCATCAAGCTCGCCCGCCACCACACGGGCCGGCACAAGGTCCTTGCCCGCTACCGCGCCTACCACGGGGCGACCATGGGGGCGATGACCCTCACCGGCGACCCGCGGCGCTGGGCCAACGAGCCCGGTCTCGTGGGCGTCGTCCGCTACCCCGACACCCATCGCTGGGGTGAGGCGGAGCCGCGGCCGGTCGAGGAGAGCCTCCAGGGTCTCGAGGACGTCATCCGCTACGAGGGGCCCCAGACCATCGCCGCCGTCTTCCTGGAGACCATCGTCGGGACGAACGGGATCCTCATCCCGCCCGATGGCTACCTCCAGGGCGTCCGCGAGCTCTGCGATCGCTACGGCATCCTTATGGTCGCCGACGAGGTCATGGCCGGCTTCGGGCGGACCGGTCGCTGGTTCGCCGTCGATCACTGGGACGTCGTGCCCGACCTCATGACCATGGCCAAGGGCCTGACCAGCTCGTACCTGCCGCTCGGCGCGGTCGCCATGCGCCATCACATCGCCGAGGCCTTCGAGTCGAAGATGTTCTTCGGTGGCCTGACCTATAGCAGCCACCCGGTCAGCCTGGCGGCCGCTCTCGCGACCATCCAGGTCTACGAGGAGGACGACCTGATCGGCAACGCGGCTCGCCTGGGGCCGGTCATGCGAGCCCACCACGAGCGACTCGCTGCCAAGCACCCGTCCGTGGGGGCGCATCGCAACCTCGGGCTCTTCGGCATCCTGGACCTCGTCCGGACCCGCGACCCATGGACGCCGATGACGCCGTTCAACGGGACCAGCGACGAGATGAAGGCGGTCGGCAAGTACCTTCGGGAGCATGGCGTCTACGCGATGATCGCCAACAACTCGATCCACACGAACCCGCCGCTCTGCATCACGGAGGAGCAGCTGGCCGAGGGCTTCGAGGTCATCGACGCGGCGCTCGACCTGGCCGACCAGGGCGTCACGGGCTAGGTGCCACGACCGGCAGGGGCTGTGCCCGGACCGGCGGTCCGAGCCACGACCGCCGACGTCGTCGTCAGCCTTCACGGGATCGGCAAGCGCTTCGAGCAGGCCGGGGCCGGGACGCTCGCGCTCGAGGACGTCGACCTCGACGTCCGTCGCGGCGAGTTCGTGTCGATCATCGGACCCTCCGGGTGCGGCAAGTCGACGCTGCTCCGGGTGATCGGCGACCTCACGACGCCAACGTCCGGCTCGCTGACCGTCAACGGCAAGCCGGCCGCTCGGGCTCGTCTGGACCGGGACTACGGGATGGTCTTCCAGTCGCCGGTCCTGTTCGACTGGCGGACCGTGGAGGGCAACGTCCGGTTGCCGCTCGAGATCCTGGGCTGGGAGCCGGCCCGGATGGCGGCCCGCGCCCGGGAGATGCTCGAGCTCGTCGAGCTGTCGGACTTCGCGGGTCGCTCGCCTCGTCAGCTCTCGGGCGGCATGCAGCAGCGGGTCGCGATCGCCCGGGCCCTCGCCTTCGAGCCGGCTCTCCTGCTCATGGACGAGCCGTTCGGGGCTCTTGACGAGATGACGCGCGAGCGCCTGAACCAGGAGCTCCTGCGGATCTGGCAGCGGACCGGGACGACGATCGTCTTCGTGACCCACTCGATCCCGGAGGCGGTCTTCCTCTCCTCGCGGGTGGTCGTGCTCAGCCCTCGACCGGGACGGGTCAGCCAGGTCGTGGACGTGGACCTGCCGCGCCCGCGCGACGACGGGACCCGCGAACTCTCGCGCTACTTCGACCTCGTGCGGGCCGTGCGCGCGGCGCTCCGAGGGGGCGATGACCGCGACGACCCGCTGTCGGCCCCAGGCCGGCCGACCCCGGACGACCGCTTCGACTGATGGCCCCGGGGACTGCCTCCGCGCACCGGGTCCGGCATACTCCAGGGGCGCGCGCCCGGCCTGTCCCCGCCCGGGCCCGGGCTAGGCGCACAATGGCGTCTGCGGCTGGTCGGGAGTGGCCGGCTCGGTGGAGGACTGGATGAAGCGTCGACGCACGGTCCTGATCGTGGCGGTCTTGGTCAGCGCGGTCGTCGCGGGCTGCTCCAGCGGCGCCACCAATGGCCCACTCACGTCGGTCCGCGTGCTCCTGCAGTGGCAGCCGCAGGCCCAGTTCGCCGGGTACTACGCCGCTCTCAAGCAGGGCTACTGGGCCGCCGAAGGGCTCGACGTGGTGATCGTCCCGGGCGGCCCCAACGTGGCACCGCAGGAGGTCGGCTCGCAGCCGAACGGGCCGGAGTTCACGGTCTCGTGGCTGCCCAGGATCCTCGAGGCACGCCAGGGCGGATCCGACCTGGTCAACATCGCGCAGGTCTTCCAGCGCTCCGGGACCCTGTCGGTGGCCTGGGCGGGGAGCGGCATCACCTCGCCGGAGGACTTCGAAGGCCGCCGGGTCGGGGTCTGGGGATCGGGCAACGAGTTCGAGGTAACGGCCGCGGCGAAGCAGGTCGGCCTCGAGGCGGACGTCGACTACGAGCGGGTGATCCAGGAGACCGACATGGACGCCTTCCTCGACGGCGAGATCGATGTGGCCCAGGCCATGATCTACAACGAGTACGCCCGGGTGCTCGAGACCGTCAACCCGGCGACCGGTGAGCTCTACCGGTCCGAGGACCTCAACGTCATCGACTACAACACCGAGGGCACGGCGATGCTCCAGGACGGCATCTTCGCCCGGGCGTCGTGGCTCGGCGAGGGTGACCACGAGGACGTCGCCGCCCGATTCCTGGCCGGCGCCTTCCGCGGCTGGATCTTCTGCCGCGACAACCGGGCCGTCTGCGTCGACTACGTCCTCGCCGCCGGCGGCGCGATCGGGAAGAGCCACCAGGTCTGGCAGATGAACGAGGTCAACCCGCTGATCTGGCCGTCGCCGGCCGGCATCGGCGTCATGGACGCGGCGCTCTACGACCAGACCGTCGGCGTGATGCTCGACGCCGGCCTCCTGTCCAACGCTCCGTCGGAGGCCGCCTACCGGACCGATCTCGCGCGTCGGGCGCTCGACCGGATCGAGGAGGACGCCGTCGGCGCCGCCTTCACCAAGGGCACGGTCGAACTCGCGCCGGGCGGCGAGTAGGCAGATCCGCTCAGGGCCGCGGCGGGCGAGCCCGGCTGGAACGACGTCGCGTGGCCCGCGCTCCTGGGCCGTTGTGCCCCGGAACCGCCACGGCCACATCCGATACCGGTAGCTGGTGGCTCGACGCACGCGTGCCCGCGGCCCTCGTGCCACGCCGGGAGCGAGGGTCGGCCTAGCGATCGAGCTCGGCGCTCACCCGGCCCTGTCGCACGGCCGCGACGAGCGCTGCGTGATCGCGCTCGGTCTGGTCGGCGTAGGCGGTCGCGAACCTGGCCACGGCCTCGTCGAAGCGGTCGTTCGGGCCCAGGTAGCCGGCGATGGTGGCCGCATCTCCCGAGCGGGCATGGGCCAGGGCGAGCGCCCAGCCGCACACGACGGCGTACTCCACGAAGGGGCCGGCTCGCACGTTGCCCGGCTCGATGGTCACGGACCCCTTCATGTCGCGGAGCTGGCGGACGTAGTAGTCGAGCACGTGGCCCTGGCGGTTCGTCAGCCGACCCCAGCCGAGGAAGATGTCCGGTGCCGGCTGGATGAGCCGCTGACCCTCGACCACGCGTCGGCCGTGGTAGTCGTGGCGACCCGGCGCGGTGTGCGCCTCGAGCACGGACGTCGTCGCCTCCTTCACCTGGAGGAAGAGGACATCCCTGTCGGAGTTCCCCCGGAGCAGGACGACATAGCAGCGCGTGCCCACGCTGCCGACGCCGACGACCTTGCGGACGGCGTCCACGACCTGGTAGCGATCGATGAGCCGGCGGCGATC
>DATHYZ010000027.1:0-8667 GCA_035458865.1 Candidatus Limnocylindrales bacterium
GCTGCCCGACGCGGTCGACTACGGGGGCCGCGGCGTGAACCCCCTGACCCGCGACGAGTCGTTTCTCCGTGTCGACTGCCCGCGCTGCGGAGGACCGGCACGGCGCGAAACGGACACGATGGACACATTCATCGATTCGTCGTGGTACTGGTTCCGCTACCTGTCGCCGGACAAGACCGACGGCCCGGTCGACCGGGCGATGGTCGACCGCTGGACGCCGGTGGACCAGTACACGGGCGGCGCCGAGCACGCGGTCATGCACCTGCTCTACAGCCGCTTCTTCACCAAGGCGATGGCCGACTGCGGACTGATCGGCCAGCGCGAGCCCTTCCGTCGCCTCTTCAACCAGGGCCAGATCCTGGGCGCCGACGGCGAGCGGATGAGCAAGAGCCGCGGCAACGTCCAGGATCCCGACGAGCTCATCGCCCGCTACGGCGCCGACACCGTCCGCCTGTTCCTCATGTTCATGGGGCCCTGGGACCAGGGCGGCCCGTGGAGCCCGAGCGGCATCGGCGGGGTCCACCGCTTCCTGAACCGGGTCTGGACGCTGGCGCTGGACCCCGGCGGCACGGAGCCATCCGATCCCGAGGCCGGCCGCCTCCCGGCTGGCGAGGACGCCCAGGCCGCCGAGCGGACCATCCGGGCGGCCGCCCACCGGACGCTCCGGGCGGTCACCGCCGACTACGAGGCCTTCCGGTTCAACACGATGGTCGCCAAGCTCATGGAGCTGTCGAACGCCCTCTACCGCTACCGCGGCACCGATGTCGCCGGCGGCGCGGCCTGGGAGGAAGCGATCGGGCTGCTCCTGCTGATGCTCGCGCCGGCGGCGCCCCACATCACCGAGGAGCTCTGGGCCCGCCGCCTGGCGGCGGCCGGGGCCGAGTGGTCGTCGATCCACGGCGAGACCTGGCCGACGGTCGACGCGACGGCCGCGGCCGAGGAGACGCGCGAGGTCCCCATCCAGGTCAACGGGAAGCTGCGCGACAAGGTGGTCGTGGCCGTGGGCATCACCCCGGACGAGCTGGAACGGCTCGTCCTCGAGCGGCCGAAGGTCGCGGCCGCGCTCGGCGGCCGGACGCCCGACCGGGTGATCCAGGCCGGGGGCGGCAAGCTCGTCAACGTCGTCGTCCGGGGATGACGACGGGCGCCGACCCGGTCGGCGAGGCGATCGCCGACTGGGCCAGCAGGACCGCATCGGACGAGGCTCCGGCTCCGGTCCGGGCCGTGTCCGCCGGGGCCATCGTGGAGCTCCGCGAGATCACGGATGCGACCGTTCGTGAGATCTGCCGGCTCCAGGTGGCGCCTCATCAGCGAGGGCATGTCGCCCCGAACGCGGTCTCACTCGCCGAGGCGCTCTTCGAGCCGAAGGCGTGGTACCGGGCGATCGTCGCCGACGACGTCAGCGTCGGCTTCGTCATGCTCTACGACGACCCCGACAAGCCCGAGTACTTCCTCTGGCGGCTCATGGTCGGCGCCCCGTACCAGGGGCTCGGCATCGGCCGGAGCGCGGTCGGCCGGCTCGTGGAGCACGTGCGGACGCGGCCGGCGGCGACGGAGCTGCGGACCAGCTGGGTGCCGGGCCCGGACGGTCCCGAGCGGTTCTACCTGGCCCTCGGCTTCGAGGCGACCGGCGAGGTCGACGAGGGCGAGATCGTCGCGCGGCTTGCGCTGTGACGGCGATCGACCGACCCGGACGGCCACGAACCCTGCGTGCGCTCGCGGGAGCGGTGGCCGCGGGAGCGCTGGCCGGCCTCGTCGCGGGCTGCGCGGGCTTCACCACGGATCCGGCCCTGACCCTGGGCCTCCGCAACGACACGGATCGGCCGGTCCTCCTCTACGTCAACGACGAATGGGTCGGGACGTTCCCCGTCGGGGCCGATCGGAACGACATCACGACGGGCGACCACGGCGGTCCGCCCTGGCAGGTCGAGGCGCGGACGGATGCGGGCGTCGTCCTGGGTTCATTCGAGGCGACCGGCGAGGACGCGCTGCCCACCGGGGTCGAGGGCCCGACGGCCTGCGGCGACCTGGCCGTCTGGGCAGGCGACGCACGCCCGGCCGAGCTGGCGTCCGGCCCCGCCGGCGTGAGCTGCGACTGAGACGGAGGCCGGGCACTCCCGCCGACGCCCGGTCGGTGCCGTTCAGCGCAGGAACAGCTCGGCGCCGCATGAGCGCAGGATGGCTCGGCCGCGGTCCGCCGTCGCCCGGCCGTCCCCACCGAGCCGCTCCTCGATCCGTCCGACGTCGAGCAGGCAACGACCGACGTCCATCCGCCGCCCGAGCCCCTCGAGCCTCGCCGCTGCTTCGTCGAGGTGCGCCGCGGCCGCGACGGGATCGTCCGCGAGGAGGCCATCGGTCCAGGCCAGGAAGGCCCTCGGCGGGACGTTCGCGACCGCCAGCCACTCGAGGCGCTCGCGCGTCGCGATCGCCTCGTCCCGTCGACCGTCGAGCAACTGCCCTCGGGCGCACTCGAAGAGGAGGAGCTGGCCGAACCAGACCGTCAGCCGCTCGTCGGACACGCTGCGACTCGCCTCCTCGAGAAGCCGCACTGCCTCGACGACCCGGCCCTGAGCCATCTCGATGTACGCACCGACCAGTCCGGCCGATTCCTCGACGTACGGCACCGAGCCGAAGTCGACGTCACCCAGGACCGCCCGGAACGCGTCGAAGCTGGCCTGGGCATCCGGGACGCGACCCTGCACGGCGAAGGCCAGGGCGTCCACGGCGTGGGTCCAGGCGATGACCGTCGGGTCGTCGACCGCGATCGCGGCCTCGCGACCCGCCAGGGCCGGCTCCCCGACCTCGTCGAGCCTCCCCAGCTCGCGGAGCAGGTACGCCAGGTTGAGCTGGGCCCGGCCCAGCTTGCCGAGGTTGCCCGCCCGGCGGGCCACCTCGATCGCCTCGCGGCAGAGTGCTTCCGCGCGGGCCCCGTCGCCGCTGACCTCGACGGCCGCTGACAGGACCGCCTCCAGCGCGTCCAGGAGCAGCGACAGCTCCCCCGCGTCGCGCGCCGTCGCCAGGGCTTCGTCGAACAACCGGACGGTCTCGTCGCCACGACGCCGGGCGTGGAGCGCCCAGCCCAGCGCGATCATCGCGTTCGCCCGGGTCGGCTGGTCACCGACCCGACCCGCGATCTCCATGGAGCGTCGCAGCAGCGGTTCGGCTCGGTCGACCTGCCCGTGCTCGAGGAGATGGCGTCCCTGCACGAAGAGCGCGAAGGCGAGATCGGCGGTCTCGCCGAGTCGCTCCAGGCGCTCGACCGCGCGCTCCGCCCAGCGCAACGCCTCGCTCGCCTGCCCGGCCCAGATCGACGACCAGGCCATCCATGACTCCGCTCGGCCGGCATCGGCCGGACGGTCGAGTCGCTCGTAGCGGCCCAGGGCCTCGCCCCAGGCCCGGGCCACCTCGTCGTGGGTCTCGACCCCGTCTGCCGCACGGGCGAAGGACTCCCACAGCCCGGCCATGTCGTCGTCGGGGCGATCGACCCGGCGGCCCAGGTCGAGCGCCGAGCGAAGCCAGCGGACCGCCTCCCGCCCCTGCCAGAGCCGGCGCGCCCGCTCGCCGGCCGCTCGTGACCAGCGGTACCCCTCGCGCTCCGCCTCGCGACGGCGCCCGTCGACCTCGCCCAGCTCGTCGAGCCACCGGAGCGCCTGCACGTGGTGCGTCGCCAGCACTTCGGCGATCTCGCCGCTCCGCTCGCCGGCCTGCTGCTCCGCCCAGCGAGCGGTCAGGACGTGCTTGTCGGCGCGATACGCCTTGGGCAGCGACTCGTAGGCGACGTCACGGATCAGGACGTGGCGGAATGCGTACTCCGACATCCCCGAGAGGGTCGACGAGGCGGCCGGGGCGACGAACCCCTTCGTCTCGAGTCCCCCCAGCAGGGAGCCCACCCGCTCCTCCGGCAGGTCCGCGAGTCGAGCGACGGCCGCCGGCCAGAACATCCGCCCCACGACGGATGCGTCCTGAAGGAACGTCTTCTCGTCGCCGGCCAGCGAGTCGAGGCGTGCCGACAGCAACGCCTGGATGGTCCGGGGGATCTCCAGCTCCCCTGCCCCGCCGCCCAGCTCCCAGCGTTCGCCCGCGCCGGCCCGGACGACACCCCGGTCGACCAGCATCCGGACCATCTCCTCGCAGAAGAGGGGGTTCCCCTCGCCGGCATCGAGCACGGTCGCTGAGAGGTCCGGTGGGAGCCGGCCCGCCAGGAGGCTCTCGACCATCGCCTCGGTCTCGGGACGGGTGAGCGGCTCGAGCACCAGGGCACACTCCTCGCCATCGTGGTAGCGCCAGGCCGGCCGTCGTTCGAGCAGCTCCGGGCGGGCCAGGGCCACGATGAGGATCGGCCCCCTCGCCCATCCGGCCACGTGGTCCACGAAGTCGAGGAGTCCGTCGTCGGCCCAGTGGAGGTCCTCGAGCACCAGGACCAGCGGGGCCGGGGCCGCCATCCGCTCGAGGATCCGCCGCCAGGCGTCGAAGAGGTCGTCGCGCCCCAGGGGATGGTCGCTGCCCGACCCGATGAGCGCCTCCAGGTGCGGCGCGAGCTCGGTGGAGCCGAAGAGACGCTCCATCGCGGCCGCTGCCTTCGCGGCGACCGCGTCGGGCGTGTCATCGTCCAGGACGCCGCTCTCGACCTTCAGCATCTCGGCGAGCGCGGAGTAGGACACGCTGCCGTACGACAGGCAGCGACCGCGGCGGACGGTGACGGGTTCGGCGTCCGCCTCGAGCCGCTGGGTGAACTCGTAGGCCAGTCGCGACTTGCCGATCCCGGCTGGTCCCAGGACCGTGACGAGGCGCGGCGCGGCCTCTGCCCGGACCCGCAGCAGAGCTCGGTCCAGCCAGGCCATCTCGGCGCCGCGCCCGACCAGCTTCGCCTCGAGTCGAAGAGGCGCTCGCTGGCCGTGCGGCGCGATCCTCGGCCCGACCGCCTCCCAGGCTTGGACCGGATCGGCCTTGCCCTTCAGGGGCAGCGGTCCCAGGGCCCGGTACTCGATCGTCTCGGCCGTCGTCGCGTGGGCCACCGGGCCCACGACGACCCGTCCGGGAGCGGCGACCTGCTCCAGGCGAGCCGCCGTGTTGACGGCATCGCCGGTGAGCATCCGGTGGCGCGGGCCATCCGCGCGATCGAGGTCGACGAGGACCTCGCCACCCTCGATCCCGATCCGCAGCGCGACCGGCGGCCGACCGGCCGCGACGAGCTCCGTATCCAGGGCCGCCGTTGCGACCTGGACGGCCAGCGCCGCCCTCACCGCCCGATCCGCGTCATCCTCGTGGACCGCCGGTAGGCCGAAGACCGCCAGGATGGCGTCCCCGATGAACTTCTCGACCAGGCCCCCGTGGCGCTCGATCTCGATCGCCGCGGCATCGAAGACGCGACCGACGACGTCCTGCACGACCTCGGGGTCCTCCTGCTCGGCAAGCGCGGTCGACCCAACGATGTCCGCGAACAGGGCGGTGGCAAGCCGGCGCTCCCTCCGCGCCGGTCGGGCGTCGGTCGCGGCTGGATGCCCTCCAAGCCGTGCGCCGCAGGCGAAGCAGAACCGTGCCTCGTCCGAGCCTTCGTTGCCGCAGGAGGGACAGATCCAGGACATGGGATGGTCTCCGAGGGGTCCCGACGGCCACCGTCGACCGGTCGTCGCTCCGACCTCAGGACGGCTGCCCTCCGGCCCACGATGCGGAGCGACGATCCCGCGTGGAGGGCCTCGCTCGACGCTCCTCGCCCCGGTCGCCGGCGCGGGGAGTCCTCGACGTCGAGACCTATCCTCCCTTCGCCTTGCTCATGCGCACGACGGTGTCGTCCGTCCAGAACGGCCACCCCTCGTCACTCGCGTCGTGCGTCGTGCCCGAGTAGAAGTAGTGCCACCCGACGAGGTGCTCCATCCCAGCCGACGCTGCCGTCACCCAGCCCTGAGCCCGGTACTTGAAGGTCGAGAAGTTCCAGACCCCTGAATCGCTCCCATAGATCCACTCGCCGCCGTCGAGGCGGAACAGGAACACCTCGAAGAAGCGCTCGAGTCGGTCGCCGTGGGGGCCAAGGAAGATCTGGGGTCGCTCCCAGAACGCGACTGCCCCGTTGAGACCCCCGGTGATCGTTCCCTGCCAGCACGCGCCGAGCTGGAGGTCGGCGGGCGGGGTGATCTCGGCCGGGAACTCGGGGCAGTCGACGCTGGGATAGCCCATCTCGATCGACGCCCGGATCTGGTGACCGCCCTCCGACTTCGCGGCGACCGTGCTGGTCGACGCCACGGCGACGAGCAGCCCGACGGCCGCGACGAGGGCCAAGCATCGACGCATGGCTCGAACCTCCGGGACGCCCGCGTCGCGGGTCGGTCTCGCCAGTGGCTCGGCACGGTCCCAGCGGCCGTGGAGTGGATCCGCGCGTCGTCGCCCCCCGCGTCTGGTCGTCAGGCTGCCGGTCGCGGACAGGGGCTGGCAAGAGGCCGAGGACCCGAAGTCGCTCCGGTCTCGCAGAGGGGGATCCGCCGCCCCGGCAGCCCGTGGCCCGCGACCGATCGGTCGCCACGAGGGAGACTCCTCTATCCTCGGGCCATGGGAACGATCAAGCTCGGCGCACTCTGCTGGAACCAGTACTCGGACTGGTCGGGCCTTCGGGAGGCCGGCGTCCGGGCCGACCGGCTCGGCTACGACACGCTCTGGACCTGGGATCACCTCTACCCCATCGTCGGCGACTCGAACGGCCCGATGTTCGAGGCCTGGCTGACCCTCGCCGCCTGGGCGGAGGCCACCACGAACGCACGCCTGGGCCTCATGGTCGGGGCGAACACGTTCCGGAACCCGGCCCTGGTCGCCAAGATGGCGACGACCCTCGACCACATCTCGGGCGGTCGGGCCATCGTCGGGATCGGGGGCGCCTGGTTCGAGGAGGAGCACGAGGCCTTCGGGATCGAGTTCGGATCCGGCTTCCCGGAGCGGCTCCGCTGGCTCGCCGAGGCCCTCCCGGTCATCCGCGGAATGCTCGACGGGACCGAGCCGACCGCGACCGGGCCGCGCTACGCGGCGAGAGCGGTCCGCAACCTGCCGGTGCCGGTCCAGGCGCATGTCCCCATCGTCGTGGGCGGTGGCGGCGAGCAGGTGACCCTGAAGCTCGTCGCGAAGTACGCCGACATGAACAACGTCGGCGGGACGATCGACGACGTCCGCCGCAAGGAGGAGGTCCTGCTGCGGCACTGCGAGACGGTCGGCCGCGACCCGTCGACCATCGAGCGGTCCACCGGGCTGGGCGTCGTCATCATCCGCGACGACCGCGACGAGGCCGAGCGGATCAATCGGGCGACCTTCGAGCACAACGGCAACGCCGACGTCTGGCGGTACCAGAAGATCGGCACGCCGGAGGACGTCGCGGAGCTCATCGCCCCGTTCGTCGAGCTGGGCTACCGGCACCTCATCGCCGGGATCCCGGCGCCCTACGACGAGGAGTCGATGACCCGTCTCGTCACCGAGGTGAAGCCGCTCCTGGAGCGGATCTGAGGCGCCCCCGTCCGCAGGCGGCCCGGGGCGACGTCGGCCCTCCTCGAAGGCGCTGATCCTCGACGCCGGGACCGGCCGCCGGAACCCCCGACGGTCGGGACGCGTCCTTTGGGGGAACGCGTCCACTGGAGGGTGATATGAGTGTCAAGCGGCTGCTACCGATCCTGGCAGCCCTCGCAGGGGTGATGATCGTCGCCGCGATGGTCAGTGCTGGTTCGTCGGACGCGACACAGGTCAGAGCGGAGATCGCCCCGCACTTCTCCCACGAGGGCCTCGAGCCTGGAGACCCACTCGCCGGTGGCACCCTTCTCCTCTACGACGGCGACGAGGTCGTGCTCACGTCCGTTCTCGATGAGCAGGGGACGGCCCTCGTCGACCCCGCTCCGGGCGTCTACGACGTCCAGCTGAGGCTCGACAGCACCGAGGACCCGCTCTGCTTCTGGGGCACGACCGAGTTCGGGATCGAGTTCCCCGCGTCGCCACTGACACTCCAGGTGGGCTTCATCTGCGCCGGTGGCTAGCCCGACACGGGCCAGCGGCCCGGCCTGACGCCCTCCACACTGAGGGGGCGGCGGCACGGAGCGGCGTCGACCGCCGCAGGGCGACCGGCTCAGCCCGCGTCTGCCGGCAGGCGCTCCCAGTCGACCCAGCGCTCGCCGTCCCACCAGCGATGCCAGGTCGTGCCATCCCGACCCGGCGCGAAGACGTCGAGCCGGTCGTCCGACCACGACGACGCGGCCGGCTGCCCGTCGAGCTCGCCGCCGAGCGACTCCCACGGGTGCCAGGACGTCCCGTCCCAGTAGCGGTCCCAGAGCTGGCCATCGTCGAACACGCCGAAGACCTCGAGCCGATCGACGGCCCAGGCAGTCACGGCCGGCGGAAATGCCAGCGAACCGCCGAGATCCTCGGTCGAGGACCAGGCACGGCCGTCCCACGACCGGTGGCGGAGGCGGCGATCCGGTCCGACCCAGAACAGGTCGAGCCGGTCGGCGCCCCACGAGACGGCCGTCAGGCCAGGGTCCGGATCAGGCATCGATCGACCTCCCGGCACCATGGTCGCGCATCGTCCCGGCGTCGCCAAGATGCCAGGCGTGCGGCCGCGGTCCGCTCAGCCGACCGACGACTCGGAGGCGCCTCGGCCGTCGACCGCCTGCTCGTACAGGGCTCCGGCGACCGCCGACGCGC
>DATHYZ010000028.1:0-2454 GCA_035458865.1 Candidatus Limnocylindrales bacterium
TGGAGCCGACCCCGCTCCCCTCCGGTGAGCCGATGCGCCCATGGCGACAGGCGCTTGCCGACGACCTGGCGTGGCGACGAGCCGCCACCAGGGCGGCGCGATGAACGCACCGAGCCCCGATCCCGGCGGCTTGACCATCCCCGGTGTCCGGGTCGGGCGACTGGACGCGCACGGGGACGAGCGCGGGATCTTCCGCGAGGTCTGGCGCGACAGCTGGTATGACCGTCTCGACCCTTCGGAGGCCGGTCCCGGTGCTCGATTCGTCCAGGCGAACGTGTCGACGTCCGCCGTCGGAGTGCTCAGGGGGCTCCACCTCCATCGGCGTCAGCTCGACCACTGGGTGGTCTTGGACGGCCGGGCCTTCGTCGCTCTCGTCGACGTGCGACCGCTGATCAGCGGCGAGCCGAGCCCGCGGGTCGCCACGATGGAGCTCGGCCGCGACGGCTGGCTCTCGATCCCGATCGGGGTCGCCCACGGGTTCCTCGCCCTGGAGCCGCTCACGCTGTTGTATCTCGTGACCGGGGAGTACGACGGCTCGGACGAGCTTGGGTTCGCCTGGGACGACCCGCTGGCTGCCGTCCCGTGGCCGCCCGTCGAGGCGACTCCCGATGGCCGCCCGATCCTCTCGGAGCGGGATCGGGCGAACCTGTCCCTCGCCGCGCTGGTCGAGCGCCTGCGCGCCTGACCCTGCCCGGCCGGTGGCGGCCGGGGCGACCGCTGGTTGACCGGCCGCACCACCCCACGCCGAGCCACGCTGCGATCGACGGACCCGCACGGCCCCCGACGCGACCGGAGTGCCCCAGGGAGGGACCCTGGGCCTATGTGTCCCCGGGACCATCCCGCGATTGAGGCTCCCGGGTCGGCGCCGCACGCTCGCCGCAGCGTCATCGCCGTACCCGCCGACCTGCCGTCTCGCACGGGCCGGTCGAACACCTGGAGTCCCGCTTGCGCCGGTCCCTGCCGATCGCCCTCAGCCTGCTCGCCCTCGTGGGCATGACCCTGCCGACAGCCCCCGCGGCTCACGCTGCTGCCCCAACGGACCCCAAGATCGTCATCGTGGTCGGGGCGACGCACAGCGCGACCTCGACCTACCGGTCCCGAGCCGACGCGGCCTACGCCGAGGCCATCAAGTACTCGTCGAACGTGGTCCGCGTCTACAGCCCGAACGCGACCTGGCCCGCGGTGCGCTCGGCGCTCCAGGGCGCCTCGGTCGTTCTCTACCTGGGCCATGGCAACGGCTTCCCGAGCCCCTACAGCACGACCCTGAACCCGCTCAAGCAGAACGGCTTCGGCCTGAACAAGGCTGCCGGGGAGGGGGACTACAACACGACCTACTACGGCGAGTCGTACATCGCCAAGGAGGTCGACCTCGCGCCGAACGCGCTGGTCATCCTCAACCATCTCTGCTACGCGTCCGGCAACTCGGAGCCCGGCTATGCCGAGCCGTCGATCTCGGTCGCCCACCAGCGGATCGACAACTACGCCGCTGGCTTCCTCGCGGCGGGCGCCCGCGCGGTCATCGCGGATGCGCACTACGGGGCAGGCTGGTGGTTCCGGACGCTCTTCACGACGCGCCAGACGATCGAGGACGCTTGGGCGAGCCATCCGGAGGCGAACGGCAACACGGTCAGCTGGGCATCCACCCGGACCAGCGGCGTCACCTCGTTCTCGGACCCCGACAGTCCCACGAAGGGGTTCTACCGTTCCCTCGTCGGCCAGCCTGGCCTGACGACCACCGATGTGACCGGTGGCGCGTTCGCCGAGACCGGCTCCGACCCATCGGACTTCGTGGTCCCGGGGGCTGCGTCGGTCGAGGTCGACGGAGCTCCGGTCTACGACTCGGCGGACCTCGCGGCCGCGCCCGCTGCCACGCTGCCCGCGGGCACACGTCTCCGCGTCAACGACGACGCCGGGGTCGTCGGAGCGGGTGATCGGATCCTCCAGGTGGAGACGCTCGACGGGAGCGTCGCCGGACACATGGTCACGGCCGATCTCGCCCCGCGGGACAGCCTGGAGCCGCAGCTCTGGGGCGTTCCCGACCTGCTCGTGATCACGCCGAACGGCGACGGCGTGACCGACGTCCTCCGAATCGACGGCCGGTTCTCCGAGGACGTGACCTGGACCGCCAGGATCGTCGACGGTTCCGGCGCCACCGTCGTCTCCACGAAGGGAGACGGAAGCTCAGCATCCCTCACCTGGGACGGGACGAAGAGCGGCACCAAGATCGCGGATGGCGCCTACCGCTGGGTGATCACGGCCGTGGACGACTGGGGCAACGCTCCGCTGGACCGGACCGGTGGCGTCCTCGTCGACAGCCGGACGGATCGGCGGCTCGCCGGCCCCGACCGCTACGCCACCGCGGCGGCGATCAGCGCGGCCTCCTTCGCCCCGGGCGTCGCGGTCGCCTACGTCGCCACCGGCGCCAACTTCCCCGACGCCCTCGCCGGCTCGGCC
>DATHYZ010000029.1:0-9743 GCA_035458865.1 Candidatus Limnocylindrales bacterium
CTCGACGAGCTCGTCGGCGAGAGGACGATCACCCGGGAGCAGGCCGACGCCATCGAGAAGGCGGTCCAGGACAGGCGGACCGAGCTGCGGGCCGAGCGCGAGGCGCTTCGGGAGCAGATGCAGACCTTCCTCGAGGACGGCGAGCTGTCCGCCGAGGAGCTGGCCCAGCTGCCCGAGGCTCATCCGCTCCGCAACCTCGATCGGTACCTCGAGGACGGCAAGCTCGACAACGAGGAGCTCCAGCAGCTCCGCGGGTTCCGCGGGTTCGGCCACCATCATGGCGGCTTCGGCCCGATGCACGACCTGGACGACTCGAGCGGCACGGAGTCCTGACCCTCCCCGGCAGCCTTCCTCCTTCCTCTCTGGCCGGGATGTCGGCGGCTCGCCCGCCGGCATCCCGGTGTCTCGGACGCGCGGCTCCCAGCCGGCTCACAGCCGCGCCACCAGCGGATCACAGGCACGCTGGCTAGCCTTCTCCACCGGGCAGGCGTCCCGACACGCCCGCGCGTCACGCAGGAGGCTCATCGATGCGAACCGTCCTCGTCGTCGTCGCTGCCGTCGCCATCGTCCTCGTAGGGGCGACCGCGGTCCTCGCCGCGCCGGCCGGTCCGAGCGGCCGCACCATCGTCGCCTCGGCGTTCGACGGCCTGGGCTGGATCCTCTCGGACGTCCTCGACGAGCTCGTCGGCGAGAGGACGATCACCCGGGAGCAGGCCGACGCCATCGAGCAGCGTGTCAGGGAGAAGGCCGAAGCCCGACGCGAGGAGCTCCGGGCAGAGCGCGAGCAGCGCCGGACGGAGATGGCGGCGAGGCGCGAGGCCTGGAAGGCGGCGCTCGAGGATGGGAAGATCACGAAGGAGGAGCTCGACACGCTCGTACCCGAGGACCATCCGCTCCGGCGGCTGGACGAGTTCCTCGATGACGGCGAGCTCTCGGCCGAGGAGCTCCAGCAGCTCCGCGGCCTTCGCCCCTTCGGCGGTCGCGGCCATGGCCACGGCTTCTTCGGCCCGCACCAAGGCGCCGACCCCAAGGCCTCACCGAGCCCGAGCGGAACGGAGTCCTGACCCGACCCCTGCCGTCAGCCCGAGCAGCCTGACGCCGGCGGTCAACCGCCGGCGTCGTCATGTCCGTGGCGTCGGGCGCCGCGACGCTGCCCCTGGTCAGGCCGGCTGATCGGTCGCGTCGCGGCCGTCGAAGCCGTCGACCAACGTCCGATCGCCGAGCGGCTCGGCGAGCTCGATCTCGAGCGGGAACTCCGGGTTGCCCTGGCAGTCCTGGTCGCCCTCGGGCCGGGTGACCTGGAAGGTGATCACGATCTCGTCGTCGCCGTACTCGATCTCCGGTGGCAGGACCCGGCCTTCGGGAGATCGCCCGCTGGCGCACTCGCGCTCGACGAGGATGCCGGGGACGACGGTCGTCGCCGGGTCGAGCGGCAGCGCGGCCGGATCGATCCACCAACTGGCCGGACCGACCTCACCGGATGGATCGGGCGACGGAGATGCCGACGGCTCCGGCGAGGGCGCGGGCGTGGCGCCACCCGCGGAGCAGGCGGCGACGATGACCGCGAGCAACGAGGCGGCTGCGATCGCCACGCCTCGGCTGGCACGTGCCTGGTGCATCCCAGGACCTCCTGGTTCGGGTGCTCGAGTGGGCGAGGGCACTCGAGCCGGTGCCGACTGGACGCTCCGTTCGCCGCGGCGGTTCCCTGACACGGCGGAGCCCGTTCCGCGCCCGGTGCCCAGCGGGACGGCTGGGCAGTCTCCCACCCCGCTCACAGGGACCTCCAAGACCGGCGGTCGAGACTCGACGAAGAACGACCGAGCGACCGCCAGGAGGCACCATGAGCCGGCAATCCCCATCCGATCCATCCGGGTTGACGGGAGAAGCGCCCGATCCCGTCCTCCGTCCGCCCGACCCGGAACCGACCGGGGGAACGGAGCCTTCCCGTTCGCGCCGACTCCCGATCGTGGTCGGGGCCCTCGGTGCGTCGGTCGTCGTCGCCGTCCTGGCCCTGAGCGCGTTGGGCTCGCCGACCACCCCGGCAGGCATCCCGTCAGCGACCGGGACCAGCTCGGGCGTCGGGGCAGCCACGGCGCCCGCCGCGACCGCCACGCCAGACGCCGTGCTCACCGCCGACGTCGACGCCGCCTCCGTTGCCGATCGGGTCATCCCCTCGGTCGTCTACGTCGAGGTCCTGCGAGGCGCACCCGCTGGCCAGACCGCGGCCGTGGCATCCGGGAGCGGCGTCGTGATCGACACCGAGGGCCACATCGTGACGAACCGCCATGTCGTCGCGGCCGGCACGGCGTACCGCGTCGTGCTGTCCGACGGACGGACCTACGGGGCGACGCTCATCGGCGTCGACGAGGCGACCGATCTGGCGGTCCTCGGGGTCTCCGCCGACGGCCTCACGCCCATCGCCATGGGCTCGTCCGATGCGCTCGGGGTCGGCGACCCCGCGGTCGCCGTCGGCAGCCCGCTCGGCCTGCAGGGCGGGCCGTCGCTGACGGTCGGTGTCGTGTCGGCCTTCGGCCGCGAGGTGACGACGGACAGCAGCACCCTCTACGGGATGCTGCAGACCGACGCGGCCATCACCGAGGGCTCGAGCGGCGGGGCGCTCGTCGACGAGGCGGGCCGCCTCATCGGCATCACCACCGCGGTCGGGGTCAGCAGCGTCGGGGTCGAGGGGATCGGCTTCGCCACGCCGGTCGAGATCGTCGAGCGGGTCGCCGGGGAGCTCCTCACCGACGGCGTGGCCACCCAGGCCGGCCTGGGCATCACCGGGGAGACCGCCTACCGGGCGATGGCCGACGGCGGCGAGCGACCGGTCGGGGTCGAGATCCTCGCGATCCGGGCAGGCTCCGCCGCCTCGGATGCCGGTCTGGCCGTCGGCGACGTCATCTCCGAGGTCGCCGCGACCCCGGTCGACACCATGGACGAGCTGATCGCCGCCCTCCGACGCCACGCAGCCGGCGATCGAGTATCCCTGGCCGTGGACGGAGGCGGCGTCTCCCGGACGGTCGAGGTGGCGCTCCAGGACCTCTGATCGTCGCTCCGGGTCGGGTCACGGGCTTGACCGCAGCCGGGGTCGTGGGTGCACCATCCCCGCGGCGCGACCCCGCCAAGCCCGGCGCGGGTCGGCCACGACCGGAGGGAGTGCCTCGTGACCCCGCCGCGCCCGCCAGAGTCGGACGACGGCACCCGGCGTGCCCTCGCCATCGGCCTCTACGACCGGACCATGGACCTCCTCCAGGTGCCGGACCGGACCGCCGACCAGGACGACGGCCTCATCCATGTCGCACACGCCTCGCGCCACCACTGGGGCGAGGTCGGCGGTCAGCTGAACCTCGCCCGGGGCGAGTGGCTGTGGTCACGCGTCTACGCGACGCTCGGACGGAGCGAGCCGGCCCTCTGGCACGCGCGACGCTGCCTCGAGCTCCTCGAGGGAACGGCCGCGGCGGACCGGGCCGACTGGGACCTCGCCGCTGCGTACGAGGCGATGGCGCGGTCCCTCGCCGCGGCCGGTGACGAGGCCGGTCGCGACGCCTGGGTCGGGCGAGCCCGGGCCGCCCTCGCCGACGTGGCCGATCCGGACGACCGCGCGGTCATCGAGCAGGACCTGGCAACGATCCCGTGACGGCGGCGCCGGACGGGCGACGCAGACCTGGCCGAGGTCGTCCGCCGGTCCACCACCTGACGCCGCGCCACCGCGTCGCGTACCGTTGGCGGTGCATCCCGAACGCCGCGACGGGCCCGACGGAGGAACGTCGTGTCCCGTGCCGCGCCCGTCCAAGGAGACCGACCGATGGCCGACCTCAAGCTGGGGATCAACCTCTGGAGCCAGTGCGCCTCCTGGGACGAGATGCTCGAGACGGCGCAGCGCTGCGACGAGCTCGGCTACGAGCACGTCTGGACCTGGGACCACCTCTACGCGATCGTCGGCGACCCGTACCAGCCGATCTTCGAGGGCTGGTCCGTCCTGGCCGCCTGGGCGATGGCGACCGAGCGCATCCGGATCGGCCTCATGGTGGGCGCGAACACGTTCCGGAACCCGGGCCTGGTCGCCAAGACCGTCACGACGCTCGACCACATCAGCCGGGGGAGGGCCATCCTTGGCCTCGGCGGCGCCTGGTTCGATCTCGAGCACAGGGCCCACGGCATCGAGTTCGGGGCCAGCGCGGGTCGGCGCCTCGACTGGCTCGACGAGTCGGTGGCGGCGATCCGAACCCTCCTCGACGGCGGCACCGTCACCTCCCCGCCCGACGGCCACTACGCGTTCCAGGAGCTGCGGCACGCGCCGCCTCCGGTCCAGGAGCACCTGCCGATCATGATCGGCGGGAGCGGCCGCAAGAAGACGCTTCGAACGGTCGCCCGCTACGCGGACATGTGGAACGGCTTCGCCGACACCCCCGAGGAGGCGCGCGAGGTCGTCGACGTCTTCGAGGCCCACTGCGCCGACGTCGGTCGCGCCCCCTTGTCCGTCGTCCGGACGAGCAACCTCTGGATGGTCATCCGGGACTCGGAGGCCGAGGCCAGGCGCGTCTGGGAGCGGCAGATGCGGCACAACCGCGAGTCCGAGGAGATCGAGCCCGATCGACCGATCGTCGGGTCGCCGGAGCAGGTCGCGGAGCGCGTCCGCGCCTACGTCGACGCCGGCTTCGAGGGCGCCATCGTGGAGCTCCCCGCGCCCTACGACGTCGAGACCATCGATCGGCTGATCGGCGAGGTCAAGCCGCTCGTGGACCGGGGCTGACCGCCGTGGCGGGACGGCGGCTCGCCTACCCGACCGACCGGCTCATGGCAGTCCTCGACGACCCCGCCGTCGGTGAGCGCTCGGCCGAGCGCCTGATCGCCGACGGGACGGTGGCGGCCGGGGACGTCGAGGTCCTCGTGGGCGCGGTCGACGCCGACCGCATCGACGGCCTCGGGGCCAGTGGCGGCATCCTGGCCCGGGTGGTCCGCCTGGTCCAGTTCACGACGATGGACCAGATGCCCGATCTCTACCTCTACGAGGCGGCCGTCCGGGACGGACGAGCGGTCCTCGCCGTGCGCGTCCGCGAGCGATCCCGGATGCTGGCGATCCGGGATCGCCTCCGCGAGGACGGAGCCCACTTCCTCAACTTCTACGGACGCTTCTCGACCGAGGAGCTGGGTCGCTGGAGGGGACCCGAGCTGTCGATCCCGGGAGCGCTCCGGCGGTAGCCGCGGCTGGCGGCGGGCCGGGGCCATCGGCTATGGTCGCCGGACCACCCGAGGAGCCCGCGGATGTCCGACCAGCCCGTCGTCCGAGGCCATCCGGCCGCGACCATCGAGTTCCAGCACGTCACGAAGCGCTACGACCGGGTGGCCGCGTCGCCGGGTGGGCCGGCCGCGGTCGAGGACCTCTCGCTCGCCGTGCCAGCCGGGCGGATCTGCGTGCTGGTCGGGCCGTCGGGCTGCGGAAAGACGACCTCGCTGAAGATGGTCAACCGGCTCATCGAGCCGACGAGCGGCCGGATCCTCATCGACGGGGTCGACGTCGCCTCGCGTGATCTCACCGACCTGCGGCGGAACATCGGCTACGTCATCCAGCAGGTCGGCCTGTTCCCGCACCAGACCATCGAGGAGAACGTCGCCACCGTCCCCCGGCTTCTCGGCTGGCCGACCGAACGACGCCGCGAGCGCGCGGCGGAGCTCCTCGCCCTGGTCGGGCTGGACCCCGGGGCCTATGCCCGTCGCTACCCGGCCCAGCTCTCGGGCGGCGAGCGCCAGCGGGTCGGCGTCGCTCGCGCCCTGGCCGCGGATCCGCCGATCATGCTCATGGACGAGCCGTTCGGGGCAGTCGACCCCATCGTCAGGACCCGGCTCCAGGACGAGTTCCTCCGGCTCCAGGAGGATCTGGCCAAGACGATCCTGTTCGTGACCCACGACGTCGACGAGGCGATCAAGATGGGCGACCTCGTCGCGGTGATGCAGGTGGGTGGGCACCTTGCCCAGTTCGGCCCGCCGGCCGAGATCCTGGCGGCACCCGCATCCGAGTTCGTGGCCCGGTTCGTGGGGGCGGATCGCGGCCTCAAGCGCCTCTCACTGACCCGGGTCGGTGACCTGGACCTGCGGAGCCCGATAACGGCCCGCCCTGGAGACGACGCGCTGGCTGCGCGCGCGAGGATCCAGGCGGATCCCTTCCCCTACCTCCTGCTGGTGGACGCCGAGGCGCGCCCGATCGGCTGGCTCGACCAGGACGAGATCGACCCCGCCGCTGCCCTGGACGCTGCGGCAGCCATCCCGACATCCCCGCTGCTCGACCGCCGGATGACGCTCAAGGACGCCCTGTCGCTGCTCCTCGACGCCGGCGTCCAGGCCGGGATCGTCGTCGACCGGCACGGGGCGACCGTGGGCCTCCTGACGGTCGATGACATCGCCGCGCAGATGCGCGCTCCGGCCGGGGCACCGGACGAGGCGAGCGCAGGGGAGGCCCGGTGAACTGGGCCTGGATCCCGGCCAACATCGGGGCGCTGATCGAGGCGACGATCGATCACATCGTCCTGACGGCCATCGCCGTGGGTGTCGGCCTGGCCATCGCCATGGTCCTGTCCATCGTCATCCACCGGGACCGGCGAGCGTACGGGCCGGTGACCGCGGTGACCGGCCTGCTCTACACCATCCCGAGCCTGGCCCTCTTCGCCTTCCTCGTCCCGATCACCGGGCTGTCGCTCCTCACGGCGGAGATCGGCCTCGTCAGCTACACGCTCCTGATCCTGGTCCGCAACATCGTCGCGGGGCTGGACTCGGTCCCGGCCGACGTCCGGGAGACGGCCGACGGCATGGGCTACACGTGGGGACAGCGGCTGTGGCGGGTCGAGCTGCCGATCGCCCTGCCGCTCATCGTCGCCGGCCTGCGGATCGCGACGATCACGACGATCGGCCTGGTCATGGTCACCGCGCTCATCGGCGAGGGAGGGCTCGGGCAGGTCATGCTGCGCGGCTTCAACTTCCGCAACTGGGCCGCCGTCTACGCCGGCGCGGCGATCACCCTGGCGCTCGGGATCGTCGTCGACCTGCTGCTGGTCTGGATCGGGCGCCGGGCGACCCCGTGGGCCGCCGCGAGGACCCGGTGAGGCCGCGCCGATGATCGAGCTCCTCGCCGAGGTCGTGGGCTGGTTCGACGATCCCGCCAGCTGGGTCGGCCCCAACGGGATCCCGACCCGCCTCCTGGAGCACGTCCTGCTCTCCGCGGCCTGCGTCCTCACCGCGCTCGTGGTGGCCGTACCGGTCGGGCTGGCGATCGGGCACACGGGGCGAGGCGCGCTCATCGCGGTGACGGTCGCCAACATCGGCCGCGGGCTGCCCTCGTACGCCCTGCTCCTCATGCTCTTCCCGTTCTTCGGGATCGGCTTCTCGACCGCGTTCCCGGCTCTCCTGCTCCTGACGATCCCGCCGATCCTGACGAACACCTACGTCGGGGTCCGGGACGTCGACCGCGACGTGGTGGAGGCCGGCCGCGGCATGGGGATGACGGAGGGAGGGCTGCTCCGCCGCGTCGAGCTGCCCCTGGCCCTGCCGGTCATCGTCGCCGGAGTCCGCACGGCGGCCGTGCAGGTGGTGGCCACGGCCACGCTCGCGGCGCTCGTGGGCGGGGGCGGCCTGGGCCGCTACATCGTCGACGGGTTCGCGCTGCAGGATGACGGCCAGCTCGTCGGCGGCGCGCTCCTCGTGGCGGCGCTGGCGGTCCTCACCGAGTGGGGGATCGGTGTCGTCGAGCGGCGAGTCGTGCCGCCGGGCGCGCGCGCCGGGACGGCAGGGGGTCGAGCTCCGATCGAGGTCGCGACGGCCCGTCCGAGCCTCGCCCGATCCGGCTGACCCGGGGCCGACGGACGACGCGACCGGCGAGCCCGGCTACTATCGAGCCCTGCTTCCCGATGCGTCGTCACCTGGCGTCGCCGGGGTCGGACAACCAAGGAGGACCCATGCGGCACCACCGCAGCGTGGCTCTCGGGGCGAGGAGGCCGGTCGACGGCGCCTCGGGAGGGAGTCACCCACACGAGCACCTTCCGAACCCCGGGGGAGCGACCCGATGACCGAGCAGCAGGGCACCCCACAGCCCGCGACGCCCCCGCCGACGACGCCTGTCGAGGGCGACACCGGTGCCGCGGGCGGCGGCACGAACTGGCTTCCCTGGGCACTGGCGATCGCCGTCGTGGCGATCGTCGCCATCTTCCTGCTCCGCCCTGGCGGACCGCTCAACTCCGGCTCGGCGACGCCCGAGCCGTCACCAAGCGCAGCAGCATCGCCGTCCGCCTCCCCGGAGGCCTCGCCGTCCGAGGAGCCGTCTCCATCACCGAACCCCTCCATCGCGAGCCAGTTCGTCCTTGGCGGCCCGCCCGAGTGCCCGGAGCGGCCCTTCTGCCTCCTCGGGCTCCAGGAGACCTACGGCCTCGAGTTCAAGGAGTTCGTGCCCCTCGACGCCGGCGGACCGCTGACGGTCGAGGCGCTCAACAGCGGCAGGATCGACGTCGGCCTCCTCTTCACCTCCGACCCGTCGATCATCACCAACGGCTTCGTCCTCCTCGAGGACGACCAGCAGCTCCAGCTTGCGGACAACATCGTCCCCGTCATCCGGCAGGACGCCCTCGACGCCAACGTCGGCATCGCCGACATCCTGAACGCCGTCATGGCGGCGCTCAGCCAGGAGGAGCTGACCAAGCTCAACGCCGCGGTCACCGTGGACCAGAAGCCGACCTCCGACGTGGCCCGCGACTGGATCGCCGAGCAGGGCTTCCCGACCGGTGGTGGCCTCAGCGGTGACGTCACCGTCGGCTCGACGAACTTCTACGAGCAGGAGGTCCTCGGAGAGGTCTTCGCCCAGGTCCTCGAGGCCAACGGCCTCACCGTGGAGCGCAAGTTCCAGCTCGGCAACCGCGAGATCGTCTTCCCGGCCCTCGAGTCGGGCGAGATCGACATCCTCGCCGAGTACGCGGCGACCGCCCTCGAGTTCGTCAACGGAGGCGCCGGGCAGGCGACGACCGATCCAGCGGAGACCACCAAGGCGCTTCGAGTCGCGCTCGAGCCGAAGGGGCTCGCCGCCCTCGATTTCGCCGACGCGACCGACCAGAACGGCTTCGTCGTCACCCAGGCGACGGCCGACACGTACGGCCTGGACAAGATCAGCGATCTGGGCGCGCCGGCGCCCTAGCCGGCCCACGTACTC
The DNA here is from genome assembly GCA_035458865.1 of Candidatus Limnocylindrales bacterium. Lineage (GTDB taxonomy): Bacteria > Chloroflexota > Limnocylindria > Limnocylindrales > CSP1-4 > DATHYZ01. The sequence goes on from DATHYZ010000029.1 coordinate 9,188, forward strand.
GCATAGCAGGCCTCCGGCCCGACGGACCGGGGGCCTGCGGCTGTCCGGGGCGTGCGACTACCCGGCGGGTACGAGCCCGAGCTCGGCGACCAGCCGTCTCGCCTGCTCGACCGCCTCAGGACTGGACGTCTCTAGGCGGCGCTGCTCCGCCCGCGACCAGCTGGCCAGCTGCGGCTCGGCGGCCCGGCGCCGGCGGGTCGAGCCGAAGCGGACCCAGGTGTCCTGGACGAACGCCGCGTACAGGACGAGCGGCCCAGCCGCGCCGATCCGCGCCTCGCCTCCGGGCGAGAAGTCGACGGGGATCATGATCCGCCCGAAGAACGCCCCGACCTCGTCGGTCAGGGGGTCGAGGCCCTGGCTGTGACCCGCCCATCGGAGGATGGGGGCCGGGGCGTGGACCTGGACGAGCCGTCGACCGTCGAGGTCGGCGATCCGGAGGCGGCCGCCGAACGACAGGAAGTCATTGCCGACGGCAAGCCGATCCTCGATGTGGATGCGACCCCAGGTGAGGGACCGCTCCCCGGGCTCCGGCTGCTCCCCGTCGACGAGGAGCCGG
>DATHYZ010000030.1:0-27676 GCA_035458865.1 Candidatus Limnocylindrales bacterium
CCGACGGAGGCGGCGGCCCGGATCGAGACGTCGAAGGCGTTCTGCCACGAGGTCGCCGCGGCGGCCGGCGTGCGGATGGCCGCGGCGCGGGCATTCGCCCACGGGGAGGCGCATGCGGCCCGGGTCTGGGCGGAGGAGCTCGACAGGTCGGGCCGCGGCATCGTGCTCAAGGCCGACGGCCTGGCTGCCGGCAAGGGGGTCGTCGTCTGCCGTGACCTCGCCGACGCCGTCGAGCGGATCCCGGGTTCGCTCGACGGTCCTGCGGGATCCGGCCCGGCCCTGGTCATCGAGGAGCGCCTGGAGGGGCCCGAGGCGAGCGTCATCGCCATCTGCGATGGGCGCCGGGCGATCGCCCTGCCGACCGCTCGCGATCACAAGCGCCTGGGGGACGGGGACGCCGGACCGAACACCGGCGGGATGGGCGCCTATTCGCCGCTGCCCGACCTGACGGACACGGAGATCGCCGAGATCCTCGAGACCGTCCACCTCCCGCTGCTCGAGGAGCTCGCCCGGCGGGGAACCCCGTTCCGCGGCTTCCTCTACGCCGGACTCATGCTGACGGCCCAGGGTCCGGTCCTCCTGGAGTGCAACGCCCGGCTCGGGGATCCCGAGGCCCAGATCGTGCTGCCGCGACTGGCGACCGCCCTCGGTCCGTGGCTGCTGGCCGCGGCCCGAGGGGCGCTTCCCGATGCGACCGACCCCTGGCTGCCGGTCCGGCGGACCGCTGCCGTCGGGATCGTCCTGGCCGCGGCGGGCTACCCGGGGACCCCGGTCCGCGATGACGCGATCGACGGGCTGGACGCCGCGGCGGCCTCGGGTGCGCTCCTGTTCCATGCCGGCACGCGGGTCCGCCCGGATGGCACCTGGGCCACCGACGGTGGGCGCGTCCTGACGGTCGTGGGGCAGGGCCCCGACCTCGCCGAGGCCCGGGCCGCGGCCGAGCGGGCGGCCGACCTGGTCTGCTGGCCGGGCCTCCAGCGACGACACGACATCGCGGCGCCGGCCGGAGCGTCTGTGGGGGCACCCCGGTGATCCGCCGGTACACGCTCCCGGAGATGGGCGCGGTCTGGTCCGAGGAGGCGCGCTTCGGGCGGATGCTGGAGGTGGAGCTCGCGGTCGCCCGTGCCCAGGCGGCTCGCGGGCTCGTGCCGCCCGCCGCGCTGGCCGCCATCGAGGCGGGCGCCCGGGTGGACGTGGAGCGGATCGCCGAGATCGAGCGAACGACCGACCACGACGTCATCGCCTTCGTCAGCCAGGTCGCCGAGACCGTGGGCGCCGAGGGCCGCTACCTCCACCTGGGGCTCACGAGCAGCGACGTCGTCGACACCGCGCTGGCGCTGCAGCTGCGGGCGGCGGGCGATCGGCTCCTGGATGACGTCGATGGGCTGCTGGCGGTCCTCGTCGCGCGGGCCCGCGCCGAGGCCGGCACGGTGATGATGGGCCGGACGCACTCGGTCCATGCCGAGCCGACGACCCTGGGCCTGAAGCTCGCCGGCTGGGCCTTCGAGCTGGACCGGGACCGGGCTCGCCTGGCGGCCGCCTTCATGGATGCCGCGACGGGCAAGATCTCCGGTCCCGTCGGGACGTACAGCCACCTCGATCCGGACCTCGAGGCCGAGGTCCTCGCCGCGCTCGGGCTCGCGGCCGACCCGGTGAGCACGCAGATCGTCCAGCGGGACCGGCACGCTGCCGTCCTCGCTGCCATCGCCATCACCGGTGGATCGCTCGAGCGGTTCGCGACGGAGGTCCGCAACCTCCAGCACACCGAGATCGCCGAGGTCATGGAGCCGTTCCGCTCCGGCCAGAAGGGCTCGTCGGCGATGCCGCACAAGCGGAACCCCATCCTGTCCGAGCGCATCTCCGGCCTTGCCCGGCTCCTCCGCGGCTACACGGTCGCGGCCCTGGAGGACCAGCCGCTCTGGCACGAGCGAGACATCAGCCACTCGTCGGCGGAGCGGGTCCTCCTGCCCGACAGCACGATCCTGCTCGACTACATGCTCGTGCGCATGCGCGGGCTCGTCGACGGGCTCGTCGTCCGCCCGGAGCGGATGCGCGAGAACATCGAGCGTGGTCACGGCCTCCACGCCAGCAGCCGGGTCCTCCTGGCCCTCGTCGAGCAGGGCGGCCTGTCCCGCGAGGCGGCCTACCCCATCGTCCAGCGGAACGCGCTTCGGGCCGCCGACGAACGGGTCCCGCTCCAGGGCCTGCTGCAGACCGATCCCGACGTCGCGCAGCGGCTCTCGCTGGAGCAGCTCGACGCCTGCTTCGACGACGAGCGCGTCCTTCGCCACGTGCCGACGGTGATCGCCCGCCTGTCGGTCATCGAGAGCGGTCTCCGCCAGCGGGCCCACGGCGGGAACGCCCCGACCCTCGCGGAGGCGTCCGATGCTCCACGCTGAGGCGCTCTTCCTGCGGTCCGGCAAGGTCCGCGACCTCTACCGTCTGGATGCGACCCGCCTGCTCCTCGTCGCCAGCGACCGGATCAGCGCCTTCGACGTGGTCCTGCCGACGCCGATCCCCGACAAGGGCCGGGTCCTGACCGGCCTGTCCCGCTTCTGGTTCGGCGAGGTCGCCGACATCGTCCCGAGCCATCTCCTGGGGACCGACCCCGCCGAGCTTCCCGCGGAGCTGACGACCGACCTCGAGGTCGCCGCCGAGCTCCGCGGCCGGATGATGATCGGGCGGGCGGCCGAGGTGCTGCCCGTCGAGTGCGTCGTTCGTGGCTACCTGGCCGGCTCGGGCTGGAAGGAGTACCGAGCGACCGGCGAGGTCTGTGGCATCCCCCTGCCGCCGGGGCTGCGGGAGAGCGACCGGCTGCCCGAGCCGATCTTCACCCCCGCCTACAAGGCACCCGCCGGGACGCACGACGAGAACATCCCGTTCGCCCGGGTCGAGAGTCTGGTCACGCCCGAGCTGGCGGCGCGGGTCCGTCACGCGTCCCTCGACCTGTATCGACGCGGGGTCGAGCGGTGCGAGCAGGCCGGCATCATCCTGGCCGACACGAAGTTCGAGTTCGGGACGGACCCCGTGACGGGCGCGCTCCTCCTCGTGGACGAGGTGCTGACCCCTGATTCGTCGCGCTTCTGGGACGCCGCGGCCTTCGAGCCCGGACGAGCCCAGGCGAGCTACGACAAGCAGTACGTCCGCGACTGGCTCGAGGCCCAACCCTGGGACAAGACGGCGCCCGGCCCGGAGCTCCCGGCCGACGTCGTCGCCGGAACCCGCGCCCGCTACGTGGAGGCGTTCGAGCGGATCACGGGCGCCAGCTTCGACCGCTACCTCCAGGAGGACGTCATCGCCCCATGAGCCAGCTCAGCGTCTACCGCTTCGCCGTCAACGTCCTTCCCAAGCCCGGCATCCTCGACCCCCAGGGTCGGGCCGTCGAGCAGGGGCTGCCCCACCTGGGGATCCACGAGGTCCGCGACGTCCGCGTCGGCCGACGCGTCGAGCTGGCCGTGGAGGCGGTCGACGCCGCTGCCGCCGAGGCGGTCGTCCACCGGCTGGCCGAGGAGCTGCTCAGCAACCCGCTGATCGAGGCGTACGCGATCGAGGCCCTGGCCGGCGAGCCGGCGGCGAACGGATGACCGTCCGGGTCGGTGTCGTCGTCTTCCCCGGCAGCAACTGCGATCGCGACACCGTCCACGCCCTGTCGCTCGCCGGCGCCGAGCCCGTCGAGCTCTGGCACGAGCAGGCATCCCTCGAGGGAGCTGCGGCGGTGGTCCTCCCGGGGGGCTTCGCCTACGGCGACTACCTGCGGGCCGGGGTGATCGCCCGGTTCAGCCCCATCATGCGCGCCGTCGCCGCGTTCGCCGCCGACGGCGGCCTGGTGCTGGGGATCTGCAACGGCTTCCAGGTCCTCGCCGAGAGCGGCCTGGTCCCGGGCGCGCTCCTGCGCAACCGGTCCCTCCGCTTCGTCTGCCGCGAGGTGACCGTCGTGCCCGAGCGGCTCGACCTCCCGTTCACCCGGGCACTCCCGGACCGCAGGCCGCTCCGCATGCCGGTCGCCCACGGCGAGGGTGCCTACTTCGCCGACGACGCGACGCTCGACCGCATCGAGGCGGAAGGCGGGGTCTGGGTCCGCTACGCGGCGGCGGACGGGACGATCGCCTCCGATCCCGACGATCCGGCCAACCCGAACGGCAGCCTGCGGGCCGTCGCCGGGGTCACGAACGCCGCCGGGAACGTCGCCGGGCTCATGCCCCATCCGGAGCGGGCCGCCGAGCCCATCCTCGGCTCGGCGGATGGGATGTGGATCGTGCGATCCCTCGTCGAGAGCGCGGCGGAGCGGGCGAACGCACCGGGGCGGCCGGTCGTCGTGCCGGCCGCACCTCCGGCGGGCGCCCAGGCACCCGAGGCCCGCCCGTGACCGCCACGGCGCCGGATCCCGCGGCCGAGCCGCTCCATCGGCGCCTGGGGCTCACCGACGACGAGCTCGCCGCCATCCGCGACCGCCTGGGCCGCGACCCGAACGACCTCGAGCTGGCGATGTTCAGCGTCATGTGGAGCGAGCACTGCAGCTACAAGAGCAGCAAGCCGCTCCTGCGGACCCTGCCGACCGGCGGCGCTGGGGTCGTCGCCGGGCCCGGCGAGAACGCCGGGGTCATCTCGATCGGCGACGGGCTGGCCGTGGCCTTCAAGATCGAGTCGCACAACCACCCCAGCGCCGTCGAGCCGTACCAGGGCGCGGCGACCGGGGTCGGCGGCATCCTCCGGGACATCTTCACGATGGGCGCCCGGCCGATCGCCGTGCTGGATGCCCTCCGCTTCGGCGATCCGGCAGACCCTCGCACCCGCCACCTCGTCGACGGGGTCGTCCGCGGAGTCGGCGGCTACGGCAATTGCGTCGGCGTCCCCACCGTCGGCGGCGAGCTCGTCTTCGACCCGTCGTACCAGGGCAATCCGCTGGTCAACGTCATGGCCATCGGCGTCCTCGAGGAGCGGCTCCTGACGCTCGCCCAGGCGCCCGGGCCCGGCAACCTCGTCGTCCTGTTCGGGTCCACGACCGGCCGCGACGGGATCGGCGGCGCCTCGGTCCTGGCGAGCGCGACCTTCACCCACGACGACCCGTCGAAGCGGCCATCCGTCCAGGTCGGCGACCCGTTCGCCGAGAAGCTCCTGATCGAAGCCTCGCTCGAGCTGATCGAGCGAGGGCTCGTGGAGGGGCTCCAGGACCTGGGGGCCGGAGGGATCACCTGCGGCACCTCGGAGACGGCCGACCGGGCCGGCACCGGGATGGTCATCGACCTCGATGCGATCCCCCGGCGCGAGCCCGGCATGGAGCCGTTCGAGGTCATGATCTCCGAGTCACAGGAGCGGATGGTCGCCGTGGTCCGACCGGACCGCTACGACGCCGTCCGCGAGGCCTGCGAGCGCTGGGGCCTGCCGGTCGCGGTCATCGGCCGGGTCACCGATGACGGCGCCATCGCGGTCGTGGAGGGTGGGCTCGACGAGGCAGGTCGGCCCGTGCCAGCCGCCCGCGAGATCGCCCGGATCCCCGCGGCGGCCCTGACCTCCGACGCCATCGTCCACGACCGCGTCGCCAGCCCACCGGTCCGGATCCGCGAGGCGCCCGCGCCCGGCGTGACGGAGACGACGGCCGAAGGCCTGCCGGAGCGGGGCATGGATCCCGGCGCCGTCCTCCTCGCCCTCCTGGGCTCGGCGAACCTCGCCTCCCGCCACTGGGTCTACGAGCAGTACGACCAGCACGTGGGCGCCGACACCGTCGCGGGTCCCGGCCGCGGGGCCGCGGTCCTGCGGATCAAGGGCACGACGAAGGCCCTGGTGGCGACGACCGACTGTGTCCAGGGGGTGGGGACCGCCGACCCGTGGCTCGGGGCGGCGATGTCGGTCGCCGAGGCGACGCGCAACGTGGCCATCACGGGCGCCCGTCCGCTGGGCGTGACGAACTGCCTCAACTTCGGCGACCCGACACGGCCCGAGGCCTTCTGGCAGCTCAAGGAGGCCGTCCGTGGCCTCGGGGATGCCTGTCGGGCGCTCGGACTCCCGGTCACCGGGGGCAACGTCAGCCTCTACAACGAATCCCCGGCCGGGGCGATCGCGCCGACCCCGGAGATCGGGGTCGTCGGCCTGGTCGACGACGTGGCCACCCTGGTGGGCCCCGCGTTCGTCGCCGAGGGGGACGCGGTCATCCTCGTCGGGGCGACCGCGCCGGGGCTCATCGGCAGCGCCTACGCGGCGCTGGCCGGCGCCGCGTCCGAGGACCGGCCGCCGACCCTCGACCTCGAGCGCGAGGCCGCCCTCCAGGCCTTCGTCCGTGAGGCGATCGGTCGCCGGCTCGTCGCCTCGGCCCAGGACGTCTCGGGCGGTGGCCTGGCGGTCGCGCTTGCCGAGGCCTCGATCTGGTCGGGTCTCGGCGCGGACCTCCGGCTCGGCGTGCCCGGCTCGCCCGCCGCGGAGCTGTTCGGCGAGGGCCCCAGCCGGATCGTCGTCACCTGCCGGCCACGGCACCGGCCGGCTCTCGAGCTGCTCGCCCGGCAGCACGGACTGCCCGTGGAGCCCCTGGGACTCGTCGGCGGTCCACGCCTGGTCATCGACCTGGCGGGGGAGGGGGCCACCGGTGCCGCGGAGGGACGCGGCAGCCGCGTGGCCGACGCGATCGACGTGCCCGTCGCCGACCTGGCGCACGCCTGGCACCACGGCCTGGCCCGGGCGCTGGGCCAGGGAGGCTGAGCGATGTGCGGCGTCTTCGGCGCAGTGCTTCCCCCGGGCGGCGTCCACGGGCCGCACGAGGCGGCCGCCGTCGCCTCGCTCGGGCTCTTCGCCCTCCAGCACCGCGGGCAGGAGTCGGCCGGCCTGGCGGTCAGCGACGGCGAGCAGCTGATGCTCTACAAGGACCTCGGTCTCGTGTCGTCGGTGCTCGACGAGCGGCGCATCCCCTCGCTCCGTGGCCAGCTGGCGATCGCCCACTGCCGCTACTCCACGACCGGCTCGACCGTCTGGGAAAACGCCCAGCCCACGCTCCGCCTGGGGCCCCGCCGGGCCATCGCCATCGGCCACAACGGCAACCTCGTCAACACGCGGGAGCTGCTGGACCAGCTGTCGGGCGGGCGGGCCCGCCTCCCGGCGTCGACAGACACCGAGCTGCTGACCGCGCTCCTGGCCGACGAGCCGGCCGCCGACACGGTCGAGGCGCTCCTCCGGGTCCTGCCCCGGGTCCATGGGGCCTTCAGCCTCGTGGTCCTCGACGAACGCCGGGTGATCGGGGTCCGCGACCCGTACGGGTTCCGCCCGCTCGTCCTGGGCCGGCTGCCCCTCCAGCCGCCCTCGGCCGAGGGCCTGTGGGTCGATGACGAGGACGCCCGGACCGGCTGGATCCTCAGCTCCGAGTCGGCGGCGATGGACATCGTCGGGGCCGAGGTCGTCCGCGACGTGGAGCCCGGCGAGATGGTCATCCTCGAGCCCGGCCAGCCGCCCCGCTCGGTCCGCTTCGCGGAGCCGCACCGGGCCCTCTGCGTCTTCGAGCTCATCTACTTCGCCCGCCCGGACACCTATCTCGAGGGTCGGAACCTGTACGAGGCCCGGCGCCGGATGGGCATGCAGCTTGCCCGGGAGCTCCCGGTCGAGGCCGACATGGTCATGCCGGTGCCCGACACCGGCGCGCCGGCCGCCGCCGGGTTCGCCGAGGCGATCGGCCTGCCCTACCGCGAGGGCATGATCCGCAACCGCTACACGGGGCGGACCTTCATCCAGCCCAGCCAGCAGATGCGCCAGCGGGGCGTCAACGTCAAGCTCAGCCCGCTCCGCGAGGTCGTCCGCGGCCGGCGCCTGATCGTCGTCGACGACTCCATCGTCCGCGGCACGACCACGAAGCAGATCGTCGCCCTGCTCCGCAAGGCCGGGGCGACCGAGGTCCACCTCCGGATCAGCGCTCCGCCCATCCACCACCCCTGCTTCTACGGCATCGACACCCAGGTCGAGACCGAGCTGATCGCCGCCACCCACTCGCTCGACGAGATCCGAGACTTCGTGGGGGCGGACTCGCTCGGCTACCTGTCGATCAAGGGGGTCCTGACCGCCCTCGACCTGCCCTACGAACGGTTCTGCTTCGCCTGCTTCGACGGCAACTACCCGGTGCCGGTCCCGTACGACGCGGTCCGTCGCAAGTTCCTGCTCGAGGACGACCCCTCGCCGGTCCAGGCAGGAGCCGCCACGTGAGCCCCGGCGCCCGGGACGCCTACGCGGCCGCCGGGGTCGACGTGGCGGCCGGCGACCGCGCGGTGGAGCTCATGCGGGCCGCGGTCGAGGCGACGCGCCGGCCGGAGGTCGTCGGGGGGCTCGGCGGCTTCGCGGGGGCCGTCGGGCTGCCCGCGGGCGTCCGCGACCCGCTCCTGGTCTCGGCGACCGACGGGGTCGGGACCAAGACGGCCATCGCGGCCGGCCTGGGCCGCTACGACACGATCGGCGTCGACCTGGTCGCGATGTGCGTCGACGACGTGGTCTGCAGCGGGGCGACGCCACTGTTCTTCCTCGACTACCTGGCCGTGGGGCGACTCGATCCCGAACGAGTGGCGACGGTGGTCGGCGGCGTCGCCGAGGGCTGCCGGATCGCCGGCTGTGCGCTCGTCGGCGGGGAGACGGCCGAGCACCCGGGCCTGATGCCTCCGGACGGTCTCGACCTGGCCGGCTTCTGCGTCGGCGTGGTGGACCGCCAGCAGGCCCTCGACGGCTCGAGCGTGCGCCCCGGTGATGCGATCGTGGGGCTCGCCGCGAGCGGCTTCCACGCCAACGGGTTCTCCCTGGTCCGTCGCGTGCTCGACGACCACGGCATCGGGCTCGATGCGGACTTCGGCGCCGTGGTCACCCGGGCCCTGGGGCCGGCGGCCGCCACGGGGCTGGGACCGGGGTCGCCGTCCATCGGCGAGGTCCTGCTGACGCCGACGCGCATCTACGCGGCAGACCTGCTCGCAGCCAGGGCCGCCCTCCAGGCCGCCGGGACCGATCTCCACGGCCTGGCCCACGTCACCGGCGGGGGACTGCCGGGCAACGTCCCGCGGGCCCTCCCGGACGGCCTGGCGGCCCGGCTCGACCCGGGCCGCTGGAAGGTGCCGACCGAGATGCGCCTCGTGGCGGCGCTCGCCGGCATGGGGGACGAGGAAGTGCGGGCCACCTTCAACGCCGGGATCGGCATGGCGGCCGTCGTCGCGCCCGAGGACGCGGCCGCGCTCGTCGGGATGCTGGTCGAGCGGGGGATCCCGTCCCGGGTCATCGGCGAGGTCGTCAGCCAGCGGGACGCCGGCGGCCAGCGATACGCGGAGGGGCCGCTGACCGGGCCCGCTGGATCGGAGGCAGGCTGATGGTCGAGGCGACGGGCGCACCCGCACGGATCGGACGCATCGCCGTCGGGGTGTCAGGAAACGGCTCCAACCTCCGGGCGCTCGCGGCAGCGGCCGACCGAGGCGAGCTGGGCGGAACCATCGTGCTCGTCTTCGCCGACCGGTCGTGCCCGGCGCTCGCCTGGGCGGTGGAGCGGGGGATCGAGACCGCGCTCCTGCCCGGCCTGGCCGATCCCGACCCGGCGACCCGGGCTGAGGCGGATCGTGCCCTCGCCGAGACGCTCGGCGCCGTCGACGTCGTCGTCCTGGCCGGCTACATGCGGATCGTCGGCCCCGCCGTCCTGTCCGCCTCCGCCGGCCGCATCCTCAACACCCACCCCTCGCTCCTGCCGGCCTTCCCGGGCGGCCATGCCGTCCGTGACGCGTTGGCCCACGGTGCGGCCGTGACCGGCTGCACGGTCCACCTCGTCGACGCGACCCTGGATGGCGGCCCGATCGTCGCCCAGGAGGCGGTTCCGATCCTGGCGGGGGACGACGAGACGACCCTGCACGACCGGATCCGGACCGTGGAGCACCGGCTCCTGCCTCGCGTCGTGGCGCTGCACCTGGCCGGGGCGCTCGCCGTGGATGGACGCCAGGTCCGGATCGACCCCGCCCGCGCCGACGCCGGCGTGCCGACGCCACGCCGCGCCCTCCTCTCGGTGTCGGACAAGACCGGGCTCGTCGAGCTGGCTTCCGGGCTGGTCGCCCGCGGCTTCGAGCTCGTCTCGACCGGTGGCACCGCACGGGCCATCCGCGACGCCGGCCTCCCGGTCACCGACGTGGCCGCCGTCACGGGCTTCCCGGAGATGCTCGATGGACGGGTCAAGACGCTCCACCCGCGGGTCCACGGCGGGATCCTGGCCGATCGCCGCCTGGCCGCCCATCGCGAGCAGCTCGTGGCGGCGGCCATCGCCCCGTTCGAGCTCGTCGTCGTCAACCTCTATCCGTTCGCGGCGACCGTCGAGCGGCCGGGCGTCACCCTCGACGAGGTCGTCGAGGAGATCGACATCGGCGGTCCGTCGATGGTCCGGGCGGCCGCCAAGAACCACGCCAGCGTCGCCATCGTGACCTCGCCCGCCCGCTACGGGGCGGTCCTGGCCGCGCTCGACGAGCAGGACGGCCTTCCGGTCGAGCTCCGCAGCGCGCTCGCGGTCGAGGCCTTCCGGCACACCGCGGCCTACGACGCCCGGATCGCCGAGGAGCTGCCCTGCTTCATGGACCGGGCCGGCCTCGAGCTGCCCCCCGACCCGGGCCTGCCCCGGAGCGAGGACGGCTACCCGCCGAGCCTCACGATCGCTCTCGAGAAGGTCGAGACGCTCCGCTACGGCGAGAACCCCCACCAGCCGGCTGCCCGCTACCGACGGCCGGGCGGGACGCTCGCCGACGGGCCGTTCGCCGTCGAGCGGGCGCCGCTCCAGGGCAAGGCGCTGTCCTACAACAACGTCCTCGACGCGGCTGCTGCCGACGCGCTGGGCCGCTCGCTGCGCGGGCCGGGCTGCATCATCGTCAAGCACACCAACCCATGCGGCGCGGCGGAGCGACCGACCCTCCTGGGGGCCTGGGAGGCCGCGCTCGAAGCCGATCCGGTCAGCGCCTTCGGCGGCGTGGTCGCCCTGACCCGCGAGGTCGACCGCAAGGTCGCGGAGGCGCTCGTTTCCATCTTCCTCGAGATCGTCGTCGCACCCGCCTACTCGCCCGAGGCGCTCGAGGTGCTGGCGGCGAAGCCGAACCTGCGAGTCCTGGTCGACGAGCTCCTGGCCGAGGATCCGCCCCAGGACGACACGGCGCCGTATCCGTCTCGGACCGGCTCGTTCCGGACCGCCGGCGGGGCGGTCCTCGTCACCGCGCCCGACGCACGACCGGACGACCCGACCCGATGGGCCTGCGTGACCCGGCGCGAGCCCGATGCCCGAGAGCGGGCCGACCTCGACCTCGCCTGGCGCCTCTGCCGCGGGGTGACCTCGAACGCCATCGTGCTCGTGCGCGACGGTCGGCAGGTCGGCCTGGGCTCGGGGCAGACGAGCCGCGTCGACGCCGCCCGGCAGGCCGTCGAGAAGGCCCGGGCCATCCTCGGCGACGATGCCCTTCGGGGTGCCGTCTGCGCCTCGGATGCCTTCTTCCCATTCCCCGACGCCGTCGAGGTCTGCCTTGCCGCCGGCGTCACGGCCTTCGTCCAGCCGGGCGGCTCGATGCGCGATGCCGAGACGGTCGCCATCGTCGATGGGGCGAGCGCCGCGATGCTGGTCACCGGGACGCGCCACTTCCGCCACTGAGGTCGCCGCACGAGCGCGGATCCGGGCCGGCCGGTCCGTCAGTGGAACTGGATCCGGACCCGCCGCCGGACGAGCTTGTCGGCCTCCATCACCCAGAAGACGAGCGACCCCAGGGCCAGGGCGATGCCCCACTGCTCCTGGCGAAGGTCGACCGTGACCAGGAACTCCTGGAGGACCCGGAGCTCCGTCGACAGGAACAGGAGGCCGACGGGCACGCCCAGGATGCCCAGGAAGCGTGGCAGCGGACTCTTGAAGGCCCAGTCCAGCGGTCGTCGTGCGGCGAGTCCCGCCAGGGTCGTGCCCACCCCCAGGGTGACGAACGCCATGGTCATCGGGACGGACGGCCGGTCGAAGGCCGGCGCTCCCCAGTCCAGGAGCGCGCTGACCGGGTAGACGGCGAGCGTCGCGAGGCCCAGGGCAAGCCCGGCGACGATCCACCTGAGCAGCGTCGGGCGGTCGGCGAGCCGTGCCCGCGGATCGGGCGGCGGGCGCTCCATGACGTCCGGGTCGGGCACGTCGGAGGCGATGGCGATGACGGGGAAGACCGTGACCACGAGCCCCAGGAAGAGCACCTGGACCGGGACCAGGGGCAGGCCCTCGTTGACGCCGACGATGGTGGCCGTGGCGAAGAGCACGAGCGAGCCGATGAGCTGGGTGGCCGCCAGTCGGGCATAGGCCGCGACCCGGTCCCAGGCCTCCCGTCCGACGGCGATGGCGCGGACCAGCGATGTCGCGTCGCCGTCGGGGATGACCACCGAGGCGGCCTCCCGGGCCACGACCGCGGAACGACCCACCACGACCCCGACATCGGCGCCACGCAGCGCCGGTCCATCCACGACCCCGGCCCCGACGGCCGCGGTGACGGTGCCCGTCGAGCGGCTCGTCCGGGCAAGCCAGAGGCGGTCCTGCGCCGTCGCGCGGGCGAGTGCCCGGAGGCCCCGCAGGCGATCCGTCGCGGGCGCCCCGGGAGCGGACGTCGGAGCGGTCACCGTCGAGGTGTCGCCATCCAGCCCCAGCCGGGCCGTCGTGGCCCGGGCGATCGCCGGCTCCTCGCCGGTCACCAGGCGGACCACGATGCCCGCGCTGGCGAGGTCGGCGAGGGCGGCTCGGGCGGTCGGCCGGACCGGGTCGAGCGTCCCCACGAGCCCCACGAACGTGAGCCCATCGATCATCGCCTCGAGGTCGTCCGGCGGTTCGGCGGTCGGAAGTCGACGTGCCCCCGTCGCGACGACCCGGAGCCCCTCCGCGCGCATCCCCTCGGCGGCCGCTTCGAGGGCGGCCCTCGCATCGCCGATGGGCACGGTCCGATCGCCCGTCCAATCGGCCGAGGCGCTGCGGTCGAGCACCGCGGCCGGCGTGCCCACGACGAGCACCGTCGTGACCGGCTCGGCCGGACCGTCGTACGGCAGCCGGTGGACCGACGCCGCCAGTCCGAGCGTCGCGTCGTAGGGCAACGCCGCCAGCGGGGGGTAGGTCCGCCGGCTCTGGGCCGCGTCGATGCCGAGCTTCTCCGCCAGGACCACGAGCGCGCCCTCGGTCGAGTGGCCGACGGTCGGGTCGTCGTCGACGCCGGCCTCCGTTGCCAGGGCAGCGACGTAGGCCAGGCGATCGAACCCGGGCAGGGTCGCGCCGGCCACGTGGAGCATCCGACCGGAGGTCGCGGCGCCGTCCCCCTCGACGGTGTACGAGCTGCCCCGGTAGAAGACCGATCGCACGGTCGGTCGATCGAGGGTCAGGAGCCCCGCAGGATCGAGGTCGACGGCGCCGACCGACCCGAGCGACGCCACCGCGTCGAGGTTCCGGGCGACGACGCCCTCCGTTGCCAGCCGCTGGACGCCGACGGCGAGCGTCGCCCGGACGAACGTGCGGAAGGCGGCCGGCGTCGCTGCCACCGCGACGGCCACCCCGAGCAGGGCGAGACGCTCCGGATCCTCACCGCGCAGCCACCCGAGGACGACCGCCGCGGCAGCCGCGCCGACGGCCACGAGCGCCGCCGCGCCGGTCAGCCCACCCAGGCGCTCCCGGAGCGGCGTCTGCCCGCGCTCCACCGACGCCAGCAGCTCGGCGACCCGCCCCAGCTCGCTCGACATCCCGGTGGCCGTCACGAGCAGGATCCCGTCGCCACGGGCAACGGTGGAGCCGGCGAACACGAGGTCGGTCCGGTCGGCGAGGGGTGCCCCTGGATCCGGGACCGTCGCCGGGCCCTTCGCTGCCGGCGCGCCGAGGCCCGTGAACGCCGTCTCGCGGACCAGCAGGCTCGATGCCCCCAGGAGCCGACCGTCGGCGGGGACCGTGTCGCCGGAGGTGATGGAGACGATGTCGCCCGGGACGAGCTCGGTCGCGTTCACCGGGATCACCCGCCCGCCGCGTCGGACCATCGCCGTCGCGGCCCAGAGCTGCCCGATGGCGGTCACCGGTCGCCCGGCCTTGAGGGCCTCGTTCGCACCCACGACCACGTCCACCAGGAGGACGGCCGCGACGAGCAGGACCACGGAGACGTCGAGGATGACCAGGCTGACCAGGAGCACCGCGGCCAGGACGGCGACCGTCGGATCCGCCAGGCGACCCAGCACGGCCCGCGCCACCGAGGGTCGTGGCGGAGCAGGGGGGACGTTCCGGCCGTACCGCTCCAGGCGGGTCGCGGCTTCGGCCGCGGTCAGGCCGACGGCAAGGTCGACCTCCAGAGCGCCCGCGACCTCCTCGACGGGAAGCGCGTGCCAGGCTCGGGGATCCAGCGTGTCGGGCATCGGGCGCGATTCTATGCCGGCGGCAGGGCGGCGAAGCGCCCGTGGCCCGGGACCGCTTCCCGAGCGATCGTCGCCCGGCGTCAGGCGGCCCTGCTACGATCGGCCGGCCATGTCCGACCGACCTCGCTTCTACATCACGACCGCGATCGCCTACGCGAACAACAAGCCGGGCATCCACACCCTGCAGGAGGTCGTCGCGGCCGACGCGATCGCCCGCTGGCACCGGATGGCCGGCCGGCCGACCCGCTTCCTGACGGGCACCGACGAGCACTCGGTCAACATCGCGATCCGGGCGGAGGAAGAGGGCGTCGCGCCGAGGACCTTCGTCGACCAGCAGGTCGAGCGCTTCCTGGAGGCCGAGGGCTCGCTGCTCATCGCCCCGGACCGCTTCATCCGGACGACCGATCCGGATCACGTCCGCTCGGCCCAGGAGATGGTCCGCCGGGCGCACGCCAACGGCGACATCTACCTCGGCACCTACGAGGGCTGGTACTGCCCCAACGAGGGCTTCAGGGCCGCCAGCGACGTCCAGGAGACGGCCCGGGGCACGATCTGCCCCAACCATCCGGACGTGCCGCTCCAGTGGCTCAGCGAGCAGAACTGGTTCTTCCGGCTGTCCGCCTACCAGGATCGCCTGGAGCGGCACTACGCCGAGCACCCGGACTTCGTCCAGCCCGACTACCGGCGCAACGAGATGCTCGGCTTCATCCGCCAGGGCCTCGAGGACTTCTCGATCAGCCGGGCGGGCCCCGGCTGGGGCATCCCGTTCCCCGTCCGGGCCGACGGCTCCTCGTCCCAGCTGCCGGACGGCTCGTGGGACGCGGACGCCGGTCGGATCTACGTCTGGTTCGACGCGCTGATCAACTACGTCACCGGGGCCGGCTTCCCGGACGACCCGGAGGCCTTCGCCCGGTGGTGGCCGGCCGACCTCCACGTCATCGGCAAGGACATCGCCCGCTTCCACACCATCTACTGGCCGGCGATGCTCTGGAGCGCCGGGCTCGAGGCACCGCGGCACGTGTGGGTCCACGGCTGGATGCTGGCGGCCGGCGGCGAGCGGATGAGCAAGAGCCGGGGCAACTTCCTGGATCCGACGGACTTCGTGGCCGCATTCGGGTCGGATGGGGCCCGCTACGTGATCCTGCGGGAGGTCGCCTTCGACCGCGACACCGAGGTCTCCTGGGACGCTTTCGTCCGCCGCTACAACGCGGACCTTGCCAACGACTTCGGCAACCTCGTGAACCGGACGGTCTCGATGACGAACCGCTACCTCGGCGGCGAGCGACCTGATCCGCGATCGGCGGGCGAGTCGCCTCTCGCCGAGGGGTGGTCGGCGACCCTGGAGGCGGTCCGCGACCGGCTCGAGGGATGCCTCCTCCACGACGCGCTGGCCGAGCTCTGGGAGTTCGTCGGCGGCGTCAACAAGACCGTCGACGCGGAACAGCCCTGGGTGCTGGCCAAGGCCGCCAAGGGCGGCGACGAGGCAGCCGCCGAGCGCCTTCGCCTCGTGCTGGGCGACCTCGTCGAGGCGTGCCGGCTCGTGGGGACGGCAGTCGCGCCGTTCATGCCCGGCGCCGCCCCGCGGGTCCTCGCCCAGCTCGGCTACCCGTACCCGTACCAGCCCGACGGCAACGGCGGGCCGGCGCTCGAGGACGAGCTCGCCTGGGGCGCCCACGCCGGCACGCCGGGCCGGCTGGAGGCGCCGGAGCCCCTGTTCCCGCGCCTCGATCCGGAGGCCGCGGAGGACTGACGCTTCTCGCCCGCGCCCGGGGACGGACCCGGGCCCGGCGCGACCGGCCGATCCGGCCTCGATCGAGCGGGCTATCGTGGGGCCATGCGACTCGTCGACTCGCACGCCCACCTCAACGCCGACCGCTTCGATGGCGATGTCGACGCGGTCCTGGAGGCCGCGCGGGCCGCCGGCATCGAGAGGATGCTCGTGCCCGGCTGGAACGTCCGCTCGTCGGAGCGGGCCATCGAGCTCGGCGAGGCCCATCCCTGGCTGGATGTCGCGGTCGGCATCCACCCCCCCGATGCCGCCAAGGTCGACGAGGAGGGGTGGGGGAGGATCGTGGAGCTCGCCCGGCACCCGTCCGTCGTGGCGATCGGTGAGACCGGCCTCGACTTCGACCGGAACTTCTCGCCGCCCGACGACCAGCTCCGGAACCTGCGCCGGAACCTGGCCCTGGCCATCGAGACGGCCAAGCCGGCGATCCTGCACTGCCGTTCCGCGGCCGGTCGGAGCGACGCCCAGGATGCGCTCCGAAAGGAGATCTCCGACGCGGGGTTCGGCGGTGCGGTCGCCGCTGCCGCGTTCGGCGCCGGCCCGCCCGCGGTCCTCCACAGCTTCTCCGGGTCGGTCGAGCACGCCGCGGCGATGCTGGATCTGGGCTGTGCCGTGAGCTTCTCGGGCCTCGTGTTCCGGCGCGGCGAGGAGGCATCGGCCGAAGTGGCCCGGATCGTCCCCGCGGAACGCCTGCTCGTCGAGACCGATGCCCCGTTCCTGTCCCCGCCGGGCGGCCCGCGGGGTCGCAACGAGCCGGCCTGGGTCCGGATCACGGCCGCCTGGGCGGCGGAGCAGCGCGGCGACGACCCCGAGGCGCTCGGCGATGGGCTGATCCGCGCGTACGAGCGGCTGTTCGGCTCTCGACGACGGTCGTAGCAGGATCCATCGTTCTCGGCGATGGATCCCCTGCGTCGTGCCGCGCGGCTCCTCCTGCTCGTCGGTCTGGTCGTGCTCGTGGCCGCGAGCGGCTGTTCGTCCGGGGCGACCCCCTCGCCGAGCTCCGAGCCATCCCCGAGCCCGGCGTCGAGCCCGGTTCCCAGCCCGAGTCCCGCCGTCTCGCCGAGCCCGAGCACGGGCCCCACGCCCGCTCCGACGCCGACGGCCTGCGAAGACCTTCCAGGGGGCGGCCCGATCTCCAGCGACCACCTGACGACGATCGAGCTCGAGGAGACTGCCACGGGCGACGTCCTGGCGTTCGGCTTCGGCATGACGACGCCGGGGTCGGCGCCGACGGTCCGCCTGGAGGTGATCTCCCCGCCGTTCGTCCAGGATCCCTCCGGACTCCCGCTCGAGGTGGCCGGCGAGCGGTTCCTCCGCATCCGGTTCGATGGCATGTGGCTCTACGACGAGGCAGGCGTCCCCACCCGTGGGACCGACGAACCCATCGCCGGGTCCCCACCCGCGATCGTCGCCGTCGCCCGTGAATCGGAGTTCGAAGGAGTGTCGAGCTGGATCGTCGGGATCGTCGGCACCGGCTGCGTCGCCTGGCGGGAGATGGCAGGGGGAGCCGTCCTGGCGCTGGAGGTCGGCACCTGATCGCTGCCGTCCCGGTCGTCCCGACGGAGACGGACTCCCTGTCCAGCCCGGGTGCTCGTTCAGCTCCCCTGAGCCGCGCATGGCACCGCTTGACACGACCCCAGTCGCTCGGCTAGCGTATTAGCACTCTCCACTTGAGAGTGCTAGCGAGCGGTCGACACCGGTCGGATCGACGATCACCACACCGATGGGTCGGTCCGGGCCGGGCCCGGTCGCGATGCGCATCCGTCATCGGCGGGACGCTCGGGCAATCGCGCCCGGACGGCCCTCGGACAGTGAGTACGGCGGTCGTGTGGACCGCCTCCCAGGAGGGATCGCACCTTGGCGACTGCCTCGTCGACGAAGCTCCGCCCGCTGGGCGACCGCGTCGTCATCCAGCCCACCCCCCGAGAGGAGATGACCAAGAGCGGCATCGTCCTCCCGGACACCGCGAAGGAGAAGCCCCAGGAGGGGACCGTCCTCGCCATCGGCCCCGGCCGAACGCTCGACGATGGGTCGCGCGAGGCGATGGACGTGGCGGAGGGCCAGAAGGTCCTCTACGCCAAGTACGCCGGCACCGAGTTCAAGGTTGACGGCGAGGAGCTCCTGATCGTGAGCCAGAAGGACATCCTCGCGATCGTCGAGGACTGACCGGCCGGTCCTTCGACCGACCCGTACCGGCGGGCGCCGGACCGGCGCCTCTCGCCGCCAGCATCCCGGAGGGATACGAACCTTGGCCAAGCAGATCATCTTCGACGAGACCGCTCGTCGCTCGCTGAAGCGGGGCATCGACCGCCTCGCCGACGCGGTCCGCGTCACCATCGGCCCCAAGGGCCGCAACGTGGTCCTCGACAAGAAGTTCGGGGCCCCGACGATCACCAACGACGGCGTCACGATCGCTCGCGACATCGAGCTCGAGGACCCGTTCGAGAACATGGGCGCCCAGCTCCTCAAGGAGGTCGCCACCAAGACCGACGACGTCGCCGGTGACGGCACCACGACCGCCGTCGTGCTCGGCCAGGCGATGGTCGCCGAGGGCCTCCGCGTCGTGACGGCCGGCGCCAACCCGATGGTCATCAAGCGCGGCATCGAGAAGGCCGTCGAGACGACGGTCGAGGAGATCAAGAAGACCGCCCGCCCGGTCGAGACCCACGACCAGATCGCCGCCGTCGCCGCCATCTCCGCGGCCGACGAGGAGGTCGGCGAGATCATCGCCCGGGTCATGGACAAGGTCGGCAAGGACGGCGTCATCACGGTGGAGGAGGGCCAGACCCTCGGCCTCGAGGAGGAGTACACCGAGGGGATGCAGTTCGACCGCGGCTACATCTCCCCCTACTTCGTCACCAACCCGGATCGGATGGAAGCCGTCCTCGACGATCCGCGGATCCTCATCACCGACAAGAAGATCTCGAGCGTCCAGGACATGCTCCCGGCCCTCGAGAAGGCGGTCCAGGTCGGCAAGCCCGTCCTGATCATCGCCGAGGACGTCGACGGCGAGGCGCTCGCCACGCTGGTCGTCAACAAGCTCCGCGGCACCGTCTCGGTCCTGGCCGTCAAGGCCCCGGGCTTCGGCGACCGCCGCAAGGAGATGCTCCGCGACATCGCCACGCTGACCGGCGGCACCGTCATCAGCGAGGAGGTCGGTCGGAAGCTCGACTCCGTCGGGCTCGAGGATCTCGGCTCGGCGCGCCGCGTCGTCTCCACGAAGGACGACACGACGATCGTCGACGGAGCCGGCAAGCCCGAGGCCATCAAGGCCCGGATGACCCAGATCAAGGCCCAGATCGAGGACACCACCTCGGACTACGACCGGGAGAAGCTCCAGGAGCGCCTGGCGAAGCTGTCCGGCGGCGTGGCCGTGATCAAGGTCGGCGCCGCGACCGAGGTCGAGCTCAAGGAGAAGAAGCACCGCATCGAGGATGCGCTCTCGACGACCCGCGCGGCCGTCGAGGAGGGCCTCGTCGCCGGCGGTGGGACGACCCTCCTTCAGGCCATCCCGGCCCTCGACAAGCTCAAGCTGGGCGGCGAGGAGGCCGTGGGCGTCGAGATCGTCCGCAAGGCCCTCGAGGCGCCGGCTCGCCAGATCGCCGACAACGCCGGCGCTCCCGGCGAGGTCGTGGTCGAGCGGGTCAAGGGCCTCAAGACCGGCGAGGGCTTCGACGCCCTCAAGGGCGAGTACGGCGACATGTTCTCGAAGGGCATCGTGGACGCCGCCAAGGTGACCCGCTCCGCCCTCCAGAACGCCGCCTCCATCGCCGCGATGGTCCTGACGACCGAGACGCTCATCAGCGATCTCCCGGAGAAGGAGAAGGCGGCCGCCGGTGGCCACGGCCACCCCGGCGAGATGGACTTCTAGGGTCCATCCCACTCGCGCTCCACACGAGACCCCGGCCGGTCCGGCCGGGGTCTCGTCATGCCCGGATGGCTCCCGGGCTTCGTGACCTCCGCCACGGATCGGTCGGTACGGGCGTCCTCCTGACGCCATCGTCATTCGGGTATAGGCTCCTCAGGACACCGGATCCTCGGAGGTCGACATGTCCTCGCGCTTCTCGTCGCTTCTCGCGCTCGCCGGAGCCGCCGTCCTGGTGGCCGGCGCATGCTCCGCGCAGCCCGGCTCCGACTTCGACGACCCGGTCGACATCCTGGTGGCCGGGATGACCGCAGCCGAGACGGCCACGACCGTCCACGTCGACACGGTCATGGAGGGAGAGGTCCCATTCGGCCTCGCCGACCTGATGGGCGGGACGGAGCCCAGCATGCCGGATGATGGCGGCTCCCTGGACCTCACGGGCTCGGTCGTCGGGGCCGACCTCGATCGCGAGGCCGAGGCCGCGCGGATCACCTTCACCCTGCCGTCCTTCCTCTCGGCGACGGGCGAGATCATCGTCGTCGACGAGATCACGTACGTCAGGACCAGCCTGTTCGGCGAGGCCTGGTACCGCTTCGACGAGTCCGACATGGAGGGGCACGGCGATGGTGACGCGAAGCCGTCGGCCTCGCCGGAGGATCCCGAGACGGCCCTGCGCGAGGCCCTGGCCGAGCTGCCGACCCCACCGGAGCGACTCGCCGACGAGCGCTGCGGCGACGACGACTGCTACCACGTCCGGGTGGTCATGGAGCCGGGCGTCGATGACGAGCTCGGCACGATGGCGCCCGACTGGGAGGGCACCGGCACGGCCGACGTCTGGATCCGCAAGAGCGACCAGCTCGTCTCGCAGGTCGTCCTGTCCGCCGCCGGCGACGGCACCGACTTCAAGGTCACGATGACCTTCGGCGACTGGGGCCGGGGCCTCGACATCCAGGCGCCGCCGGCCGACCAGGTCCTCGATAGCGACGAGCTGCCCTTCCCGGCTGACACGTGGGAGCCCGGAGCGGTCTTCCCCGAGGAGGCCTGACCGCCTCCTTCCCGGGCCGCCGACGCCCGGGTCGTCATGACTCCCGGATCGATGCGGATCGCCGGTCAGGCGGTGAGGACCGGGGTCCGACCGGTCGCCAGGTAGCGCCTCCAGGCGTCACCCAGCCGCTCGAGCGTGGACAGGTGGGCCCGCTCGACCCGGTCGATCTCCTGGAGCCAGCGGACCCGGACGTGCTCCAGCCCGGCGTCCCGCATGAGGACCTGGATCGCCCGCGTGTCCGACTGCCTGGCGAGCGGCAGTCGATCGATGGCGTCGGCGGGGTAGGCGTGGCCGGGGTCCTCCGAGCGGTGCCGGCGCTCCACGAGCGCGGCCGCGCCGCGGGTGACCCAGGACAGGGGCCATGGTGGCGGCGCGGAGACCCCGTCGATCACGGCGATGAGCCCGCCCGGTCGGGCGGCATCCCGCCACGCGGCGAGGGCGCGCCCGGGGTCGGGGAGCGTCCAGGCCACGTGCCGAGCCAGCACGACGTCGAAGCCGACGAGACCGGCCGGCAGCGCCTCCGCGTCGGCGACCCGCAGGTCGAGGTCCAGGCCGGCGGCCATCGCCTTGCGGCGCGCCTCGCCGAGCATCGCCTCCGACAGGTCGACGCCGGTCACCTGGTGGCCGAGCTCGGCCGCCACGAGGGCCAGGACGCCGGTCCCGGTCCCCACGTCCAGGACCCGGAGCGGCGCCACATGGGCGTGGGTGGGGTCGCCCAGGACCGCCGCGACGAGGCGCCGCCAGGCGACCCACTCGTCGTCGTGGCGGATCCCGTGCCTGGGAGTCGCGTCGTACGAGGCGGCGCCGTGGTCCCAGGCGGCGACCAGGCGTGCCTTGAGGTCCGGGTCGGACGCAGGCATGGACCGAGCATACCGAGGCGCACCAGGAGGGCAGCGGGCGGGTTGACGGCAGCGGTGCGCCGACGCCCCTAGAATCGGTCCGTGGCACGGACCCCGCTCCCCCCGGAGCCTTCCCCCGAGGACGTGGTGCCCGTCGAGGACGGGCACTGGTTCGCGGCCTCACATGTCGTGGAGGCGGGAGGCGTCCCGGTGGAGCCAGGGTTCCTCGCCGACGGGCCCCCTCCCGCCGAGGCGCCCGTCGAAGGGCCGCCGCCCACGCCGGCCGAGCGGGCCGCGGCGACGAAGGCCCTCGCCGAGCGGATCACCCGGAACCTCAACCCGGAACAGGCCCGGGCCGTGGAGACCCTCGACGGGCCGCTCCTGATCCTGGCCGGCGCCGGCTCGGGGAAGACGCGCGTCCTGGCCCACCGCGTCGCGTACCTCATGGGCGTCAAGGGCGTCCGGCCGTGGCGGATCCTCGCCGTCACCTTCACCAACCGCGCCGCCGCCGAGCTCCGCGAGCGCATCGTGGCCCTCGTCGGCGACGCCGGCCGCGAGGTCCAGGCCGGCACGTTCCACTCGATCTGCGCCCGGGTCCTCCGTCGTGACGGGGCCGCCATCGGCATCGATCCCCGCTTCGTCATCTATGACGCCGACGACCAGGCCCAGCTGATGAAGCGGATCCTCAAGGACGAGGACCTGCCGACGACCGGCGAGTTCCGGCCCGCGGCGGTCCTTGGCGCGATCAGCCGGGCCAAGAACGAGATGCTCGACGAGGCGTTCCTCCGCGAGAACGCGACGAACCACCACGAGCGGACGATCGCGAAGCTCGCCACGATCTACGCCCGCCGGCTCCGCGAGGCCGGGGCCCTCGACTTCGATGACCTCCTCCTGGAGGCGGTCCGCCTGTTCGCCGAATCGCCCGAGACCCTGGCCCGCTACCAGGACCGCTGGCGCTACCTCCACGTCGACGAGTACCAGGACACGAACCGGCCGCAGTACCTGTGGGTCCGGGCGCTCGCCGAGCGTCATCACAACCTCTGCGTCGTCGGTGATGACGACCAGTCGATCTACGGCTGGCGAGGCGCGAACATCCGCAACATCCTCGACTTCGAGCGCGACTGGCCCGACACGACCGTCGTCAAGCTCGAGCGCAACTACCGCTCGACCCAGCTCATCCTCGACGCGGCGCACGCGGTCGTCGCCCGCAACGTCGGGCGGACCGACAAGAAGCTCTGGACCGACGAGGCCGGCGGGCGGCCGATCCAGCGCTTCGAGGCCTACGACGAGGAGGAGGAGGCCGAGTGGATCGCCCGCCAGGTCGAGCGGCTCGTCGGCGGCAAGGGGACCCTCCTCACGCGTCGCGCGGACGACGACGACGGCCCGTTCCGGGCCCAGGACATCGCCGTCATGTACCGGATGAACGCCCAGTCCCGGGCCATCGAGGAGGCGTTCCTCCGCTACGGCATCCGCTACCAGCTGGTCGGCGGGACGCGCTTCTACCAGCGCCGTGAGGTCAAGGATGCCCTGGCCTACCTGCGGACCCTGCGCTCCGACACCGACGTGGTGAGCTACGAGCGGATCGCCAACGTCCCGACCCGGGGCATCGGGGAGAGGACCCTGGAGACGGTCCGTGGGCTCGCCGACCGCCGTGGCGAGGGCTGGCTGGAGGCGGCCGAGGCGGCAGCGGGAGGGGACGACCCGACGCTCGTCTCGCGATCGCGCAACGCCCTGGCCGGCTTCGTGGCGCTCGTCCGACGCCTGCGGACCCGGGTCGGCGTGCTGCCCCTCCCCGAGCTCCTCGACGAGGTCCTCGAATCGTCCGGCTACCGGGCGATGCTCGCCGATGGGTCCGAGGAGGGCGAGGAGCGCTGGGCGAACCTGCTCGAGCTGCGTTCCGTCACGACCCGCTACGACGATCTCTCGCCCGAGGACGCCCTCGACCGGTTCCTGGAGGAGACGGCCCTCGTGGCCGACCAGGACGCCTACGAGGGCGGCTCGGACGCCGTCACGATGATCACCCTGCACGCGGCCAAGGGCCTGGAGTTCGGGATCGTCTTCATCGCCGGTCTCGAGGAGGGCGTGTTCCCGCACAGCCGGTCCCTCGACGACGAGGCGGAGCTGGAGGAGGAGCGCCGGCTCGCCTATGTCGGGATCACCCGGGCCAGGCGCCGTCTCTACCTGTCGCACGCCTGGCGACGGGCGACCTGGGGTATGGGCCAGGCGTCGGTGCCGTCGCGGTTCCTGCTGGAGATCCCCGAGGACCTCATGGTCGGGCCCCGGCTCGACACGGCCGTCGACGAGGGCGACGACCTTGACCTGGGCATGGTCTTCGGCCGCCGGGCGACCCGCTTCGGGACCCCGGTACGGGCCGGCGGGGGCGCCTATCGATCGGGAAGCGGTCGGCCGGGCGCGCCGCCGCCCGGCGAGACCTTCCGACCGACCCGCGACCTGTCGGCGAAGCGGGAGGCGTTCGCGGCCGGAGCTCGATCAGGGTCGCTCGACGTGCCGGCCGACGGCTCGCGTCCGGCCCCGTCGCGGCCGGCGGTCCCGCCGCGCCCGGTCGTCCCTGGCGAGCGTCGGTACCGAGACGGCGACCGGGTTCGTCACGAGCGGTTCGGTGACGGGATCGTGGTCTCCTCGAAGCTGACCCGCAGCGACGAGGAGGTCACGATCGCCTTCAAGGATCCCTCGGTTGGCCGCAAGACCATGCTCGCGTCGCTGGCGAACCTCGAGATCACGGGCTGAGATGCCGGCGCCGGTCGACCTCGACGCGGTCCTCTCGCTGGACGGGTTCGAGCCGCTCGCTCGCGAGCGGATGGAGCCGGCCGCGTTCGGCTACGTCGCCGGTGGCTCGTGGGACGAGGTCACCCTCCGGGAGAACGTCGACGCCTGGCAGCGCCGTCGCTTCCGACCTCGGGTCCTGGTCGATCTGCGCTCGCTGGACGTCTCCGGCACGTTCCTGGGACGTCCGTCGGCGCTGCCCGTCGCCGTGGCCCCGATGGCCCTCCACGGCCTGGCCCACCCCGAGGGCGAGCTCGCCACCGCACGGGCCGCCGCCGCGGCGAGCGTGCCGTTCTGCCTCTCGACGTCGTCGTCGCGGACCATCGAGGAGGTCGCTGCGGCCGCCCCCGACGCCGAGCGCTGGTTCCAGCTCTACCTCGTCCACGATCTCGACTACTCCCGCGGGCTCGTGGAGCGGGCGGCCGCCGCCGGCTACCGGGCCCTCGTCCTGACCGTGGACCTGCCCGTCCTTGGCTACCGCGAGCGCGACCGGCGGACCGGGTTCGTCATGCCGCCGATGGGCAACCTCGTGGACGCCCCGGCCGCGCCGCGGGGCCGCTACGGGGAGATCGAGGGCCAGGGCTCGATGGGGCTGACCTGGGCAGACCTGGCGACCGTCCGGGGCTGGTCGTCGATGCCGCTCGTCCTGAAGGGCATCCTGACCGCGGAGGATGCGCGGCTCGCCGTCGAGCACGACGTTGCCGCCATCGTCGTCTCGAACCACGGAGCCCGCCAGCTCGACCGCTCGCCGGCGACGGTCGACGTGCTCGAGGAGGTCGTCGACGCGGTAGAGGGCCGGATCCCGGTCTGGGTGGACGGGGGGATCCGCCGCGGGCTCGACGTCCTGATCGCCCGGGCCCTCGGCGCAGAGGGCGTCCTGCTCGGCCGACCCCTCCTCTGGGCGCTGGCGGCCGGCGGCCAGGCTGGCGTGGAGCGGGCCTTCGCCATCCTCCGCGAGGAGCTGGGGATCGCCCTGCCGATCCTCGGCGCGGCGAGCCTGGACGAGGTGACCAGGGCCCACCTCGGCTGAGGCGGACCCTGGTTTGAGCGGCGGGCTTCGAGGCGCCGGCCGCGCAGCCGCGGCGAGTGGCCGGCCTGGGCGGCTACCAGACCTCGCTGCAGTAGTACCGGTCGAACGCCTCGTCGCTGAGGTCGGGGGTCTTGCCCCGGAAGGTCGCCCCGTCCTCGGTGAAGACGGCCATCCCCGCCGCGACGACCATGACGCCGTGCTTGCCGGTGGATTCCGGCCAGAAGATGCGCAGCGGGGACCCGGTGACGGTCTCGGTGCCGTCGGGCGCGATGTGGTTGATGCCGGCGCCCTTCTCGGCAGGCAGTCGCGGGTCGTCGGGGACGAACGTCCGGACGACCTGGAGCGTCGCGGAGCCATCCGCGAACTCGGTCCAGGTCCAGCGCTCGGTCAGCGTCGTCCACTGGTCGACGCCGCAGAGGGGATCGTGGAACCGCACGGTGTACGAGTCGCTGACCCGGACGGTCGGAGGCGCGGCGCTGACGGATCCGGCGAGGATGGCGGATCCGACCGCCGCGATCGCGAGGGCTCTGGCGAGGGTTCTCCGGTGCATGGCTATCTCCTTCTGGATGGGCCACGACCGTACGGCGCCGTGCCGCCGGCACCCAGAGAGCGAAGCTCGGCCTCGAGGAGGACCCGGACGCGAACCGCCGGGTGCTCGCCGTCCTGCTCTACCTCGACGGAGCGCGCTGAACGCTCATCCGCGATCGGGGCTGTGTTCCGCGCGGTCCGCCGTCGCGGTCGAGCGTGGGGATCCGCGCATGATGCCACCGCGGCCCGTATCCTCCGGTCGTGACGACCGAGCTGCCCGTCGATCCGACCCTCGTCGAGGCTGCGGCTGCCCTCGCCGAGGACGCGGCGACCGCCCGCCACGCCGAGCTGGCCGAGGCGGTCCGCCGGGCGAACCGCCTCTACTACCAGGAAGACGCCCCGGAGCTCTCCGACGCCGAGTACGACGCGCTCTTCCGCGAGCTGGTCGCCCTCGAGACGGCCTGGCCGGCCCTCGTCACCCCCGACTCGCCGACCCAGGGTGTGGGCGCCGGGCCGTCGGAGACGTTCGGCGAGGTCCGCCACGCGCGGCCGATGCTCTCGCTCTCGAACGCCTTCAGCCACGACGAGCTGCGGGCTTTCGACACGCGGGTCCGCCGCGGGCTGGGACTGCCGGCTGCCCCCGAGCCGGCGCCCGAGCTGACCTACGTCGCCGAGCTCAAGATCGACGGCCTGGCCATCGCCCTCCGCTACGAGCGGGGCCGCTTCGTCCAGGGCGCGACCCGGGGCGACGGGACGACCGGCGAGGACGTGACCGCCAACCTGCGGACGATCGCGGCCATCCCGGAGCGATTGCCCGAGCCGCTCTCGATCGAGGTCCGCGGCGAGGTCTACATGCCCAAGGCCGAGTTCGCCCGCATCAACGCCGAGCGCGAGGAGGTCGGCCTGCCGCTCTACGCCAACCCGCGCAACAGCGGCGCCGGCTCGCTCCGCCAGAAGGACCCCGCGGTGACGGCCAGCCGGCTGCTCTCGGCCTGGACGTACCAGCTCCTCGAGCCCGAGGCGGCGGGGCAGGGGACGCTGTTCGAGGCCCCCGAGCCGGCCGATGCCGCGCCGACCTCGATCGACCGCCAGTCGGCCGCCCTCGACCGCCTCGAGGCGCTCGGCTTCCCGGTCAACCCTGAGCGCGAGTCCGGGCTCGACATCGAGGGCGTCATCGCCTTCGCCGAGCGCTGGGCCGAACCGCGCCACGGGCTCCCGTACGAGACCGACGGCGTCGTCGTCAAGGTCGACCGCTACGAGCTCCAGGCCCGCCTCGGCATGGTCGCCCGGGCGCCGCGCTGGGCGATCGCGTTCAAGTACCCGCCCGAGCAGGTCGAGACGGTCGTCGAGGACATCGTCCCGTACGTCGGCCGGACCGGGACCCTGACCCCGGTCGCCCACATGCGGCCGACCAAGGTCGCCGGCTCGACCGTCGCCCGGGCCA
>DATHYZ010000031.1:0-10705 GCA_035458865.1 Candidatus Limnocylindrales bacterium
CCTGGACGGCGACGACCGACCCGATCTTGCCCATGCGCCGGGCGATGAGCGGCTGGGCGAGGATGGCGGCCGTCGTGCCGAGCTGGGTCAGGGCGAAGATCACGTTGAGCTGGCTCAGGTCGAGCCCGAACTTCCCCTGGACGAAGACGTTGAGATAGGGGATGACCTGTCCTGCGCCGAGGGCGATGAGGAAGCCCGGCAGGAGGATGCGGAAGAAACGGGCTCGGTCGTGGACGACCAGCCCGGTGCGCAGGGGTGAGCGGCGACGCTGGTGGACGATGGGGAACGCCGCCGGTTCCCCGAGGTCGCGCGGCTGCGGCGGCGGGACCGGCCGGGGCCGGTCGTCGCTGAGCCGGGCGACCAGCACGAAGGTCAGGGCCACCAGGGCGACGATCGCGAGGATGATGAGCCGGTACGGATCGGCTCCGGTGGGGTCCAGACCAGCCCAGCGGGAAAGCTCGGTCGCGAGGACCCCGGCGATCGGGGCGACGAGGAAGCCCGATACCGTTCCCAGCGCGAACTGCAGCGCGAACAGCTCGCTCCGATGTTCCGCCCGGCTGTGCTCCGTCAGGTACGGGGCGGTCAGGACGAAGAAGGCCTGCTGCCCCGCGCCATAGGCCGCCGTCAGGAGGGCGATGGCCAATGCCCCGGACGTCACGAGGTAGCCGCTTGCCGTCAGGCCCATGATCGCCACCCCGGCCATGAGCACCCGCCGCCGGCCGAAGCGGTCCGAGGCGATCGATGCCGGGAACGCGGCCAGGGCAGCCGCCGCCGAGCCCGCCGCCGTCACCAGCCCGATCGTCGACGGCTCGAACCCGAGCGCCCGAAGGTAGAGGTTGAAGTCGATCCAGTAGAGGTTGAGGGCCGCGCCGGAGATGAACGTGGCGACGAGGAACAGCCGCGCGTCGCGCTCGAAGCCGGTGTAGCTGCGGGCCAGGGCGCTGAGCCTTGCCTTCATCGTCGCACGCTCGCCTCACGGGACGGCACGCCTCGGGTCGATCCGCCGGCACCACCTCGCGCGACCGGCGACCGTCGGTCGGTCAGTAGTAGTCGGAGCAGGAGAGGAAGTAGCCGCAGCGGCAGATGAGCTTGCACTTGCGCTCGAGCATCGCCGCTCCGCAGTTGGCGCACGTCAGGATCGTCAGGGCCGGGTCGGGCAGGGTCGGGTCCGGCTCTGACGCCGCCAGTGCCAGCGTCAGGGCGCCGTCGTGGCCGGATCGCAGGGGCGACCCGATCGCGACCCGGGGCCGGTCGGCCCGGTCGTCGTGGTCGTCAGGCCGACTGGCGTGCATCGCCGCCAATGCTACGCCGTCGGTGGCCCGTCGATCCCGTCCGGCGACGTCTCGCCCATGGCGTAGGCCACGGTCCGGTCGAGGCCCATCGTGCGACCCTCCTCGGCGAGACGCGCGAGCTCGTCGGCCGGGATCCTGGTGCGGGGGCTGAGGTCCTTCAGCGTCTCGAACAGGCCCTCGTCCCACTGGGCGAGGTCGGCGCCGCTGGCCAGCTGGAGCGCCCGGGCAGCGCCCCAGAGCCGACCCGAGCGGGCCAGGTCTTCACCGCCCAGCGCGATCGCCGCGAGCGCGTCGAGGCACAGCGTGATGCCGGACACGTCACCGGACTGGTGGAAGTGCCGCAGGGCGTGGCGCGACACCTCGAGCGCCTCGTCGAGTCGACGCTGGTCCAACAGCGACAGGCTCAGCATGTGGAGCGACCATGCTTCCATGGTCCGGTGGCCGGCGGCCCGATGGAGCTCGAGGGACTGGCGGAACCACGGCTCGGCGGCCTCCTGGTCGCCAAGGAACGCCTCCAGCCCACCGAGGCCCCACAGGACGTTGGCCTCCCCGACGCGGTCCCCGATCGCGCGGTAGATGGCCAGGGCCCGGTCGAAGCGGCGGCGGGCCTCGGCCCCCTGCGCCTGGCAGAGCCGGCGGGCCTCTTCGCCGTCGTTCTCGGCCATGATCGTCTGCATCGACGCGACCTCGACGTAGCCGCGGTTGTAGAGGGCGTTGGCGACCTCCCGCTCGTCCCCGAGCTGCTCCCACTCCTCGAGCGCGGCGTCGTACCAGCGGGCAGCGGCGTCCAGGTCCGCCTGCCAGTAGGCGACGCCCCCGGCCGCCTCGGCCAGCCGCGCCCGGAGCGTGGGCGACGGTTCCCAGTCGAGCCCGTCCAGCTCCTCCAGCTCACGGCGGGCCTCGCGCAGGTAGCCGCGTTGCTGCCAGAACCGCCAGATCGCGAAGGCCAGGCGGATGGCGATCTCCGGATCCCGGCGCCCGGCTGCCCAGGCCAGGGCGGCGCGCAGGTTGTCGTGGTCGCGCTCCAGGCGCTCCAGCCATGTCCGCTGCTCCTCGCCGGACAGGTGAGGCGCGGCCTCCTCGGCGAGGGCCAGGAAGGCGAGGGCGTGGCGCTCGCAGACCGCCGCCGTCTCTCCGGCCTCGGTGAGCATCTCGCCGGCGAACTCGCGGATCGACTCGAAGAGGTCGAAGCGCGGCTCGTCGCCGACGTCGACGCTCCGGACGAGGCTCTGGTCGGCCAGCGATGAGAGGCCCTCGAGGATGTCGAGACCCGGACCCTCGAGGGCCGGCCCGTCTCCCGTCCCCAGGACCGCCTCGGCCATCGCCAGGTCCCACCCGCCCCGGAAGACCGACAGTCGGGCGAGCAGCCGGCGGTGCGGCTCGTCGAGCAGGTCGTAGCTCCAGGTGATGGCGCCGCGGAGCGTTCGCTGGCGCTCGGGCAGGTCCCTGGCGGTCGAGGTCAGCAGGCCCAGCTGGTGCTCCAGGCGGGCGAGGATCTGGTCGGGCGACAGGAGCTTCGTGCGTGCCGCGGCGAGCTCGATCGCGAGCGGCATCCCCTGAAGGCGCCCACAGATGGCTGCGACGGCCGGCGCGTTCTCGTTGGTGACCTCGAAGCCCGGCCGGACGGCCACGGCCCGGGCGATGAAGAGGCGCACCGCCTCGTAGTGGGACAGCGTGGCCGGATCCGGATGGCGGAGCGCCGACGGCAGGTTCTCCAGCTCCACCCGCGACATCCGGCTCGGGTCGGGCGGGCTCGGCAGGCCCGGGACGACGTACTCCTGCTCACCGGCGATCCGGAGGACCGCCCGACTGGTCACGATCGCGGTGACCCCGGGACAGGTCCGCAGCAGCGCGGCCAGGTCGGATGCCGCATCGATCACCTGCTCGAAGTTGTCGAGGACGAAGAGGAGCTGGTCATCACCGATGGCGTCGGCCAGGGTCTCGAGCGAGGTCCGCTCCGCGCGCTCGGCGAGGCCGAACGAGCGGGCGATCGTCGGAAGGACCAGGGTCGGGTCGCGGATCGGCTCGAGCGGCACGAACCAGGTCCCGGCCGGGAACCGATCGGCGGCCACGGCCGCGAGCTGGAGCGAGAGCCGGGTCTTGCCGGTCCCGCCCGGGCCGGTGAGGGTCAGGAGCCGGGTCCCCTGGAGCAGCTCGTCCACCTCGGCCAGCTCCCGCTCGCGGCCGACGAAGCTGGTCAGCTGGGTCGGCAGGTTGTTGGGTCGGGCATCGAGCGAGCGGACGGCCGGGAAGTCGGCCGGCAGCCCGTCGACGACCAGCTGCCAGAGCCGCTCCGGCTGGAGATCCTTGAGCCGGTGCTCGCCAAGGTCCCGGAGCGCCATGCCGGCCGGGAGTGACGAGGTCACGAGCGCCGCCGTGGTGGCGGACAGGACGACCTGCCCGCCGTGACCGGCACCGCCGATCCGGGCCGCGCGGTGGACGTCGGCCCCGACGTATGCCCCGTCGGCGTCCAGCTCGCCGTCGCCCGTGTGGAGGCCCATCCGGACGCGGATGACCGCGTCGTCGGGCCAGGGCTCGACCTGGAGGCCGCGCTGAGCGGCGGCGACCGCCCGGACCGCGTCGCCCGGCCGCGCGAAGACCACGAAGAAGGCGTCGCCCTCGGTCTGGATCTCCAGCCCGTCGGCCGCCCTCAGCGCGTCCCGGACGATCTCGCGATGGCGCTCGAGAAGGGGTCGCCAGCGGTCGGCGCCGAGGGCCCCGACCAGCCGGGTCGAACCCTCGATGTCGGTGAACAGGAAGGTGACGGTCCCCGTCGGCGGCGGTTGGCTCGGGACGCTTGGCATCAGGCTCGGGACCGACCGGTCGCCCCGGTCAGCCGTGATGGTCCTCGAGGACGCCGCGCAGCCGCTCGGCCATGGCCCGGGCGACCGCGACGGCGAGGGTCGGGCGTTCCAGCATCAGTCGCTCGGCGTCCCAGGCGGCGACCGCGAGGCAGCGCGTGGGGACCTCGGTCACGACGGCCGCGGTCCGTGGACCGCGGTCGAGGACGGCGAGCTCGCCGAACCACTTCCCGGGCCCCAGCTCGGCCAGCAGCTCCCCGTCGCGGACGACGCGGACGGTGCCCTCCAGGACGACGAAGAGGCCGGATCCGGGGTCGCCCTGGCGGACGACGGATCGCCCGGCCGGGAAGTCGGCCTCGGTGGCCACCGCGGCGAGCGCCTCCAGATCGGCCGGGTCGGCCCCGGCGAAGAGCGGGATGCTCCGGAGCAGGTCGTGGTGCGTCTCGCTCGTCATCGCGCCTCCTGTGGGTCCTCGCATCCTGCAGGCCGCGGCCCGCCTCGTCAATCGGCGCTGGATCCCGCTTGCCGATGTGGACCGAGGATGGCACGATCGGAGCCCGCGTCCGCGGCCTCGTCGAGGGTGGGCGTCGCGAGAAGGAGAGGCCATGGCCAGCCGCGAGGAGATCGTCGACAGGATCGCCGGGTTCGCCCTGTTCGCCGACCTGACGACGCCGCAGCTGGATTCGGTCGCCAGCCTGTTCGAGGAAGCCTGGTACCCGGAGGGCGAGCGGATCCTCCGCCAGGGGTTCTCGGGCGGTGGCTTCTACGTGATCCTCGACGGCGACTGCTCCATCCGGGTCGACGGCGAGGAGCGCGCGACGCTGGGCCGCGGAGACTTCTTCGGGGAGGTCTCGATCCTCCTGGGCGAGCCTCCGATCGCGGACGTGGTCGCCCTGGGGCCCGTCCGCGTGCTCGTCCTGCCCGGCCCGTCGGTCGAGTCGTTCCTGAACGACAGCCCGAAGGTGCTGTACCGGATGCTCCAGGCCCAGGCCCGGCGTCTCCGCAACGCCAACCGCTGGCGATCCTGAGGACCGTGGGCGTGGCAGGATCGGCCGACGGACGCCCCTTCCCGCCGGGCGAGTACCCGGTCGTCGTGGTCGGGAGCGGGCCGGGCGGGCTCCAGGTCGCCTACTCCCTCCGCCGCCTGGGGATCGAGGTCGCGGTCATCTCTGACGACCCCGGCCCGGGCGGCATGTTCCGCAAGTGGCCCCACTTCCAGCGCCTGCTCTCCTGGACCAAGCCGCACGCCCCGGTCCCCCGCGACTCACGCGCCTACGAGCGCTACGACTGGAACAGCCTGCTGGCCGACGAGCCCGAGGCGAGGAACCTGCAGCCTCGGTTCATGGACGGCACCTCCGAGTTCCCGTCGCGACCGGAGATGGAGGCCAACCTGGCCGCCTTCGTCGAGCGGACCGGCCTGGAGGTGCGCTACGACTGCCGCTGGGAGGCCACCCGCCTCGAGGAGGGACCGGAGGGTCGTCGGGTCGTCCTCGTCACCAGCGACGGCGAGTACCGCTGCCAGGAGGCAATCTTCGCCGTCGGCGTCGCCGAGCCCTACGGCCCGAAGATCCCGGGGATCGAGCTGGCTCATCACTACGCCGACGTCCGGCCCGTGGAGACCTACGCCGGCAGGCGGGTCTTCATCCTGGGCAAGCGGAACTCCGGGTTCGAGCTGGCCAACGGCCTCCTTCCCTGGGCGGGCTCGATCGTCCTCGCGTCGCCATCGCCGGCCAAGCTCTCGGTCGTCACCCGGTCGCTGGTGGGGGTGCGGGCACGCTACACCCAGCCATTCGAGGACCACGCGCTCGGGGGCGGCGTCGGGATCCTCGACGCCAAGGTCGACCAGATCGAGGCGGCCGGCAGCGAGCTGGTGGCGAGGCTCCGGCGGACCGACACGGGCGATGAGCTGACGCTCGTCGTCGACGACGTGATCGAGGCCACCGGCTTCGTCTGCCCGCTCCGGGATCTGCCTGAGCTCGGCGTCGCCACGTTCGGGCTCAGCGCCCTGCCGGCCCAGACGACCTGGTGGGAGAGTGCCACGGTTCCCGGCATCCACTTCGCGGGGACGATCACGCAGGCGGTCGCCGGGCTCAAGAAGCACGGCATCCCGCCCAACTCCGGCGCGGTCCACGGCCACCGCTACAACTCCCGCATCCTCGCCAGGCGCCTCGCCGAGACGCGCTTCGGGATGACGTTCGAGCGCCCCGCCGTGGACCCGGGGTCCGTCGTCGACCTCCTCCTCGACGAGGCGACGAACGGGCCGGAGCTCCTCCACCAGAAGGCCTTCCTGGCGCGGGTCATCTCCGCCGACCCGGACAGCGGGGTCCGCGACGAGGGCATCGTCCCCCTCGCGGCGTTCGTGGACGACGGGACCGGCCCGGACGGCGTCGCGATGACGCTGGAGGCCGACGGCACCGGGGCGATCTTCCCGGTCGCCTACGTCCGGGAGCGGGGCCGGGTCACCGAGCAGCCGCTGCCAGGCCATCCGGTGCTCGACTTCTCGACCGCGGAGCACCGGGCCGCCCTCTCGGCCGCGGTCGCGCCGCTCGGCCTGGGCTCCTAGCTACTCCGTATCGCCGTGCCGGTCGCGGACGCGGTCGTCGCAGGGATCCTCGCGGGCTACGGCATCGCCATCCCGGTCGGGGCGATCGCGGTCCTCATCGTCGATCTCGGGTCGCGCGAGGGCTTCCGCTCGGGCGCCGCCGCCGGGATCGGGGCCGCGACGGCCGACGGGATCTACGCAGCGGTCGCCGCGCTGTTCGGCGCCGCGGTCGCCGCGGTCCTCGTCCCGTGGGCCACGCCCCTGCGCTGGATCTCGGTCGGCGCCCTGGTGGGGATCGCCGCCGTCGGCTTCCGGCGCGCGCTCCGGACGCCGGTCCTCGCAGTCGCCGACCCGCCGTCGCTGGGGGTCGGGGATGGCGCTCCGTCGGCTGACCTGCTCGGCCGACGGGGGCTTGCCCGGACGTACGCGGCCTTCCTCGGCCTGACGCTGCTCAACCCGATGACGGTGACCTACTTCGGTGCCCTGGTCCTGGGGCTCCCGGCACTCTCGGGCGGAGCGGGGGAGCGACTGGCGTTCGCGGCCGCGGCCTTCGTGGCGTCGGCGTCGTGGCAGCTGCTCCTGGCCGGGGTCGGCGCGCTGCTCCATCGCCACGCCACGCCGTCGCTCAGGCGCTGGACGAGCGTCGCCGGGAACGTCGTCATCCTGGGGTTCGCGGCCCTGATCGCGGTCGACGTCCTGGCCGGCTAGGGCCGGGGCGGAGGGACACCCGTCGCGCCGACCGGGCCGTCGGCCCGGACCGCGCCCAGGGGCGGTCAGACGAGGCGGCGAGGCACCCGCTCGGAGGTCCGCCCGGCGAAGAACGGCTCGCCGTCCAGGTCGACGGCCAGGTCGACCTCGAGCTCGAAGGCGTCCGGGTCCGAGGTCATCCGCGCCGCGGCCCGGATCTCGGTCTGGAAGCCGACCTCGTGCCACCGGTAGACGACGTCCGCGTGCATCTCGGCGTGGGCCGGATCGGCATCGCGGGCGGCCAGGCGGAAGGTCTCCCGGGTGAACAGGGAGCGCCCGTCCGGGAGGGTCGACGTGCCGCCCTCCGAGGTCTCGACGGAGACCGTCCCGGCCAGGACGTCCTCGATCACCCGCCAGGAGGCCGGCTCGTCGTCGCCCCCGCCGACCGGGACGAGGTCGTCCGGCGGCGTCGTCCCGAACGCCGGCACGGCCCGCTCGCCGGCCCCGCCTGCCTGCGGGATGGTCGGCAGCTCGAGGAGCGATGGGCGGGCGTCATCCCGGTGGACCTCGAGCACCGCGGGATACGGCGACGGCCACAGGACGGGCCAGTACTGCGAGGCGACGACGAGGCGGATCCGATGGCCGGCGGCGTACCGGTACCCGGCTGCCCGGAGGGCCACGCGGACCTCCTCGACGCGACCCGGCACCAGCGGCTCCGGGTCGACGTGCGAGCGGCGGTGGGTCAGGTTCAGGGCCCCGAGCGCAACCTGCGACGAGACGCCGTCCGGCGCCACGTCCATCAGGCGGCAGACGACCGTGGCCACGGGCGCGTCCACGGCGACGTTGAGCACGACCTCGGGGAACCCGAGGATCGCGAGGGGGGCGTCCAGCGGCCGGCTGGTGTACGTCAGCGAGCGGGCCTCGTCCGGACGTGGGTCGCGACCGAGCCCGTTCGGCTCGCCGCCCGCACCCCACGACAGCGCGCCGGTGGTCCCGACGGTCGCGCGATGGGGCAGCCGATCGGGACCCGGGTGGACCGTGTCCGCCCCGCCGTCCGCGGCGGCCGGGTCGGCGCCGGGAGGGCTCAGCCGGCCGTCGCCGGGGGCGGTGCCACCCGAAAGGACCCACGCCTGCGTCGCCGTCGCCGGGTGCGGGAACCGGTCGGCCGCCCGCCAGCGTCCCGGCCAGCGCGCGGGGAAGGGCTCGGGTGGCGCGAAGTCGCGTTCGAACCAGACGAGCGGCGGCTCATCCTCGAGGCCGTTCGCCTGGCCGCGCAGGTACCGGTCGAGGAACCTGACGACCTCGTGGAGCCAGTCGACGTTCGGGCCGGGCGTGGCATCGTCGGGCCAGCTGTGCCCCCACGGTCCGACGAGCGAGCGGATGGCGGCGTTCGTGCAGCGCTCCTGCATCCGGAACACCGGGTCGACGTAGCTGTCGTTCCAGCCGCCGACCTGGTACACGGCCACGTCGAGGGCCTCGTAGTCCGGCGCCAGGGAGCCCTGCCGCCAGTAGGGCCCGTCGGTCTGCTGGCGGAGCCACTCGAAGAGCCAGACGGGCGTGCGCTCCAGGCGCTCACGCCACTCCTCGCGCCAGCCCGGACCGCGGAACGCGGGGTCCGGCGGCATGGCGTTCATCGCCACCTGGCTGACCGCGTACTGCGACAGCTCGCTGCCGGTGAGGCAGCCACCCCGGTAGTGGACGTCGTCGAGGTAGCGGTCATCGGTCGCATAGACCGGCACGATCGCCCGCAGGTGCGGGGGTCGCAGCTTGGCGACCTGGATGGCGGTGAAGCCGCCGTAGCTGATGCCCCACATCGCGACGTTGCCGTCGCACCACGGCTGGCCGGCCAGCCACTCGACCGCGTCGTAGCCGTCGAGCGTCTCGGCCGCCGCATACTCGTCGATCGCGACGCCGGGTGAGCTGCCGGTCCCCCGGACGTCCAGCCGGCACAGGGCGTAGCCGCGGCGGGCCAGCCATGTCCCCCGCATCACGTCGCCATTGCGGCGCCAGGAGTCCTTGCCGTACGGGATCATCTCGAGGACGACCGGGAAGCGCTCGTCGGGGCGGTCGGCGGTCGGCACCGGCAGCCAGAGGTTCGCCGACAGCTCGAGCCCGTCACGCACCGGTATCCGGACGTCCCAACGGGTCCGGACCTCGTGGCGCGGGGTGGAGGCGGGGCGGTCCTTCGGGGCCATCGGTCGGGAGTCTACGCCGGGGCGCCGGGCGGGGCCGCTACCATTCGGCGCATGTCGGGATCGAGGCCCAGCCCCTGGATCCGCCACGACCGGCGGGTCGCCTACGAGAACGCCTGGATCCGCGTCGTCCACGACGAGGTCACGCGACCAGACGGCCAGCCCGGCATCTACGGCGTCGTCCAGTTCCGGAACCTCGCCGTCGGCGTGGTGGCCACCGACGATGCCGGTCGCATCCTCCTGGTCGGCCAGCACCGCTACACCCTGGAGCAGTGGTCGTGGGAGCTTCCGGAGGGCGGGGTCCCGTTCGACGAGGACCCGCTGGACGGGGCGCGTCGCGAGCTCGCCGAGGAGACCGGGTTCCGGGCGGCCGACTGGCGGGAGCTCGTCCGCTTCCATACCTCCAACTCCGTCACCGACGAGGCCGGCATCCTGTACCTGGCCACGGGACTCGAGCCCGGCAAGGCTGACCCCGAGGGGACCGAGCGGATCGAGGTCCGCTGGGTCGATCTCGACGAGGCGATGGCGATGATCGACTCCGGCGAGATCACCGATGCGATCAGCCAGATCGGGCTCCTGCGCTACGCGCTGCTCCGGCGCACCGAGCCGTGACCGACCCCGACCCGCCCTGGAGGTTCCTGGCCTGATGACCATCCGCAAGCCGCCCCGCCTTCGCCCCGGCGACACGGTCGCCGTCGTCGCGACCGCGAGCCCCTGGGAGAACCGCTCCGAGCTGCTCCGTGCGGTCGCCGCCCTCGAGTCGTGGGACCTCCAGGTCGTCCTGGGCGACCACGTCAGCGATCGTCACGGCTACCTGGCCGGGCAGGACGAGGACCGGGCAGCCGACCTGCACCGGGCCCTTGCCGACCCGGAGGTCCGGGCCGTCTTCTGTCTCCAGGGCGGCTTCGGCTCGCCACGACTCATCCCGCTGTTCGATCCGGAGGTCTTCGCCGGGCCGTCGAAGGCGATCTGCGGATATTCGGACGTGACGACCGTCCACCTCGCGGTCCATCGCTGGAACGACACGATCTCGTTCTACTCGAACGGCGCGTCCGGGCTGGGGTCGCCGGAGGTGACCGACTGGTCCCGCGAGACCCTCCACCGGGCGCTCTTCTCCGACCAGCCGTTCGGCGAGATCCCCGCCAGCCCCGACGATCCGTACGTCCGGACGATCCGCGGCGGGGTCGTGAA
>DATHYZ010000032.1:0-13784 GCA_035458865.1 Candidatus Limnocylindrales bacterium
GGCGACCGTGTCCTCGAGCTCGGCGGACTCGTGAAGCCCGTCGGTGTGGAGGGCGACCGCGATGTCGTGCTCGTCGGCGAAGGCAAGGACGGCGTCGATGAGCTCGGGGTAGGCGCCGTAGTCCTCGTGGATCTTGAGGCCGATCGCGCCG
Organism: Candidatus Limnocylindrales bacterium; assembly: GCA_035458865.1. GTDB lineage: Bacteria > Chloroflexota > Limnocylindria > Limnocylindrales > CSP1-4 > DATHYZ01. The sequence goes on from DATHYZ010000032.1 coordinate 152, forward strand.
GCCGCCAGGAGCGCCGCCAGGTGGTCGGGGTCGTCGGTACGGGCACCCGCCTGGAGGCCGACGTTGAGCGGCCAGGGCTCCACCGCGGCGAGCGTGCGTTCCATCACCCCGGGCGGCTCCTCGAAGCCGGCCGTGACGAGAGTCGTCACGCCCGCCGACAGCGCCACCGGGAGGAGCTCCGGCGTGATGAGGTGGACGTGCGAGTCGACGACCCCGGGGGTGGCGAGGAGCCCGTAGGCCATGATCGGCAGGGTGTGGGGCCCGACCACGAGATCGATCCCGTCGCTGATGGCCGGGTTGCCGGCCGCGCCGATCCCGACGATCCGGCCATCCTTGATGCCGATGTCGGCCTTGACCACGCCGACGACAGGGTCCACGACGGTCGCGCCGGCGACCAGGACGTCGAGCTCCGACGGGCGCGTCGATCGATCGGCCTGGGTCATCCGCGAGCGCAGGTCCTTCCCGTAACCCCAGATCGGCTCGTCGCCTCGCGCCGTCCGGTCCTCGGCCACCCGGACCCACAGGTCCGTGTCGCCGAGCCGGATGCGATCGTCTCGTGTGGGCCCATAGCGCGCCAGGCGCTCGGCCGCGGCGAGCGAGCGCCGCCGCGCCCCGGGATCTAGATCGGATGACCCGGGCTCGCTCGGCCCGAGCGTGCCGCCATAGGCGACGAGGTCCACCTCCTTCGTCTCGCCGGGGTCCCACCGGACCGATGCCCCTGCGGGGAGGTCGAGCCGGAAGCCGGTCGCGGCGTGTCGGTCGAACGAGAGTCGGCGATTCGTCCGCTCGAACGGGTAGTGACTCGAGACCCGGACCGCCCGCGTCGACTCGTTCGTGACGGCGAGGCGGATCGTCCTCCGGGGCGGACGGGCGTCCGTCCCGGGATCGTCGCTGCCGGGACGGATCTCGCCCGGCTCGATCGGGGCGCGGCCGGCCCGGCCGACCGGTTCGCGGTGGGTCGTCATCGACCAAGGACCGGATCAGGGCCGGGCCCGAGCGGATCGCGCAGCACGATGAGCCGGGACCCCTCGTCGAGGAGCACCTCAAGGCGGATCTCGTCCAGGATCGCCCGGACGCCCTCCATGACATCGTCCTCGGTGAGCGCCGAGCGACCGGCAGCGACCACGGCCTCGTACGACGCTCCGGCCCGAGCCACCTCGAGCATGGTGTCGCAGATGATCGCCACGGCCTCCGGGTGGTTCAGCCGGAGGCCGGCCGCGTGATGTCGTCGAGCGAGCTCGGCCGCGGTGAAGATGAGGAGCCGGTCGCGCTCCCATGGCGTCGCCTGCATGGCCCGATGGTAGCCGGGCCGGAGCCATGCCGGACGACGGCTGGGTGTCCTTCGCGGCGGGGTCGCGGGCCAGGGTCGACGCCTGCTTGGCGGGGTCGCAGTCGTGGGCTAGAATCAGGTCGAGCGTCCGAACGGGCGTTCGGTCTCGTGGGGATGCGTGGTCTCGACGGGGCCTGGCTGTCAGGGAACGCGAGCCGAGGTGCCGTCAGGCCTCGTTAAACAGGCGGCAAAAAGAAGTACCTGGCAACCGCCAGCCTGCTCTCGCCCTCGCCGCTTAGGCGGTAAGGTGAGCGTGGAAGCCACCTCCTCCCCGCGGGTGGTGGAAGCGTCATCTAGCGGGGATGCGCTCCGACCTAGCGTCGCGTAAGTCGGAGCCAAGCCCGATCTAGGGGCACGCGACTGGACCGTCCGGCAGGCTGCCGATGGCCGTCCGGCCGGTCGACGACAAAGCATCGGACACGCTCGTAGCTGGTCCCTGGTGAAGGGTCTCGGACGGGGAGTTCGACTCTCCCCCATCTCCACCACCCACTCTCTCGGCGCGGCGTCCGGCCGTGCCCTCCGCCCGTGCGTGGGGTCGGCAGCGCGTCCCTACCCGGAGGGGGTCGGCGAGGGCTCTGGCGCGGTGCTCGGCGCCGGCGAGGGCGCGGGCGGGGCGGGAGAGGGCGGGGCGGGAGAGGGCGATGAGCCGCCGCCGGATCCGCCGGAGCTGCTGGCCCCCACGAGGATCACGCCGTCGACCGGCTTGTAGTGCGAGTACCAGGTTTCCTGGTGGATGATCGCGCCGCTGGCGTCTCGGACCGTCCGGGTCACCCAGACCTTCTTGCCGTCGTGCGGGTACTCCTCGGTCTTGCGCTGGCCTGGCTTGAGCTCGGTCGTCGTCACCGTCCTGGTGGTGGCCTTGATGACGTCCTTCACGATGGGGGTGGTGAAGGTGACCTTGCGCTCGGTCGGCACGCTGTAGAGGTCGAAGCGGACGTAGCCGGCATTGCCGTCCCGGGTGTTGATGCCGCGGATCAGGATCGGGTACTTCGTGTCGTTGGTGAAGGCCATCGACTGCTGGGACCCGCCGCTCTTCCAGACCGTCGCGTCGAGGCCCAGCGGGTAGCGCTCGATGTAGTAGTAGTGCGGGCCGCGCTCGACCATCTTCAGGCCGGCCCGGAGGGCGGCGTTGAAGAGGGTCGTCGAGGTCGAGCAGATCCCGCCGGCCAGCGCGCCGGTGACCTCGGTCTTGCCGTTGATGATGGCGCCCCCGGAGCCGTAGCCGCGCGCGCGGCTGACCTCGCCCACGGTCCGCCAGAAGTCGAAGGTCTCGCCGGGCGCCAGGACGGTCCCGTCGATGATCGAGCTCGGGATCCAGATGTTGGCGCCGTAGAAGTTGGACTCGCCGATCGGGAAATAGGTCCGCCAGGTGGAGATGCGGACCATCTGCGGCGCGACCTTCTCGGCCTCCTCGGTCGTCAGGGCCGGCTGCGTCGTGACCACGGCCGGGGCGAGCGCTGGCTCCGGCAGACCGGCGGCCCGCGCTTCGAGCGCCGCGACGATGGCGGTCGTGGTCGCGGTCGCATCCAGCGACCGCCCCGTCCGCGACGGGGTGACCCCGACGATGGCGCCGCTCTTGCCCACCAGGTAGCTCGCGTTGCGGGGCGCACGCTCGAGGTCCTTGGCCACGGGCGCGAGGTCGGCCTCGACCTTGGCCTGGTCGACGACCGGCTCGATGGCACCATCCTCGGTCATGCCGAAGGACAGCCAGGCCTGGACCTTGGGGGCCTCGATGCTCCAGGTGTCGTCCCCGTCGACCAGGACGACGTCGGCGATCATGCGCTCGGCGGTGGTCCTGGCGATCGTCGTGTCGACGTCGTCGATGACCGGCGGGGTCGTGGTCGGCATCGCCGCGACCCGGATCTCCGGCGGCGCGTCGGTTGAGCGGGCGGCCGCTGCGATCTCCGCGATGATCGCTTCGTGGTCGAACGTCCGGCCCCACCTGGCCGGCGAGATCTCGATGCCCTCCTCGCCAAAGATGATCGAACCGTCGACCGGCTGGAGCTCCAGGCGCTGGATCGAGCGCTCGACCCGCGCCGCGAGGGCGGCCTCGTCGATGACGATGATCGGCTCAACCGTGGCGCCGTTGAGCGCTGTGCGGGCCTGGCTCACGGCCCGCTCGAGCGGATTGCCGGAGCGGCCGGCCGCGAGCGCCAGGTCGGCGACGGCCTCGGCGTCGAGGCGTCGGCCGAAGTCCTCGTAGGGGATCGTGACCTCGGCCACCGAACCGGCCTCGATGACGGCGACGCCCTGGCGGGCGGATGTGTAGGCCGCCTCCAGGGCGGCGATGGCCTCGTCCCGGTCCATCCCACCGAGGTCGACGCCGCCGACCTGGACGCCCGGGAGGACACGACCGTCGTACTGGCGATCGTACGCGTAGATCGCGCCGGTCCCGAGCAGGAGCGCGACGAGGATGCCGGCTATGAAGGCCACCCCGAAGCGCAGGGCGAGCCGCGGCCTGCGGGGTGCGACTGGAGGGGTCTCGATCATCGGCTCGGTCATGGCGGAGGGGTCATCCTACCAGCGAATGACGCGATGGCTGCACAGAACAGCTTCCGTCACCGGGTTGGGACGCGCGAACCCCTCCGAGCGTGTCGTGCTCAGGTGCTGGCGGGCAGGACGACCACGCGGCGCTCGGGCTCCTCCCCGATCGACTGGGTCGCGACGTCGGACCGGTCGCGCAGGGCGAGGTGCACCCAGCGGCGCTCCAGCGCGGGCATCGGCTCGAGCTGGAGCATGCGACCCGTCTCGACCACCCGGTCGGCGGCCCGGAGCGCGACCTCGCGGAGCTGGCGCTCGCGGCGGCCACGGTAGTCCTCCACGTCGACGAGGACGCGGGTCCACTCGCCCATCTGCTTCGACAGCATGAGGTTCACGATGTGCTGGAGGGCAGACAGCCGGTCCCCCTTTCGGCCGATCAGGGCACCGAGGGCCTCGCGCTCCTCGTCGTCGGCACCCCGAACGTCGAGGCGGTTGGTCTCGCCCGTCAGGACCTCGACGGTCACCCGGTAGTCGAGGTGCCGCATCAGGTTCTCGAGGATCACCCTTGCGGCCTGGAGCGCCTCTGGCGACGCCTCGGCGGCCTGGAGCTCGGCTCGCTCCGCCGACAGCGAGGCGCGGGCAGACCCGACCTCAGCCTCGATCGCATCCGACACCGGGGTCATGGCCGGGCCGCGGGAGCGACCCCGGTCGCGACCACGGTCGCGGTCGCCGCCGCGCGGGCCACGGTCGCGGTCGCCGCCGCCGCGGGCTTCGCGGCCACGGTCGCGGTCGCCGCCGCCGCGGGGTTCGCGGCCACGATCGCGGTCACGCGGGCCACGATCGCGGTCACCGCCGCGATCGGCCGGTCGGTCGTCCCTCGGGGCGGGGGGCGGCAGCGGCTGGGACCGGGCGGCCTCAAGCTTGGGGGCCGCCCCGCCGAGCGCCGCTCGGGGAGCCGCCACGATCCTGGCCGCCTCGGCACCCATCCCCAAGACCCCGCGGGCCCCGGGGGTGAGGATCTCGAAGTCGAGGCCGTCGAGCTCGACCCCGAAGGCCTCGCGGGCCTGGCGGAGCGCCTCCTCCACGGTCTTGCCGGTGAATTCCTGGTACTCGGACATCTAGCGTCGCCTCCCTCGGCGGCCCTGCCGGCCGCGCTGGCGGGGTCGGATGGTGCTGCTGGCCGACGCGCTCCGGTCGACGGTCTCGGAGATCGGGCGCTGGTCGGCATTGGCGTCGATGGTGACCGGAGGGATCTCCACCGGGAAGCGCGGCTTGTGGCCGACCGCGAACCTCGGTGTCCACCCGAAGATCGGGAACATGGATCCCCAGCCGATGATGAGGTACTGCTGGCCGATCGAGAAGATGGTCGAGACGATCCAGTACAGCACCAGACCGGCCGGCAGGATGCCGCCGTAGAAGACGGTCAGGAGCGGAAGGATCATGAACATCTGGCGCTGCGTCCGGGCCGTCGGGTCGGCGCTGCCCGAATCGGCCGGGGGCAGCGTCATGCGGCTCTGCACGAGCTGGAACGCGGCCGCGATGAGGCCGAGCAGGCTGATGGGGATGACGAGCGTGAAGAGGATCTCCGGCACGCTCCAGTCGACGGTGAAGGCGACCGGGTCGAGGCATGGGACGAAGCGGCCGGTGTCCGGGTTCCAGGTCGGCTCCGTCGGGCAGCCGAGGTCGATCGGCGTCATCGCCTGGGGGTTCCAGGACGACAGGCCCTGGCTGATCACCGAGTACATCGGGATGAGCAGGACGAACTGCAGGAGGATCGGCAGGCAGCCCGAGGTGGGGCTGACCCCGCGTTCGCGGTAGAGGCGCTGCTGGGCCTCCATCTGCTTGGCGCGATCGCCCTTGTACTTCTTCTGCAGCTCCTTGACCTCAGGGGCGATGAGCTGCATCCGCTTCTGGCTGACGATCTGGCGCCGGAACGGGGAGATCAGGACGATCCGGATGAGCAGGGTCACCACGACGATGGCGATCGCCACGTTGCCGGTGATCTGGTCGACCACGACGAGGATGTTGAAGAGCAGCCAGAAGATGGGCGTGAAGACCCACGCCAGGAGCGCGACGGGGTCGGCCCCGGGCTCGGCCGGCTCCAGCGGGGGGGGCGGGGACGGGGACGGTGGGATGGAGCCATCGGGCCCGATGGTCGGCACGCCGACCCCAGGGACACAGGCCGCCACGACGAGGACGACCCCGATCAGCATCACCAGGGGGAGGAGCCGGGTGAGCAGCGTCCGGGCGGTCCGGGTCCGGTCGATATCCATCAGCGCACCGGGTCGTAGCCGCCGGCCGACCAGGGGTTGCAGCGAGCGATCCGCCTGGCGCCCATCCAGGAGCCGCGCACCAGCCCGTACCGCTCGATGGCCTGCTCGGTGTAGTGCGAGCACGTGGGCTCGTACCGACATGACGAGGGCATGCCCGCGAAGACGATGCGATAGAGGTGGATCGCCCTGATCCCGAGCCACTTCATGCCGATGCACCTTCGGCCAGGACACCGGCCCGGCCGAGGACCTTGGTCATGGCGGCGACCAGGGATCGATGATCGGCGGTCGCCACCGGTGGCCGGGCGACGAGCAGGATGTCCCAGCCGTTGACCAGCCGCGGGGCGAGGGAACGCAGGACCGCGCGCATCCGGCGCCGGGTCCGGTTGCGGACGACCGATCCACCGACGCGACGTCCGATGGACAGCCCGACGCGGGTCATGGGGAGGTCGGTGGGACGAGCGCGGAGCACGAGCAGCGGGTCGGCCCGAACAGCGCCCTCTCGCTGGAGGGCCTCGAAGTCTCGGGGGCGTCTGAGCATCACGAGCTGTTGCGGCAGGGTGCCGCGCTCGCCACTCAGACCGTCAGCCGCTTGCGTCCCTTGGCCCGCCGGGCGGCCAGGACGCGCCGGCCGCCGGTCGTCTTCATCCGGGCGCGGAAGCCGTGCTCCTTGGCGCGGTGGCGCTTCTTGGGCTGGTACGTCTGCTTCATGGTCCTGCGACTCGTAGGGTGGGCAGACCCGGGACGGAACGGGTCCCGGGGCGCGAAGGAACGGCGACGCGCACGCGTGGCCGTCGTCCGGCGGATGATAGGTCGGGCCGGAACAGGGTGTCAAACCACCCGCCCCTGGGTGGATCCTGCCGGACGGCACGCCCGAGGCGCGATACCCCCGGGGAGTATCTGGTCCCGGGGGCCGCATCGCCTTGCGGTGGCCGTCAACGCGGTGCTATCCTTCCGCTCCCTCGACCGCCGACGGCGGGTCCGGCGGCCCCCCCGACGGGGCCCGGACGGCACCGTGACGGCCGGCCGGGGGCACTCCTGGATCTGCCGCCCGTCCCGGCGGCCCCGGCCCGTCTCTGCCCATCCGAGCCACCCTCAGCCTGTAGGTCCCGTCGTCGATCGAATGGACGCAAAGCACGTCTGGAGAGCCGCCCTCGGCGAACTCCAGGTCTCCCTGTCACCCGCCAACTTCGAGACCTGGCTTCGCGACACCCGTCTCATCGACGTCGACGACAACCGGTTCCGCATCGCGGTCCCGAACGGGTTCGCCAAGGACTGGCTGGAGACCCGCTACCGCTCACTGATCAGCCAGACCCTGGCCCGGATCGTCGGCTACAGCGTGCAGGTGGAATTCGTCGTCGAGGCCGCGGCGGAGGGAGCTGCCCCGGAGCCGAGCCCGGCCGCGGTCCGCGTGGAGCAGACCGGGTCGGCGGCGCCGCCCGGCGGCTCGACGAGCCTCAACGCCCGGTACACGTTCTCGAACTTCATCGTCGGCTCGGCGAACCGCCTGGCCCACGCGGCCTCGCTGTCGGTGGCCGAGCGCCCGGGCCACGCCTACAACCCCCTCTTCCTGTACGGCGGGGTCGGGCTGGGCAAGACCCACCTGATGCATGCCATCGGGAACCAGGTCGTCGCCCGCTTCCCGCGCAAGCGCGTCGTGTACGCGACGTCGGAGAAGTTCACGAACGAGTTCATCACGAGCATCCAGCAGGGCCGGATCGACGAGTTCCGGGCTCGCTACCGGCGGATCGACGTCCTCCTCATCGACGACATCCAGTTCATCGCCGACAAGGAGCGGACGCAGGAGGAGTTCTTCCACACCTTCAACGCGATCCATGAGGACGGCAAGCAGATCGTGCTGTCCTCGGACCGCCCGCCGAAGGCCATCCTGACCCTGGAGGAGCGGCTCCGCAGTCGCTTCGAGTGGGGGCTCATCGCCGACCTCACGGCGCCAGACCTCGAGACGCGGATCGCGATCCTCCGGGCCAAGGCCGAGGAGCAGCGGGTGCCCATCAGCTCCGAGGTCATCGAGTTCGTCGCCCGCAAGGTGGTCAGCAACATCCGCGAGCTCGAGGGGGCCCTCAACCGGATCGTCGCCTACGCCGCGATGGGCGGTATGCCGATCACGATCGAGCTGGCCCAGGCGGTCCTGTCGAACGTGCTCTACAACCCGAAGCGCCGCCAGGTCACCCCGGAGCGGATCGCCCGCGCCGTCGCCGACTACTACGGCGTGGACATGGAGCAGCTCAAGGGTCAGAAGCGCGACAAGGCCATCGTCCTCCCGCGCCAGATCGCGATGTTCCTGATGCGCGAGGAGACCGACATCTCGCTCCTGCGGATCGGGGCGGAGCTCGGGGGCCGGGACCACTCGACCGTCCTGCACGCCTGCGACAAGATCAATCGAGAGACGGCCAACAACGACGAGCTCCGACGGGAGATCGCGGCCGTCCGCGAGCTGATCTACTCCGACTGACGCTTCGTCCGCTTCCGGCTGCCGCCGAAGGAGCCCCGGGGCGGCGGCCCTGGGGGCGCCCCGGGAGCCCTTCCCCGCGTTCCGGCTGTGGATATCAGGCCCGATCCGGTGGAGCACCTGCCTCTTCGTATCGGCCCAGGATCCCTGTCCTGGGGATGGCTGAGGGCGCTGGCGGCCGTCGAGGCCGGGGTTGGTCCGGGCCGTCCACCGGCCATCCACGACGAAACCGAACCCAGGGCCCCGGTCGCCCACCGTGGCGAGCCGGTCGTCCACCGGCTCGACCCCTCGTGGCCGAGCGTGGCCATCCCCCGTGTCCACACCCCTGATGATGATGATGACGGGGTGAGAAGATAGAGAGACCATACCGAACAAGAAGGCCCCGGCCTTCCGGACCGGATGCGGCCCGCGCGAGCGAGCACGGAGGCCGATCCACCCAACCTGGAGAACGACGACGTGAAGCTCTCGGTCATGCAGGAGAACCTGGCGCGCGGCCTATCGGTCGTAAGCCGAGCGGTCTCGAGTCGGAGCACGCTCCCGGTCCTGGCGAACGTCCTCCTCCGTACCGAGGACGCCGGCCTGAAGCTGACGGCCACGAACCTCGAGATCGGGATCACCTACTGGGTCCCGGGCAAGGTCGAGGTCGACGGCGCCGTGACCGTGCCTGCACGACTGCTCACCGATCTCGTGGGATCCCTGCCCTCGGCCGAGCGCGTCGACCTCGAGCTCCAGGGCGCCGACACGCTCCATCTCTCCAGCGGTCCGTTCGAGACCCACGTCAAGGGCATCGACGCCGACGAGTTCCCGGCGATCCAGGCGGCCGGAGAGCGCCCGACGACGAGGATCAACCAGGGGCTGCTTCGCCGGTCCCTCGAGGAGACGATCTTCGCCGCAGCGTCCGACGAGGCGCGTCCCATCCTCACCGGCGTGCTGGCGCGGTTCGACGGTGACCACCTCACGCTCGCGGCCGCCGACAACTACCGCATCGCGGTCCGTGGTCTTAGCATCCTCGACAGCGTCCCCGAAACGAGCGTCGTGATCCCGGCCCGCGCGCTGGCCGAGGTCGTCCGGGTGCTGGCCGACGTGGACGATCCGGTCGATGTGGTCCTCTCGCCGGCCCGCAACCAGGTGCTCTTCCACCTCGAGGGCATCGACCTGGTCAGCAGGCTCATCGACGGGCAGTTCCCGAACTACCAGCAGGTCCTGCCGGAGGGTCACACGACGCGGGCCGTCGTCGATCGCGCCGAGCTCCTCAAGGCCGTGCGACCCGCTGCCCTCATCGCCAGCGCCTCGGCCAACATCGTCAAGGTCGCCGTGGCGGCGGACGGTGCAGAGGGCCTGACCGTCACCGCGACCGCCGAGGTCGGCGACTACGAGGGCCAGGTCGCGGCGGAGATCGAAGGCGACGGGACGACCATCGCCTTCAACGCCCGGTACCTCGCCGACGTGCTCGCGAATGTCGAGGCGGAGCAGTTCGCGATCGAGCTCAACGGACCGCTTTCGCCCGGGGTCTTCCGGCCGGTCGGTGACGAGGAGTACGTCCACGTCGTCATGCCGGTCCGGACGACCTCCTGAGGACCGCCGAGACCGGCGGCGAGACCACGCTCCGCGCACTACGCCTCCAGGACCTTCGGGGCTACGGGTCGCTGGCGGCATCCTTCGGCCGCGGGCCACAGCTCATCTGGGGTCCGAACGGCGCCGGCAAGACGAGCCTCCTCGAGGCGATCGGTCTGCTCGCTCGCGGCGGCTCGCATCGCACGACCGCCGACGGGGAGCTCATCCGGTGGGGGGCGGAGGTCGCCCGGATCGAGGGAGACCTGAGCGGGTCCGCCGAAGGAGCCGCCATCGCGGTCGAGATCGTCATCGCCCGGGCCGGGACGGGAGCGCGCAAGCGGATCCGGGTCAACGGCATCGCGCGCCGCGCGACCGCCCTCTCGACCCACCTGCGGGTCGTGCTCTTCGCCCCCGAGGACATGCTCCTGGTCGCCGGCTCCCCGTCCCTCAGGCGAGTCGCGATCGACACCCTCGCCTCCCAGCGCTCGCCCGCATATGCCGCCGACCTGTCCACGTACGGCCGGGCGCTAGCCCAGCGCAACCGGCTGCTCCGCGCCGTGCGTGAGGAGGGGGCCGATCGGGCCCAGCTGCGGTACTGGGACGCCCCCCTCATCGAGGCCGGGGCAGCGCTCGTCGCCGAGCGCCTCCGCCTCCTGGAGGAGCTGGCCGAGCCGCTCCGCCTGACCCATGCCGAGATCGCTCCCGAGGAGGCCGCCACCGCGAACCTGGCGGTCGCCTATCGATCGAACGTTCCCTACGGGGATGGTCCGGGGATCCGTGACGCCCTGGCGCGCCGGCTCGAGGAGACCGCCGACAAGGAGGTCTGGAATGGAGCGACCCTGGTCGGACCCCACCGCGACGACCTGGGTTTCGCCCTGGGCGACCGCGATCTCGCCGACTTCGGGTCGAGGGGCCAGCAGCGCACGGCCATCCTCGCCTTCAAGCTGGCGGAGCTGGACCTCCTCACGGCCCACGATCGCCGACCCCCGCTCCTCCTGCTGGACGACGTCTTCAGCGAGCTCGATCCCGACCGAAGGGGCCACCTCGTCCGGCGCATCGCATCGCTTCCCCAGGCCTTCGTGACGACCACCACGCCCGACGACCTCGACCCGTCGCTGGTCCAGGCTTCGGCCGGCTGGCAGGTGCGGTCCGACCAGGGTGGCGGTGCGAGCCTCGAGCCCGGCGACGCGACCCGAGGGGCGGCAGGATGACCCGGCGACGACCGATGGAGCGCGTGGGCGATCTCCTGGACGCGACGGCCCGCCGGCTCGGCCTGGAGCGGGAGCTCCGGCAGGCCCGGGCCGCGGGGACGTGGGAGGCGATCGTGGCCGAGCTGGTGCCAGCAGCGGCCGGCGCGTCGAAGCTCGTCTCCGTGGAGGGCGACGTCCTGGTGGTCGACACGGACGCTCCCATCGTCGCCCAGGAGCTCCGGCTGCGCAGCCCCGAGCTGCTGGCTGCCATGCGAGCCGCGCCGGACGGGATCCCGGCGCGGGAGGTCCGGGTCCGGGTCCGCCGCGTATAATCCACCGGCCTGCCAGCCGGTGCCGGTGCGCGTGGCCGCGCCCCAGCACCGACGCCCCCGCCCCCGCCGTTCGTCGGCGCCGATCGCGAGAAGCTGCATGGCCCAACGACTCAGCCTGAAGGTCGGGTACCTCCCCGACACCGAACGCCCCCCGGACTCGCCGGAGGCGGTCGTCGTCGTCGAGCCGACCGTGGGCGCCGTTGCGCGCACGAAGGGCAGCCTCTACCTGATCGTCGTCTCGCGGACCCCGGGCCCGCGGATGCACGAGCTCACCCGGAAGCTCGCCGAGTCCATCCGGGACGACTACTACTACGACGAGTCGGCCGGCGTGAAGGCCTGCCTCGAGCGCTCCGTCATCGCCGCCAACAAGCGCCTCTGGCACGACCGCGATCGCCTGGGGATGGCCCCGAGCGACACGTCCGGGCCCATCGGGATCGCCCTGGCGGTGACGCGAGGCGAGGAGCTGTACGTCGGCACCGTCGGGCCGGCCGAGGCCTTCCTCATCCGGGGGGCCCGCCTCTCGACGCTGCCGGACCCGGACCGCGACCAGGGCCTGCCCTCTCCGAACGCGGTGCCGGACGTCTGGCGCGGGGAGCTCGCGATCGGCGACTCGCTCGTCCTGGCCACGACCGAGCTCGCCCGGACGATCGGGCCCGACGGGCTCAAGGACGCGGCGGTCACCCTGCACCCCCAGCCCGCCGTCGAGGAGCTCGCCAGACGGTACGCGGCGGCAGGGGGCGCCGGAACCGGCGCGGTCGTCGTCATCGAGGCCGGCGAGGCGTCGACGACGCAGGCGCAACGAACGCTCGTTCCCGTTCGGGCCCCCGAGCCGCTCGCCGGTGCGCCCGACCGCTCGCCGATCCCGCTCGCCGACAGCGTCGAGGGCGGGGTGGCTGCCGTGTCGGCCTCGGCACGCCAGGCTCGCGACGCGGCCGGGGGGTTCGTCGGTCGGGGCGTCCGCTCATTCCAGGACCGGCTCCCCCGGCGGTCGGCCGTCTACCGTCGGGTGACGCCGACGAGCGTGCGCCAGGAGTCCCAGCGACGGGCCGCGGTCGCCCTGATCGCCCTGGTGGCGGTGGCCGGGAGCCTTGGCCTCGCGGTGTGGCTCGCAGGCGGCAGCGGGCCGCGGGAGTCCGTCGCCTCGCTGACCGCCGGTCAACGGGCGCTGGAGGCTGCCAGGGAGGCCATCGACGAGGTGTGGGCCCCCGGGGTCGACCTGGTCGACGATGACCCCGAGCGCGCCCGGGAGCTGCTGGAGGGAGCCCTCGGGGACCTCGAGGAGGCGGACGGGGCCGGCGTTGCCAGCACGACCATCGCACCGCTGCGGACCCGCGTCGTGGCCGGCCTCGACAAGCTCTTCGACGTCATCGAGATCCGCGCCGAGGATCGCTTCACCTTCCCGGCCGACCTCCAACCGCAAACGGACCTCGTGGCGCTCATCCGCGGCCCCGACGGGCGTGCCTTCGTGATCGACGATGCGTCCGGAACGGTCTACCGGATCGACCCGAGCGAGGACACGGCGCAGGCGATCCTCGTGGCCGGGACCCAGGCTGCCGGCACGACCGTCGGCCGCCCCAGGCATCTGGCCGTGGGCGGCCGTGACCTGCTGATCCTGGACGACCAGAACGTCCTGTGGCGCTGGAGGCCAGCCGACGACACCGGCAAGGGGACGATCGCGACGGTCAAGGTCCGCGAGTCGGCGAGCTGGGGAGACGATGTCCGGGCGATCGACACCTTCTGCCGGAACTCCGACTGCTCCCTCTACTACCTCTACGTCGTGGATCCGTCGGAGCAGCAGATCCTGCGCTACACGCCGGCGGCCGACGGGAGCAGCTATCAGGGCCTGCCCGATCCCTGGCTGGTGACCGATCGCGACGTGGGCGGCATCACCGACCTCTACATCGACGGCGACCTCTTCACGGTCGACACGGGCACCATCGAGCGCTACTCGAGCGGTCGGGCCGGGGGCTGGGATCCCGACGACCTGGAGGACGCCATCCTGCGGC
>DATHYZ010000033.1:0-3000 GCA_035458865.1 Candidatus Limnocylindrales bacterium
GACACCAAGGGCAAGCGCCGGGAGGGGAACATCGACCTCCTCGAACGCCGCCCCGGTCAGTCGCTGCTCCGCCATGCCGAGGGTCGGCGCGATGACGGTGAAGGTCACCGGGTCGCCCGACCGCAGCCCATCTCCGTAGGCCCGCAGCCGGATGATCGGCCGATCGGTCAGCAGGTACTCGTCGGCGATGGTGGCGTCGACGAAGAGCGGAAGCGAGACAGGCACGAGGACGTCGTCGACGCCGGCCTGCAGACCGGCGGTCAGGGCGGCGGCCGACACATGCCACGAGGTCAGGTCATCGGCCAGCTCGATCGTGGTCGTCGCCAGCCCGGTCGCATCGGTGGACACGAGGCGGAACGCCAGGGTGTCCCGGAAGTCAGCGCGTGGTCCGCCACCGGTGGTGTCGCCGCCCTCGCCCTCGGGCCCGGCGTCCGTCGGCACCTGGTGCGTCGACGTCAGGCGGACGATCCCGCTGTCGACCGCGCTGTAGAGCGCGTGCAGCGGGTCGGGGACTCCGGCCGCTCCCATCGCGAACAGCTTCTCGTCGACGGCCTGGATCACGACCGTGGCGGCCACCGGCTCGCCGTCGGCGTCGCGGGTGGCGACGGCCAGGGTCACCTTCTCGCCGGGGCGGTACCGCTCCCGGTCGGCCGTCACCTCCACGCTCAGCTCCCGCTGCTCGACGTCGAAGTCGGCCCACGCGGCTGCCTTCGGCGCGTACGTCGTGCCGGTGAACCGGATCCCCATGATGAAGATGCGCGGCGCATCGGCCGGAGCGAACTCCCGCTCGAAGGTGGGCGAGCTCGTCACCTCGGCCGACCGGAGCCCGCGCTGGGCGACGATGTACAGGAAGCGGTCATCCGGGCCTGCCTTCACCGGCGAGCCGTCGTCGGTGATCCGCCAGGCGACCGTCTCGCCGATCCCGTAGCGCTCGTCACCGAGGGCCCTGCCCTCGGGTGTCGCGAACCGGATGCCGGCGTCCAGCCACGACGCGTCGAACGCCGGGCCGGCATGGGTGCGCGTTCGCGCCGGTCGACCCTTGGCGTCGGTGGTCGCCGCCGTGATCTCGTACTGGTGGTCGTCATTCGGGACGTCGAGGGCGGTCGTCAGCCGGCCGTCGGATCCGGTCCTCACGGAGAGTGTCCGCACCGGCTCGCGGCGCGTGTCGTACTCGTAGATCGGCACGACCAGCTTCTCGATGAAGTCGTACCTCGTCCCGACCTGGCGCCGGACCGGGATCAGCTCGGTGATCGTCAGCTTCACGGTGGCACCGGGGACCGGATCCCCGTCGGGGTCGTCGTCCCAGGTCCCGCTCGCGAGGGCCGACCGCACCCCGGCCAGGTCCACCTCGTCCACCGCGCCGCGGATCCGCAGGGTCGAGCCGTCGAGCGAGCCGTCCAGGTCGAGGTGCACCGAGCTGGGGAACACGAGGACGGAGGCGTCCGCCCAGATCTCGCCCTCCTCCTGGGTCGCCGGGCGGACGGACCCCCACTGCTGCTCGGCCGAGGTGTCCCAGTAGTCCCACTCGTTCGGTTGCCGCGTGGCGGTCGTGAGGACCGCCGTGTGAACGACCGTGCCGGCGGTGTCGGTGGTCGTGCGCACGTCCGAGCCCTCCGAGGGAAGCGACAGGCTGACCGGCAGATCCGGCACCCGGGTCCCATCGAAGAAGCTCGCCGTCGCGGTCCAGCGGATCTCGGCGCCCGTGAAGACCGCAAGCTGGTCGGGCTGGATCTCCAGCCGGTAGGCCGGCTTGCGGATGACGCCGACCTCGAGCCAGGTCGAGGCGGCGACCCGGCCGTCGACGACCGCCTGGATGACGTAGTCGCCGATGGGCACGCGGTCGAGCCGGAGCGACGCTCCGAACGCACCGATCCCATCGGGACTCACCCGCATCCGCGCGACCGCTGGAGGATCGTTCGTGCGGGCGCTGCTGTTGCGGACCAGGCGGACCGTGACCGACCCCGGCACCGAGCCGTCGTCACGACCGCGGAGGTAGCCCCAGACGGCGATCGTGTCGGTCTGGCGATACAGGCCGCGCTCGGTGAGGAGCATCGACCAGTACGTCGGGTCCGCGGACTCGGTCTTCTCGTACCACTCGCCCCGATAGATGCCCCCGTTCCAGTCGACCCCGAACGGGACGAGGACGAGGTCGCCGGATGGCGCCCGGACCACGAGCGGCGGGGGCATGTCGGGCGCGTCCTCGTCGCGGGCCTCGGCCGGCGGGATCAGCTCCGATGGGGTCGGCCCGACCAGCAGGCCGTCGGCGTCGGATCGTCCGATGGAAGCGCCGCCGGCGACCTCGGCCGTCGCCCCGGCGACCGGCTTGCCGGTGGCGACGTCGTTCACCCAGACCGCGGTCCGGTCCATGAGCACCGACACCCAGGCTGATACGGGCGTCACCTGCAGGAAGGCCTGGCTCGGCCGGTCGCCCTGGATCTCGACGACGTACCAGCCTTCGGGAAGCGCCTCGGGGAAGCGGATCGCGCCGGCGTGCTCCTGCGTCAGCTTCTCGACGGGGACGGAGAAGGTGGCGACCGGGGCCAGGCCATCGGTCGGCATCGACGGGACCGAGTGCTCGGTCCAGCGCGGTGCCGCGAGGAAGTCCCCGAGCATCGAAGTCGCCCGCTCGAGGGACGGGATCCGGTAGACGCGGACGTTCGCCTCGGCGAGCTCTTCGGGTGGCCCCTCAGGTCCCACGTCCCAGTAGAGCAGCTCGACCCCGCTGACGGTCGCCTCGGTGGGGCTCGTCTCGATCGTGTCGCGAGCGAACTTCAGCCACGGGGCCGGATCCGCGTCGCCCTCGGTCTCGAACCGAACGACGACGTCCGTAGCGAGGGTCAGATCGGTCCCGGTCCGGGCGAGCCCGGCGCTGATAGTGATGGTGTAGAGCGTGGAGGGCCGCAGCTCGTTCGGGACGAAGACCTGGGTCCGGCCGTGGCGCTCGAAGCGACCATCCGTGGCCGGCTCGATCGTGAAGTGGTCGCGCATGTCGGCGACGGC
>DATHYZ010000034.1:0-6977 GCA_035458865.1 Candidatus Limnocylindrales bacterium
CCCGCAGGATGCGCAGGGCGATCTCGCCCCGGTTGGCGATGAGGACCCGCCGGAACATCAGGCGCCCGCCGTCCTGGTCGCGCCGCCCGAGGCGGCGACCGCCCCGCCCGCTCTGGTGTCGTCGGGATCCGGCACGTCCCGGGCCGAGCGGAAGGCCAGGAGCGGCTGGCCGTACTCGACGACGTCGCCGTCCTCGACGAATGAGGTCTCCAGCACCCCGTCGCCGGGCGCGACGACCTCCTGGGCCACGCCGAGGACGTCGACCCGGCCCAGCACGTCCCCGGCCCGGACGCGAGCCCCGGGGCGGTGGTGGTCCTCGTGGAGGTGGAGGACGCCGACCCCCGGCGAACGCGCGACGAGAGGCGCGTGATCCAGCGCGGCGGCGAGCGGGTCGGGGACGGACCCACCGATCGAGGTGAGCGTCGGCAGGTCGTCGGTGGCCGGGCCGTCGTGAACGGCATGGCCACCATGGCCCGGCCCGCGGCCCGCCCGGCCACCGTCGGCCCGATGGCCGGTCCGGCCATGGTCGGCGTGCGCAGGCCCGGCCGCGCGGCGACGGAGGCGCAGCCGCCAGGCGCCCTCACGGACCTCGAGCTCCCCGAGGCCCGTGGCGGCGAGACGGTCGGCGAGGGCCGGCAGCAGGTCGTCGGCCAGGCGGTCGATCGCCTCGTGATCGGCGCGTCGGGTCTCCGGGGATCGGTCGTCGAGGGGACGGCGGTCGGTCATCGGTCGGCCTTCGTGGTGGGTTCGGCATCCTCACGACGCGGGGTCCGCGGCGGTCCGATCTCGCCGAGCGTGCGACGACCCGCCTCGATGAGGCCCTGGAGCCGACCGGCCAAGCCGGGGCGCTCCACGACCTCGGGCCCAGCGCCCGGGATCTCCGCGTATGGTCCCATGGCGCGGTAGCGAGCGTAGCGCCGCTCGAGCAGGTCGTCGACCGGGATGGCGGCGAGCCGATCGAGATGGCCCAGGAGGATGGGCCGGAGACGCCGGGCCGTCTCGGCGTGGTCGGCGTGCGCGCCGTCGGCGGGCTCGGGCACGACCTCGTCGAGGACCCCCAGCTCGAGCTGGTCGGGGGCCGACATCCGCATCGCGACCGCGGCCGTGGCCGCCTTGTCGCCGGTCCGCCAGAGGATCGAGGCGCAGCCCTCCGGGCTGATGACCGAGTAGACGGCGTTCTCCAGGCCGATGACCACGTCCCCCACCGCGATGGCGAGGGCGCCGCCGGATCCGCCCTCGCCGGTGATCACGACGACGATCGGGGTCCGGAGCCGGGTCATGAGCCCGATCGACCGGGCGATCGCCTCGGCCACGCCGCGCTCCTCCGCGGCCGGACCGGGGAAGGCACCGGGGGTGTCGACGATGGTGACGAGCGGGAGCCGGAACCGCTCGGCGAGCTCCATGGCCCGCATCCCCTTGCGGTACCCCTCGGGGTGGGGCATGCCGAAGTTGCGCCGGATGTTCTCCTCGGTCTCGGTGCCCTTCTGGTGGCCGACGACGACGATCCGGCGGCCGTCGATGCGGGCGAGGCCGGCGACGATCGCGGCGTCGTCGCCGTGGAAGCGATCGCCGTGGAGCTCCACGAAGTCGTCGGCCAGGGCATCGATGAGCTCGAGCGTGCGGGGGCGTCGGAGGTTGCGGGCCAGCTGGACCCGCGCCCAGACGGCGGCTTCCGGATCGGCCGGGGCCTCGGGCTGCGGCGGGGCTGGCCGGTCGCGGCCGAGCAGGCGGTCAACCACGGTCACCCTCCCGATCCCCCGCCGGCGTCGCGGCCTCGGCCGGAGTCGATGGGTCGGCGGCGCCGGCCTCGGCGGGCGAGGCCGGGCCGGGCGCGGGCGGCCGCGGGTCGGGCTGCCGGACCGGACTCGCGGCGGCGCGATCGCGGGCCGGCTTCCGGTTCCCCGGTGCCGGTGGCTCCTCGGGGATCACCAGGTCCACCAGGCCGCCGAGCCGCGAGAACGGGCGGAAGACCCGTTCGGCGGCACCCACGGCGTCCTGCTCCGCGACCTGGGCGTCCGGTGGCACCAGGAACCGGAGCAGCAGCGCGACCTCGCCGCGGAGCTCATCGCGGGGTACCACCCGGTCGACGAAGCCATGCTGGAAGAGGAACTCGGCCCGCTGGAAGCCGGCCGGCAGCTCGGTGGCGATCGTCCCGGCGGCGACGCGGGCTCCGGCGAAGCCGATGAGGGCGTTGGGCTCGGCGAGGTTGACGTCGCCCAGGGCCGCGTACGAGGCGAACACCCCGCCGGTGGTGGGGTCGGTCATCACCGACAGGAAGGGGACCGCCGCAGCCCGCAGCCGCTCGAGGGCGGCGACCGTCTTGGCGAGCTGCATCAGGGCGAAGGTCCCCTCCTGCATGCGGGCGCCGCCCGACGCCGAGACGACGACGAGCGGGACCCGCTCGTCCAGGGCGGCCTCGGCGGCCCGGGTGACCTTCTCGCCGACCACGGCGCCCATCGAGCCGCCCATGAACCCGAAGTCCATGACGCAGATCGCCACGCGCGTCCCGTCGATCCGACCGAAGCCCCACACCGCGGCATCCCGGAGCCCGGTCGCGACCTGGGCCGCCGCCACGCGATCCGGGTACGGCTTCTGGTCCACGAACCCGAGCGGATCCACCGACACCAGACCGGCGTCGCGCTCATCCCAGCTGCCGGGGTCCAGGAGCAGGTCGAGCCGTGCAGCCGCGCTCAGCCGGAAGTGGTGGCCACAGTTCGGGCAGACCCGGCCCTGCTTCTCGAGCTGCTTGTTGAAGAGCAGCTCCTCGCAGGAGGGGCACTTGGTCCACAGGTCGGCCGGGTACGACTCCTTGCGGGAGCGGAACGAGGGCAGGCGGATCGGCATCAGGGCAGCCCTCCCGGACCGTTCGGCCGCACGGCGTCGGCGACGCGGCCGGCCATGGCCAGGGGGTCGCCGCCGGGACGGCTGAGCCGCCAGGCGACGAAGGCCGCGCCGGCGATGGAGATGGCCGCCGACGCCACGGCGCCGCCGACGAGGAGCGGGCCGGCCCGGGGGAACGAGGGCCGGGCCTCCGCGTCGAGCGACGGATCGGCCGGATCGAGGCCCGGGTCGATCGGGAACGGCAGGAGCTGGATGGGGAGGGCCTCGGGCCCGCCCGCCGACCGCGCCCGGATGGATGCGGCGACCTCGGCAAGCCGATGGGCCAGCCGGTCCTCGAAGCGGAACGAGGGATGGACCCGGACGAGCTCCCGCCCGAGCCGCCCGGCAGCAGCCGCGACGGCGGGGTCGGGAGCGACGGCGGCCGATCCGGTCAGCAGCGACTCCAGGTAGCGGTCCGTCTGGATCGCCTCGACCTCGAGCGCGTCGCGGGCGTGGGTCATCGGCCGTCGACCCCCAGGTCCCGGGCGACGCTCCGGAGGGCGCGGTGGATGAGGACCCGGACGGCGCCCTCCGAGCGCCCCAGGACGCCCGCGATCTCCTGGGTCGACATCTCGTCCACGAACCGCAGGATCAGCGCCCGACGGCGGTCGGCCGGCAGGCGGTCGACGGCCGCCCAGGCCTCGCTCGCCTCGGTCCGTCGTTCGACCCCGGCCTGGAGGTCGGTGGTCGCCGCGATGGCGCCGGCCGCCTCGAGCGGGGCCTGGGGCCGACGACGGATCTCGCGCCGCCGGTTCGAGACCACGTTGCGAGCGATCCGGAAGAGCCAGACCCGGAAGGTGCTGGCGCCCTCGCCGTCCTCGGGCCGGGCGCGCTCGTCGAAGCGCGGCAGCGCCACCAGCGCCTGGAGGAACGTCCGCTCGGTGGCGTCCTCGGCGTCGTGGTGGTCGCGGAGCTCGTAGTACGCGTAGCTGTACACCTGGGCCACATACTTCCGGTACAGGGCATCGAACCGTCCGGGATCCCGCCGAGCGGCCTCCACGAGCGGCCGGTCTGCGTCGAGCTGGACGACGCGGCTGCCGCTCCGGCGCCCGGGATCTCCCATCTTCCTCAACACCGGTCGAGCCATCCCGTTACACCCCCGACCGTGCCGGAGCCGTGACCGCGTCACCGACGATCCGGAGGCGGTCGACATCGCCGGCCAGGACGATCCGCTCGCCGCCGGCTGCGGCGGGATCCGCGACGACGAGCCCACCCGAGGTCGGGTCCACGCCGAGTGCCCGGGCGTCCCGGGACGGGCCGCCGCCGGGCTCGGCCAGCCGGACGATGCGTCCGGTCGTCGCCTGCCGATCGACCCAGTCGCCGACCGGGAAGCGGCCGGAGCGAAGGGCCTCGAGGCGGGGCTCGAGGCGCGCGAGGAAGCCCTCCAGCAGCGCCGTCCGGTCGATGGGGCGTCCGCCGGAGGCCACCCGCAGGCTCGTCATGCCGCCGGCGAGCTCGGGCGGGAAGGCCTCCTCCGGCCAGTCGGCGTTGATCCCGATCCCGACGACGGCCCGCGGATCCGGGGTGCCCAGGCCGTCGGTCTCGCCGAGGACGCCACCGAGCTTGCGCAGCTCGACGGGCGCCTCGAGGCGTTCCCTGGCCGCGCGCGGCTCGATCTCGGCCCCGAGCAGCGCGCCCGGGCCGGCCGCCTCCACCACGAGGTCGTTCGGCCACTTCAGGCGGATCGCCCCGTCCGGAAGGCCGGCCGCATCCTCCGCGGCATCGGCCATCGCCAGGGCGACGATCGCCGCCAGGCGCCAGACGAGGGGTGGCTCGAGGTAGGTCGGCCGGAACCCGGCGGACAGGAGGAGCGCGACCCCGGGCGGCGCCGTCCAGCCCCGGCCCGCCCTGCCACGGCCGGCGGTCTGCTGACCGGCGACGGCGAGGCCGACCTCGGGCGTGCCCTCCGCCAGCCACGACCGGACGACGTCGTTCGTGGAGCCGACGGCCTCGAAGCGCTCCGAGCGGGCGAGGAACGACCGCCCGCTCAGCCGATCCCCTCCGCCAGCGCCTCGGTCGCGAGCGTCGACTCCGGGCGCTCCAGCTCGAAGGCGGTGTGGAGGGCCCGGATGGCCGGCTCCACCCGATCGGCCGCGATGATGCAGGTGATCCGGATCTCCGAGGTGGAGATCATCTCGATGTTGATGCCCGCCTCGGCCAGGGTCCGGAACATCCGCGCGGCGTAGCCCGGCGCGTTGTGGATGCCCGCTCCCACGATCGAGACCTTGGCCACCGCCGAGTCGGTCGTCAGCTCGCGGAAGCCCAGGTCCCGGACGATCGGCTCCAGGACCCGCTTGGCCTTCGCCAGGTCCACGCCGGGAACGGTGAACGAGAGGTCGGTGGCCCCGTGGTGGCCGATGTTCTGGACGATCATGTCGACGTTGATCCCGGCCTCGGCGAGCGGCTCGAAGACCGAGGCCGCCACCCCGGGGTGGTCGGGCACCTCCACGAGCGTGACCTTGGCCACGTTGCGGTCGTGGGCGATGCCGCGGACCTTGTTCCGCTGCTCCACGAAGGGGTCCTCCTTGATGAGCGTCCCTGGGGCGTCCTCGAACGAGGACAGGACCTCGATGACGACGCCGTTGACCCAGCCCAGCTCAACGGCCCGGGTCTGCATGACCTGGGCGCCCTGGTGGGCGAGCTCGAGCATCTCCTCGTAGCCGACGATCGGCAGCTGTCGGGCATCGGGCATGATCCTGGGGTCGGCCGTGTAGATGCCGCGGACGTCGGTGAAGATCCGGCAGCGGTCCGCGCCAAGGGCTGCTGCCAGGGCGACGGCCGTCGTGTCCGAGCCACCCCGGCCCAGGGTCGTCGTCTCGGCGAGCCCGACGGCCTGGGAGCTGAGGCCCTGGAAGCCGGCCACGATGACGACCTTGCCCCCGGCGATCTCGGCCCGGACGCGGGCCGCGTCGATCCCGGCGATGCGGGCCTTGCCGTACGTCCCGTCGGTCGTGATGCCGGCCTGCGCCCCGGTCAGCGAGATGGCGGGGCAGCCGAGATCCTGCAGGGCCATGGAGACGAGCGTGGCGCTCTGGTGCTCGCCGGTCGCGAGGAGCATGTCGAGCTCCCGGGCATCGGGCTCGTCGGTGACCGCGGCCGCCAGGGCCAACAGCTCGTCGGTGGTGTCCCCCATGGCGGAGACGACGACGACGAGATCGGCGCCCGCCTCGCGGGCAGCGACGATGCGTGCGGCGACCCGGCGGATCCGCTCGGCGCTGCCGAGCGAGGATCCCCCGAACTTCTGGACGACGAGAGGGCCGGACATGTCCGCATATCCTACCCGCCCGGTCCGGGAAGGCCCGGACGTCGCCCTCGGCCGCCGCCGGGCGCCGTCGGACCCCGCGTCGCCGGGCCGCGGGCCACTAGACTGGCCCGCACCGACGCGACCCGGCCCAGCGCCCCGGAGGTTGTCCCATGTGCTTCGATCCCGACGCCCACCCGCCCATCGCCCCGATCGCCGGCGGCGCCCTCGAGAGCGGCCGGATCGAGCTGACGGCGCGGGACGGCAACCGCTTCGCGGCCTTCGGTGCCCGGGCCGCGGCGCCGACCGGCGCGGGGATGATCGTCCTGCCCGATGTGCGGGGCCTCTTCGGCTACTACGAGGAGCTCGCCCTGCGGTTCGCCGAGCACGGGATCGATGCCGTGGCGATCGACTACTTCGGACGGACGGCCGGCCTGGGCGCCAGGGACGCCGGCTTCGACCACATGCCCCATGTCGAGCGGACCACGTTCGCCGGCCTGTCGGCCGACGTCGAGGCCGCGGCCGACCACCTCCGTTCGGCGGAGGGCGGCGCCGTGCGATCGCTGTTCACCGTCGGGTTCTGCTTCGGCGGTCGGATGTCCTTCCTGTCGGCGACGCTGGGACTCGGGCTCGCCGGCGTCGTCGGGTTCTACGGCTGGCCGGTCGGGGCGTCCCGCAACGACACGCCGGCCCCGGCCGACGTCGCCCGAGAGTGCGCCTGCCCCGTCCTGGCGATCTTCGGCGGCGCCGACCGGGGGATCCCACCCGAGGCGATCGCCACCTTCCGGACCGCGCTGACCGAGGCCGGCGTCCCGAAGCGGATCGTGACGTACGAGGACGCGCCGCACTCCTTCTT
>DATHYZ010000035.1:0-2726 GCA_035458865.1 Candidatus Limnocylindrales bacterium
CAGGCGGTCGTCCGGTTCCACCGGGCCCTCGGCGACGAGACCCGCCTCCGGATCCTCCGGCTGCACCGCGACAAGGACCTCTACCTGACCGAGCTGGCCCAGCTCCTGGAGCTGTCGAAGCCGACGGTCAAGCACCACCTGACCCTGCTCCGGGCGGCTGGTCTCGTGACCGTCACCGAGGTTGCGGGCCTCACCTACTACAGCCTCCGACGCGACCGGCTCGCCGACGCTACCAGCGAGCTGCGCCGGTTCCTCATCGACTGAACGGCCACGTGGCCTCGAGTCTCGTCGGTCGCCACAGAGTAAGACGAATGACTAACACGAGAGAGATGAGAACGGAACGACGGGAGGCCAGACCGATGCGCGCGACGACCATCAACGACCGAAGGATCCCGACCCACGGGTCGGCAGGCGACGGAAGGACCAGCGTCATGTTCGAGGAGATGCAGCGATCGATCGTCGGCCAGCACATGGCCGACCTCATGCGGGAGGCCGCCGATGCCCGCCAGGACCGTGAGCTGCGTCAGGCTGCGGGTCCCATCCGGCAGCCGATCATGGTCCGCCTTGGCCAGGCGCTCATGGCGATCGGCCGTCTCGTCGCCGGGCAGCCTCGGGAGACGAGCGAGCGGCCGCGACCGGTCCGCCCCGAGATCGTGTCCGCGCCCCGCGCCGACGGAACGCGTCGAGACGTCGCCCGGGCCGCCTGAGACACCCGAACGACGGTCCTCCCGAGGGTCGCCGCGCGAAGCGGCCTGCTGGCTCCCAACAGCAGAACGGCCGCCCGGTCCAGCCGGGCGGCCGTGGCCGTTCTGGGAGGGCTGAAGCGGGCCGGGTGTCAGATCGGCAGGGCGGCGAAGACGGCGGTCAGGAGGACCGCAAGGAGCACCGAGCCACCCCCGATGGCCAGGGCTCTCCGTCGATCGGCAGCGAGCGCCCCCTGCTCCACCTGCTCTTGTGATCCGAGCGGTCCGAAGTTCCGGACCCCCATCAGGCCGTAGGCAGCGCAGAAGCGGAAGCGTGCCTGGGCGAAGCCGACGATGCCGGCGGCCAGCGGCAGCGCGACCAGCCAGCGCGCCGCGCTCGGCGCGTCGATCGCGACCAGGACGGCGCCGAGCAGGATCGCAGCACCGACGCCGAGGAACCCGGCATCGCGTCGCCGGCGGATCTCGGCCGGGCCGATGTTGCAGGCTCCGGGCTGGTAGGTCGGTTCCATGTCGTACTCGATCGCGGTCACGGCTGCCCTCAGGTCGGTGGTCATACCTACCGTTCGGGCGACGGCGCCTCGCGGATGGCGTCGTGATCAGCTCCGGCCATCTTCCCGACGACGCGGACCAGGTCGAGGCGGGCGGCCGGGTAGCCGGCCGCGTTGCAGGACTCGATCCGTCCGCTCGCTCCGCGGACGAAGGCGAGCGGCTCCCCGGCCGGGCGGCCGCCACGCATCGTGAAGACCAGCGGGTCGGCGGTCGGCACCAGCTCGTGCTCGGTCGCCTCCGCGTCCGAGCCGACCCGCAGCACGAGCTTCCCGCCCCGCCACTCGACGACCAGGTCGCCCTCGAGGGCCGCATCCCGGTAGACCCCGAGGAGCTCCCCCCAGGCCTCCGGGACGATCGGCGGCGGTGCGGTCGGCTCTACCCGGTCGGCGGCCTCGCGGAGCGCCGGCAGGACCGCCTCCACGAGCTCCCGGGAGAGCGCGGGGGCGGGACCGATGCCGTTGAGCAGGACGATCGCGCCCACGCCACCCGCCGGAGCGAACGAGACGTTGGTGATGAACCCCCAGATCCCGCCCGAGTGGCCGACGAGGATGGTCTCTCCGGTCCGGGTGCCGTACCAGCAGAGCCCCTGAGCCTCGGTCCAGGCCGCGTCCCCCACGAACGTCGGTCGATGCATCTCCGCCAGGGTCCGCCCGGCCAGCACCTGGCCGGGACCACGGTCGAGGTCCGGATCGGCACGCAGCTGCTGGCCGATCCAGCGCCCCAGGTCCTCGAGCGTCGACCACAGCCCCCCGTCGGCCCGGGCGGTGAGCGAGTCGAACCCCCTCGCCTCCGACGGACGGTCGTCGTGCGCCCGGGCGTCATAGCCGACCGCGCACCGGGGCAGCTGCTCCGGGTCCGGCTCCCAGACGCTGTCGTGCATCGCGAGCGGATCGAGGACGGTGTCGCGGACGTGCTCCGTGAACGGCCGCTCGGCGACGCGCTCGGCGATCACGCCCAGCAGCTCGAAGGCCAGGTTGCTGTACTTGGTGTCGGCGTCCGGCGGGGTCGCGACCCGGACCCGGTCCAGGAGGGCCAGCAGCTCGGCCGGTCGGTACATCCAGACATGCTCGAGGTCCTGCCAGGGCGCATCGCCCTGGAGCCCGGAGGTGTGCATCAGGAGTCGCCGGATCGTGACGTCCTCGATCGGACCGTGTGGGTCGGCGACGCGTGCCAGCTCGGGCAGATAGCGGACGGCCGGGTCGTCGAGGCGCAGCCGGCCGTCGTCCCGGAGCTGCATGACCGCCGTCGCCGTCACCGTCTTGCTGATCGAGGCGATCCGGAAGAGCGTCCGCGAGTCGGGCCGCCTCCCGGTCGACATGTCGGCGAACCCCGAGCCGTGCCACCAGCGGAGACCCTCCGCGGTCGCCAGCCCCGCGGCGACGCCGGGCAGCCGGTGGCGAGTCCGGAAGGCCCCCACCCGCGCCTGGAGGCTCGGGCCCGCCCCGGCCAGGACCTCGTCGAGCAGCGGACCGA
>DATHYZ010000036.1:0-8586 GCA_035458865.1 Candidatus Limnocylindrales bacterium
TCGACGAGGAGACGCGAGCGGCGCGGGCCCGCCTGCTCGAGCTCCAGCGGCAGCTCGGGGACCTGGAGACGCTCCTGGGCCATCCGGTGCCGGTCGAGGAGCCGTTCGTCGCCGACGCAGCTCGACTCTTCGTCCGCGAGCAGGTCGACGACCCCGACCCGAGCCTTCCCTCCCAGGTGCTCCCGTGGCCCGCCTCGCTCGATCCGGACGCGGGCGTGCCGGTCGGCTACGACGACACCTACCGCTGCCTACTCGTGGGGGATGGCGGCTACGCCGACCTCGAGCCGGTCCTGCGGACCGCGAACGCGCTGACGGTGTGGGAACTCGGCGACCAGCGCTACGCTCTGCTGGTCCGGCCGCTCCTGCCCGACGAGTCCGGCTGCCCCGAAACCGACTAGCGGAACTCGATCGAGCGGACGATCGGGTCGGCAGCCTGCCGGAGCGCCTGGTAGTCGGCCCCGAAGAAGGCGTCGATGTCGACGGCCACCGTCCCGCCCTCCGGCAGGTCGGCGATCGTCAGCTGGAGCTGCTCGGTGTCGGCCATCGCCCAGTAGATCCCGCTCTCCGCCACGAAGAGCGGGTGGCTCGGGATGCCATCGGCGAACGGGCAGGCGAAGGTCCAGTCGGCGGCCAGCGCGACCTCCACCCGCCACGCGTCCAGCCCGCCGAGGTCGACGCTCTCGGGCCGGCTCGCCTGGAGGCCGGGCGCGGCGGCGATCCAGTCCACGATCTCCTTGGCTGACGTCCCGATCCCGGTGGCCGCGATGCGCGGGCAGGTCGGATCCTGGGAGGCGATGGCCATGTCGCGGAAGAAGTAGATCCCGCCGACGTCGAAGCCGACCGGTCGCAGGTAGTAGTTGCCCGGCAGGTCGGTGTCGTTGCGCCAGCCCGACGGAACGTCGTAGGCGAACTGCGGCACGAACGACCGAGACACGTGATCGCCCGGAACGAGCGGTCCGACGCAGGTCCCGCCGGTCGGCGGGCACGGCTCGAGGTCCGGCCCCCGGCTCGGCGGCGGCGGCGTGGCCGTGGCGCCGGCGCAGCCGGCCACGACCGCGGCGAGCGCGAGCGCGAGGGCGAGGAGCGGGACGGTCAGGCGAGCGGAGCGTGGGATGGGAGGGTCCTCCAGGCTGGCGGTTCGGACTGGCGTCGCGGCCGGGACGGCGATCACCCGCGGGCGTCGCGCTCCCGTGGGCCGAACGATGCGGCATCCGGGCACGCGGACGCAACCGTCCGACGCGCCGGGCGCGCGACGCCTCCGCCGAACGCCAGGGGGCGCGGTCGCCCCCCAGGGGGGTCAGCGGGTGCGCAGGGCGGGCATGGGGATCGAGATGCCGAGCTCGGTCGCGGCGACTCCCATCCCACCCTCGCAGGTGTTCGGCGGCTGCGTCCCCACGCCGCGGGTCGAGGGCTTCTCGGCGGCCCAGAACATCCAGCCGAGCATGCCGGATGTGGTCCCGGCGCCGTTCGGCCCCACGGTCCGCACGTAGGTCTCGGTCGCCGCCTGGAGCGACGCGGCGAAGTCGGTGCACTCGGGGCGGACCTGGCTGCCCTCGGCCACGTAGAGCCCGCCGGTGAACTTGGCCGGGGCGAGCGGCGGGACCGGCGGCGCGTACTGCGGCTTGCCGTCCACGTGCTCCTGCCAGTTGGCGATGGCCTTGTCGACGCTGGGCTGGCGTCCCGGGACCATCGCGTTCGCCCAGTTCAGGGCGATCGTCGGGTCCTGGCCCTCGGGGTGATCGGCGGTGCGGAGCCAGTCGGCCGTCGCCTTGCGGTTCAGGGCGATGAGCCAGCGATCGCCGGCGGCGACGTCGATGGTGAGCAGCCCCTCGGAGGCCAGGAGGCCCCGGGAGTCACGGACCTGCGGGTCCGCGCCGGTCGGGTCGTACTCGTGGACCGTCCGGTATGCCTTGATGAACTCCTCGAGCTCGAGGAGGTTCGGCTCGGTGTTCTCCTCGTAGTCGATCTCGATGCCGACCCCCAGCGCCGACGCCACGGCAGCAGCCTTGAGGCCGAGGTCGTAGCCGCCCATGGCCAGCGCCGCGTTCCAGTCGTCGACGTAGGTGATGCCGCCGATCGACAGCATCACCCGGATGTCCGCGGCCCGGAAGTAGTCGACGATCTCCTGGGTCATGCCGACCGGGACACCCGCCAGCGGGTTGCTGGTGACCTGCCCGTTGTCCACCGTCACGCGGGTCTGCAGCGTCAGGGGGTTCACGAAGGACAGGACGACGAGGTTGACCGACGGATCGCCGGGGGCACCCGATGGGTCACGGTCGATCAGCCAGTGGTTCATCTCGTCGAAATCCTCGCCTGGCCCGGTGTCGCGAACCCGGTCCCAGGTGCAGTAGTCGTCCGAGCAGTGCCAGGCGCCGAAGATGGAGACGTCGGCCAGGGTCGAGGGGTCGGGCATCGGCGTGGGCGTAGCGCGGGGCGGCTTCCCGCGCGCGTCGATCGGCGCCGCAGCGGGGACGGCCAGCACGAGCGCCAGCGCCACCACCAGGACGCTGGTCAGGGCTGCTCCCAGGCGTGTCGGGACCATGGGTCGGTTCGGCATCGTGCTCCCTCCGCTCGCCGCGATGCCCCGAGCCTAGCCCGCGGCGCGGTGCGTGTGGGCACCACTCCGCCGCTGGGGAGCGACCGGAGCCGCGGGACGACCCCGGCCCTACCTCGCCTTCGCCTTTCGGCGGGGGATCGAGCGCGCGCTGCCGGCGACGGGGCGGATCGTGCTCTCGTGGCCATCGTCCCAGCGGACCCGGTAGCGGGTCCCGTACGACGCCTCGACGACCTCGAGGATGTCGCCCTCGCGGGCGGGCTGCCCGACCTTCTCCGACTCGACGATGATGCGGTCCCCGGCCCTGGCGACCATCCGTCCACCTCCTCGCCGCAACCTGCTCCGGCCGCATGGTCGGCCGAGCCTCCTGCACGAGCATCCGGCGGGAGCAGGGTCGCCTCCAGTGCCCGAGGTCACGATCGGGCATGGACGACCGGTGGCGCCGGCCACGGTTCCGACAGGCGGAGCGCGGAGCCCTCGGGCCCGGGTCGTTTGCGGCAATATCCGGCGAGCAGCGGACGCAGGGAGTCACCAATGGTCGAGACCGCGGACGTCATCATCGTCGGAGCGGGGGTCCAGGGGGCGAGCCTCGCCTTCCACCTCGCCGAGCGCGGGACGAGCGTCGTCGTCCTGGAACGTGGGAGCGTGGCCGCCGGCGCGACCGGGCGCTCATCCGGCTTCGTCCGGATGCACTACGACCTCGAGAGCGAGTCGCGGTTCGCCTGGCTGTCGTACCCGTACTTCCGCGACTGGAGCGAACGGGTGGGGGAGGGGGACTGCGGCTTCGTCCGGACCGGCTTCATCCAGCTCGTGGCGCCCGAGGCGGCCGACGCGCTGCGGGCGAACGTCGCGATGCACCGGCGGATCGGGATCCCGTCGTCCGTGATCGGGCCCGAGGAGGTGGCCGATCTGCTGCCGGGGATCGTGATCGACGACGTCGTCGCGGCAGCCTTCGAGCCCGGGTCCGGGTACGCGGACCCGACCGGGACGGCCGCCGGCTTCATCGCCGCGGCCCGCCGCCTGGGTGCCCGCCTGGTCCAGCGCTGCCGGGTGACGGCCGTGGTCGTCGATGGCGAGCGGGTCGTCGGCGTCGAGACGGACCGCGGCCGGTTCGAGGCCCCGGTGGTCGTGGACGTTGCCGGGGCATGGGCGGCCGAGCTCGCCGCCACGGTGGGTCTCGACGTCCCGGTCCAGGCATGGCGCCACGAGACCGCCTACTTCGGACTGCCCTCCGGGCATGGCCCGGACTTCCCGGTGATCATCGATCACGCGGCCGAGGTCTACTTCCGGCCGGAGGGCCGGGACCTCATGCTCGTCGGCCTGGAGTCGGGCAACGTCGTCGGTGGCTCGCCCGACCGCCCGCACGAGCCGCCCTCGCGCGATGTCCTGGACGCGATGGTTGCCGCCGTCTGCGCCCGCGTCCCGTGGATGACCGAGGGGACCTTCCGGACCTCCCACGGTGGCCAGGACGGGATCTCCCCGGACCAGCGGCCGATCTTGGGTCCGGCCGGCCCGGACGGCTTCATCCTCGCCTGTGGGTTCTCCGGGACCGGGTTCAAGACCGCCCCGGCCGTCGGACGGAGTCTGGCCGAGCTGATCCTCGACGGCCGGTCGTCCGAGGTCGATCTCGCGCCGTATGGCCTCGATCGATTCGCGGCCGGACGCGGGCTGGTCGGCGAGCACCCGTACGGGATGCTCTGGCACTAGCCGTCGGCGGGGCCGCGCCGGACGGCCGGCCTGACCATCCGGGCCAGTCGATCCGCCGGAACGGCCCGTCGCCATGGGCCGCACGACGAGCCTCTGTGGGCCCCTCGGCCCTGTCGGCGCGCGCCGCCGCAGGCGACGATCGGCTGCGGAGGTACTGACATGCGTCTTCGAACCCCTTTGCTGATCCTGGGCGCCGCGGCGGCCGGGGCGGTCGTGGCCTACAAGGCCCGCATCGAACCCTGGTGGCGGAGCTGGGGTGTCGACCCCGACGAGGCCATCCGTGCCCTGCCCGGGGACGAGATCGTCGGGACCCCGGACGTCGTGGACACCCGTGCCGTGACGATCGACGCTCCGCCCTCGGCGGTCTGGCCCTGGCTCGTCCAGATGGGCTACGGCCGAGGCGGCTGGTACAGCTACGACGCCGTCGACATGCGTGGGACGAGCGCCACGGAGATCCTGCCCGGGCTGCAGCAGCTGGAGGTCGGTGACCTCCTGCCGACCCATCCCGACGGTGGCTTCGTGGTCCGGACGGTCGAGCCGGAGCATGCGCTCGTCGTGTCCATCGATCCGGAGACGCTCCGGGCCCAGGCCGAGGCGGCCCGCGCCCGGGCCGAGGAAGCCGCCGCGTCGGGAGATGGCGAGGCAGGCGACGGGGAGGCAGCGCCCGCCAACCTGAAGGCCGCCGGGGCCTTCCTCGAGACGACGACGAGCCCGGACTTCAACGCGTCGTGGGCCTTCGTCCTCGAGCCCGTTGACGGAAGCCGGACCCGGCTGATCGAGCGCTTCCGGGTGGCGATGGACCAGGACACGGCTGGAGCTCGCCTGGGTGCCCCGATGCTCGGGTTCGGCGTCTTCCTCATGGTCAGGCGCCAGCTCCTGGGCATCCGGGACCGGGTCGAGCGGATCCAGGGGTCGGCCGGACCGGTCGTCGCGCCCTCGCCCGCCTGACGGGCGGGCGCTCCCGTCCCGCAGCCCGCGCCTCCGGACAGAGGGCGGGCCGTTCCCGCGACCCCGGATGCAGCCCCGTGAGAGACTGTTGGCCCGCCCCGCCGGCGGCCAACACCGAGGCAGGAGGAGAAGGATGAGCGTCGCCCAGGATCCCGCCGGGGCTGGTGCCGGTCCCGAGGTCGCAACGCTTCGCATCGGCGACCAGGAGCATCCGCTGCCGATCGAGCATGCCACCGAGGGCCAGCCTGCGGTCGACGTCGGGGCCCTGCTCAAGAGCGCCGGCGTGACGACGCTCGACTACGGCTACGCGAACACGGCGCCCACCCGGAGCGCGATCACCTATCTCGACGGCGACGCCGGCATCCTTCGCTACCGCGGCTATCCGATCGAGCAGCTCGCGGAGCGCTCGACCTTCCTCGAGACCGCGTATCTCCTGATCCACGGCGAGCTCCCGACGCCGGCCCAGCTCGAGGCGTGGATCGACTCCATCACCCGCCACACCCTCCTCCACGAGGACTTCAAGCGGTTCTTCGACGGCTTTCCGAAGGACGCCCATCCGATGGGCATCCTGGCCTCGGCGGTGGCCGCGCTCTCGACCTTCTACCAGGACTCCCAGGATCCGTTCGACCCGTCGCACGTCGACATGAGCACGGTCCGGCTGATCGGCAAGATGCCGACCATCGCGGCCTTCGCCTACAAGAAGTCGGTCGGCCAGCCGTACATGTACCCGGACAACGCCCTCGACTACGAGGCGAACTTCCTGCGGATGATGTTCGCGGTGCCGACCGAGCCGTACGTCATCGACCCCGATGCGGCCCGGGCGCTCCGCATCCTCCTCATCCTCCACGCGGACCACGAGCAGAACTGCTCGACCTCCACGGTCCGCATGGTCGGGTCGAGCCACGCCAATCTCTACGCGTCGGTGTCGGCCGGCATCGCCGCCCTCTGGGGCCCGCTCCACGGTGGAGCCAACCAGGAGGTCCTGGAGATGCTCCAGGCGATCGCGGCGGGCGGCGGCAACGTGGGTGCGTTCGTGGAGCGGGCGAAGGACAAGGACGACCCGTTCCGGCTGATGGGGTTCGGGCATCGGGTCTACAAGAACTACGACCCGCGGGCGCGGATCATCAAGGCGGCCGCCGACACCATGCTGGCCAAGCTCGGCCGCGACGACGAGCTCCTGGACATCGCCCACGAGCTCGAGGCGATCGCCCTCTCGGACCCCTACTTCATCGATCGCAAGCTCTACCCGAACGTCGACTTCTACAGCGGCCTGATCTACCGCGGGCTGGGCCTGCCGACCGACATGTTCACGGTGATGTTCGCCATCGGCCGGCTGCCGGGCTGGATCGCCCAGTGGCGGGAGATGATGCAGGACCCGGCATCGCGGATCGGCCGCCCACGCCAGCTCTACGTCGGAGCGACGGCCAGGGACTACCTGCCCCTCGACGCCCGCTGACCCTGTCGACGTCAAGGTGGTGCCTTCTCGCACCACCTTGGGCCGGCGATCGCAAGACGAGCGTGTCGGCCGCGTCCGGGTAGCGCAGGCTCTCGCCTCCCGAGGCCCGGGCCTTCGGGAGCCCGGTCTCCGATTCGAGCGACACCCGCGAGGTATGTCGGGATGAGGCCAGTGCACCCGGACGAGCGCGGGGCTGTCCTGGGAGTGCAGCTGGACCACGATCCTCGCTGAAGGGTCGATCACCGTCCGGGGGCCCTTCCACCACGACAGGCGCGACTCCGTCCTGGCGATCACCGGCGGGACCGGTGCCCACCGCAACGCCCACGGACAGATGACCCTCATTGGCGCAATGCCGATGGGGCGGCCTTCGACTCCATCTTCCGGGTGATCGGCGGCTGATCGCCGGGCTCCTCCCGACCGCGTTGACGGTGGCGGTCCGCCCGGATCGCGGCACGCTGAGACGCCGGACGAAGCTGGACCGCCGGCGCGGTGCCCAGTCAGCCGGTGGGTCGGGGCCCGGTGACGTCGCAGTACGTCGCCAGCGCCCGGAGAGCTGCGTCAGCCGTCCGGAACGTCGGGACGCCGCCGTCCTCGAGGATGCCGACGAACGGGTCGTACAGGGGTCCCGCGTCCACGACGGCGACCCATGGCTTGTGGGTCGCTTGGAAGAGCCGGACCAGCCGCGGCGCGACCGCGTCGGAGGCTCCTGGATCCTCGTCGCCGCCAACCTCCGGACCGAGGCTCTCGAGGGTGTCGGTGACCGGGACGATCCCGACCAGGCCCACGTCGACCTCGTCTGCCTCGAGCAGGGTCCGGGCCACGTCCTCGTAGATGCGGCCGTTGCCGATCGGCGTCAGGTCGATGGGGTGGTGGATGTCGACGACGTCCTCGATGCCCGTCGGTCCCACGATGGCCTCCAGTCGCCGGCGGGTCGCCGACCCAAGGTCAGCGAGCACCAGCGAACCCAGGTGATCCGCGATCGTGACGCACTCCGATCCGGCGTTCGTGACGGCGCCGAGTCGGCGGCCCGCGGCCGGGCGCCCGTCGAGGAGCAGGAAGGTCCGCAGGAGATCGTCGAACTCGGCTGGCGTCTCGGCCCAGGCCACCCCGGCCTGTCGGGCAAGAGCCCGGGCGACGACGGCATCGCCGGCGATGGAGGCGGTGTGGCTCGCTGACGCCTGGGCTCCCTCCACCGTGCGCCCAGCCCGGTAGAGGACGACGGCGCGACCCGACTCACGGAAGGCCCGGGCAGCCTGCAGGAAGCGCGCGCCGTCGAGCGGGGCGAACCCCTCCACGTACACGCCGGCGACCCGGACCCCTGGATCGTCGACCAGGTGGGCCAGGTAGTCGCCCGCGGTCAGGTCCATCTGGTTGCCGATCGTGATGACGTAGCGCGGATCAAGGCGTCCCAACCGCGAGAGGCGGGTCACCGCGAAGGCGCCGCTCCCGGTGATCAGGGCGAGGGGCACCGGTCGGTCGCCCGGGGGCAGCTTCCGGGTGGGGACGAAGAACGTGTCGATGTGTCCCGGGCGCGATCGCACGCCGAGGCAGTTGGCGCCGTTGAGGACCGGTCCGCCGTCGGGGCGGGCCCGGGCCGTCTCCAGGGCACGGCGCAGGCGGCGGGCCCGGTCCGCGCCGGCTTCGGTCTCGGCGAAGCCCGATGGGATCACGATGAACGTCTCGGCCAGGTCGCGCTCGATGACCTCGGCCACGACGTCGGGCGCCTGGTCGGCGGACACGGCGACCACGAACACGTCGACCCGCCCCGGAAGCGACGCGACGTCGGGGACGCAGCGGCAGCCGTCGATCTCCTCGGCTCCCGGCTTCACCACGACCAGGTGCTCTCGCGGGAACCCGGCCCGGACGACGTTGTCGAGGATCGTGTGGCCGAGGTTCATCCGCCGGGAGACGCCGACGATGG
>DATHYZ010000037.1:0-4828 GCA_035458865.1 Candidatus Limnocylindrales bacterium
ACCTCGTCGAAGCGCTCGAAGCCGATGCTGTAGGCCATCTGCCCGTCCGCGCTCACGTGGGCGACGGCGACGTCGAAGTGGAAGTCGCGGCGCTCGGCGCTGCCGAGGCGGTCGGCAACCCAGCGGAAGGTGCGTTCGAGCTCCGGCCAACCGGTCTTGTTCGGACCCCAGGCGCCGAGCAGGGACACCGGGTCACGGCGGGACCACAGGGCCAGCCGCGGCTCGACGTCGCCCTCGACCATGGCCGCCTCTGCCGCCTCCTGCCGCTTCAGGAAGGCCTGGAAGGTCTCCGGGTCGCCCATCTGCTCCCTCCACGTGGACCGGTTCGACACGGGAGGACCGTACGTCGGACCGTCAAGGGTGCGGGGTACCCACGTCCGCCACGGAACGGGCTTGGGGTGGCGCGCCCGACAGGTGTTGGGCGCGCGTTGGCAACCTACGAGATCCCGATCGAGGGTCGGGAGCAGCAGCTTCCGGAGGACCTGACCTGGCCGCTGTTGCGGCCGTTCTCTGACCCTCGTCGGCTGCCGTGCCCTGCCTCGTGATGTCCCACGAGAGCCCTCTCGTCGCTTGGAGCTTCAGACACCCCAAACGGAACGCGAGGGCTCTCGTCCTGTCAACGACGTGCGTGGGGACTGCAGCTAGCCCCAGGGCGAAGACACCGGGTGGCTGGCTGGGCGGTCGTCAGGCCGGCCTCTACGGTCTGGTCATCAGCTCTGCCACGAGGAATGACCGCCATGGTACGGGATCTCGGACGACGCAAGCTCCGGACGACGCTCACCATCCTGGGGATAACCATCGGGATCTGGGCGCTCGTCGTCTTCGGCTCCATGGCCAACAAGGTCAATGCCCTGGTCGAGGGCGGCAGCGAGTACTACACCGACAAGCTGACGCTCAACGACAGCTCGGGGTCGCTGGGCGGGTCCACGACCGCGCCGATGCTGCTCGAGACCGCGAACCTGGTCCGGGCCGTCGACGGCGTGGGGGTCGTCACCCCCGGGGTGATGGTGCGCATGGACAACCAGACGAGCGCCTTGTCGATGGGCATGGCGCCGGTGATCAGGGGCGAGGTCGCCGGCGCCGACGAGGGCCGCGAGACCTACGAGCTCCGCTACGTCGAGGGGCGCGCCCTGACGCCCGACGACGAGGGTCGCAACGTTGTCGTCCTCGGATCCGACATCGCCCGCAAGCTCGAGGCCCGGGTCGGCGACACGGTCGCGCTCAGGGGTGAGCCGTTCGAGGTCGTCGGCATCCTCGAGCCGACGCTGACCCGTCCCGACCAGTCGGCCATGGTGCCGCTGCGGGCGGCCCAGGAGTTCTTCGTCGCGACGCTCCCGCCCATCGTCCGCGACCAGGTCGAGGGAAGCGAGCTCGCGACGTACATGATCGTCTACCCGGAACCCGGGGTGGACCCGGACGTCCTGGCCGACCGGATCGAGGCCCAGGTCCCGAACGTGGCCGCCCTCACCGGCCGTGACTTCGACGAGGTCGTCGGCTCGGCGACCGCGATCCTGAACTCGATCCTCATCGGCATCGCCCTCATCAGCCTCGCCGTGGGTGGCCTGTCGGTGGTCAACACGATGGCCATGTCGATCGCCGAGCGGACCCGCGAGATCGGCATCAGGCGGGCGATCGGCGGCAGCCGGATCCGGGTCGTCCGCGAGCTCGTGGCCGAGGCCGGGCTCATCGGCTTCATCGGCGGGGTCGCCGGGCTCGTCCTGGGCGCTCTCGCGGTGGTCGTCGTCAACGATGCCGGCCGAGCATCGGGAACCGTGCTCTTCGATCTGACCGCCGGCACCGCGGTCACCGCCGTCCTCTTCTCCACGTTCCTCGGCGCGGCCGCCGGCCTCGTCCCGGCCCTCCATGCCGCCCGCCTCGACCCTGTCACCGCACTGCGGTACGAGTGACGCCAACAGCACGACTGGAGCACGAACGATGGCACTCCTCGAAGGCCGCGATCTCCGCAAGACCTACAACCGCGGCAAGCGCAATCACGTCGAGGCCCTGCGCGGGGTCGACGTCTCGATCGAGCAGGGCGAGATGGTCGCGATCGTCGGACCCTCGGGCTCGGGCAAGAGCACCCTCATGCATCTCCTCGGCCTGCTCCACGGCCCGGACCGGAGCCACGGGCCCCGCCCCGAACTGACGTTCGGCGGACGGAGCACCGTCGACCTCGGCGAAGGCGAGCGGACCCGGATCCGGGCCCGCGAGATCGGCTTCGTCTTCCAGGACTTCAACCTGGTGCCCACCCTGACCGCGCTGGAGAACGTCCAGCTGGCCTGCGACTACGCTGGGATCGGCCGCGCCAGGGCGCGCACAGCCTCGCTCGAGGCGCTCGCGCTCGTCGATCTGGCCGACCGGGCGGGCCACCGACCAGCCGAGCTGTCAGGCGGCGAGCAGCAGCGCGTCGCCCTCGCTCGGGCGCTGGTCAATCGGCCATCGCTGATCCTCGCCGACGAGCCTACCGGGAACCTCGACTCGGAGCGCTCGGCCGGGGTCCTCGCGACGCTCCGACGGTTCAACCGCGAGCACGGCCAGACGATCGTCCTCGTGACCCACGACGGCGAGGTCGCCGCTGCCTGCGACCGGGTCATCCGCATGCGCGACGGACGGATTCATCAGCCGGCCCTCGTTGCCGCGCCGGCCGAGCGTTCGACCATGATCGCGTGACAGGCAAGGCCCGAGTCACGGGGCATGGAGCGCGACCGCACGCCTGCTCGGTCGCCGCGACGAGAACTGGCTCGCGCAAGTTGCTCAGCGACTCCACATCATCGAGACACATTTCGCAGTTGTCTCAGCGAGAGACGTGGTCGAGGTGGACTTCCTGCAGACTGGCATCAAGCTCGGCAGCGGCGAGATTGATGTCGCGTATCGCCTCTTGGAGCGGAACGGAGACCGGTGGTTGGTCTCGGTCGAGGCCAAGGGTCGACGCGAGCGTATCTGGGTTCCCCAGGTCGCGCGGGCCGCGCAGGCACTATGGACGACAGTCACCACTGGTACAGCTGCGGGCACGCTCGGCGTGCGGGGGGTCATCCCCTTCGCAATCAAGATTGTCGGAGACTCAGTGGTCCATACCGTCGAGTTCGACCCGAACGGTGGAGCCCAGTTGGCGGTTGTCTCCGAAGCCACCATCAAGCTCGAACCGGGCGTCGAGGGCATCAACTGAGTGCCGAAGAGGGTCTGGCGTAGCGGGGTGCGCTTCGACTGCCCGGAATGCGGGCTCCTGCCTGTGCGAGTTGTCGACTCGCTGAACCACGGCAGGGGTTGCCAAGACGGCACTCGGGAGGGGTTATCCGCTCGCTGCCCGAGAAGGCTGCAATGGCGCGCCCGACAGGATTCGAACCTGCGACCTTCGGCTCCGGAGGCCGACGCTCTATCCGCTGAGCTACAGGCGCGCGTGCGGGCCGATGATACCCCGGCGCGGGCGAATGCCCATCGTGATCGGGCGCTGACCATCGCCGCCACCACCCTCGCCACCCCTGCGCTCGACCGATCCCCTCTCGTCTTTGAGCAATCGGACCGGCAACATCCGTCATAACGGGCAACACGGGCCGACGCTGGACCGTGCTGGTGATGGAGAGGGGATGAGGCGCGATCTCGTCGAGGCGGCAAGCCGTGGCGACCACGAGGCCTTCGAGGTCCTCGCGACCACCGCTGCCGATCGCCTGTACGCGGTCGCTCGCTTGATCCTCCGGTCGGCGGACCTGGCGGAGGACGCGGTGCAGGAAGCGCTCGTTCGTGCGTGGCGCCAGCTTCCCTCGTTGCGCGATCCCGATCGGTTCGACGCCTGGCTCCATCGCCTCGTGGTCAACGCCTGTGCCGACCAGGGCCGACAGC
This sequence comes from Candidatus Limnocylindrales bacterium, assembly GCA_035458865.1. Taxonomy (GTDB): domain Bacteria; phylum Chloroflexota; class Limnocylindria; order Limnocylindrales; family CSP1-4; genus DATHYZ01. The sequence continues at coordinate 3,838 of DATHYZ010000037.1, forward strand.
TGCGGCGCTGGTCCCAACAGGTGCGGCCGTTCCATCTCGAGGCCTCGGTCGACGACCACACCGGTTCGGTCGCCGACCGGGAACAGCTGGAGCGGGGGTTCAGACGGCTGACGCCCGAGCAGCGGGCGGTGGTCGTCCTGCACTACTACAGCGGCTTCTCGGCAGCCGAGATCGCACGGATCGTCGGCATCCCCGAGGGGACCGCCCGATCAAGACTTCACTACGCGACCGAGGCGCTGCGCGCGGCGCTCGAAGCCGATGCGCGGCAGCCGGTGGTCGCCCAGGACAGGACTGCGTGATGGCGACCGGCAGACGGCCTGAAGAGACGATCAGCAGGTGGCTCGAGGCGGAGGCCCCGACCCAGCTGCCCGATCGAGTCCTGCGCGCGACGTTCGAGCGGACGCGCACGACCCGGCAGCAGGGAGCCTGGCCCGCGGTCCTGTGGAGGATCCACATGCCCCGATTCGCACTCGCCCTCGGCGGGGTCGCCGCCATCGTGGTGGCGTCCGTCGTGGCGCTCAACGTCTTCGGAGGCTCGGAGCCGGTGCCGGGCGTCGGCGGCCAGGCCTCGCCGTCGCCGAGCCCGTCGCTTTCGCCGTCGACCGAGCCCTCGCCGTCCCCGGACGCCGGCCTGCCCGTAGGTCCCTTCGGGCTCGAGGACACCGGAGTGGCCATGACGGTCACGATCCCGGCTCCCGGCTGGACGTTCATCAGCGACTTCACGGCCCTGAGGAAGGGCGACGAGGTCGCCAATCTGCCTGAAGCTGCGATCCTGCTCTGGGGCCACCGGCCCGGTACCGAGTTCTACGTGCCCGGGGACCCCTGCCAGTTCGACTCGACCAGGCCGGACAGTGCCGCCACCACGGTCGACGAATTCGCGGCCGCTCTCGCGGCCCAGGCATCCCGCGATGCGTCGGAGCCGGTGGACGTGACGGTCGGTGGGTACGCGGGGAAGTCGGTCACCCTCCACGTGCCCGATGACGCCGAGTGG
>DATHYZ010000038.1:0-2808 GCA_035458865.1 Candidatus Limnocylindrales bacterium
GATGCTCGCGAAGAACAGGGCGAAGACCGTCAGCTGGATCGTGATCGGCAGGCGCTCGATGAGGATCTCGGACACCGGTCGCCCGAAGCGGATCGAGGTCCCCAGATCCCCCTGGAGAAGAGCGCCGAGATAAATGAAGAACTGGACGTACAGCGGCTCATTGAGCCCGTAGCGCTCGTTGAAGGCGGCACAGACCGCCTCGGTCGCCTTCTCGCCGTAGGCCGCGATGCAGGGGTCGCCGGGGATGACCCGGGCCAGGATGAAGACGAGGGTGATGACCCCGAGGATGACGGGGATGCTGGCGAGCAGCCTGCGGATGACGTAGCGCGTCATCGGGTCGTCACCGCTGCACTCGACCTCCGGATGCGGCGAGGGGGCGCCGGGGTCGGCGCCCCCTCGCAGGGTTCACGAGGCTCGAGGCTCCGTCACTCCGCCGGCGGCGGATTGAGGAAGCCACCGAAGAGGCTCGAGAAGTACGTGAGGCTGCCGTCGCGGCCCTTGTGGAGCGGATCCTCCGCGTCCCACTGGATGCCGTACGACATCACCACGTCGTTCGCGTCGAGGGTCGCACCGTCATGGAAGGTGACGCCCTCGCGGAGGGTGCAGGTCCAGACCGTGAGGCTCTCATTCGGCTCGCAGACCTCGGCCAGGGCCGGCTGGGCAGCCGTGCCGGCGACCTCGTAGGAGTACAGAGACTCCATCATCTGCTCGCAGACGCGGAGGGCCTCGCCGTCCGACTCGTCGGCGCAGTAGAGCCCGGGCGGCTCGGCGTTCTGCATGAACACGAACTGGTCGCGGTCGCCGGGGGTCATCACGGCGAAGTACTCGTTGCCGAGCGGCGACGCGTGGCCGTCCACGACGTCGGCGCGGTAGGCGACCCCGGAGCCGCCGTGGGCGATCGGGATCATCGGGACATGCTGCTTGATGGCGTTGTTGGCCTCCTCGTAGGCGGGGGCCCGCTCGTCATCCGACGCTCCGCCCGCGCCCTCGGAGAGGGCGGACGTGATGTCGTCCCACTTGTCGCCGAACTGGTTGCTGGACCCGGCGCCGAAGTGATAGTCGAGGAAGTTGGTGACGTCCGGATAGTCGGCGCCCCAACCCAGGAGGTGGATCCCCTCGAGCAGGCCGGCGTCGGAGTTGTCGAGGAAGGTGCCGGACTCCTGGACGTCGATGGTGGCGTCGATGCCGAGGTTGTTCTTCAGCTGGGCCTGGAGATCCGTGGCCACGACGTTGGGATCGGGCAGGTAGCCACGGACCACGTCGCGGTAGTGGATCTTCGTGCTGAAGCCGTTCGGGTAGCCAGCGTCGGCGAGCATCTGCTTCGCCTTGGCGGCGTCGAACTCGTACCACTCCTCGCCGGCGCAGCCGTTGGGGATGTCGCACGGCGTGAAGTGGCTGGCGACCTCCGACCCGGGCGGGTAGAAGTTGTCGACGATCCGCTGCCGGTCGATGCCCATGGCGATCGCCTGGCGGACGGCCTCGTCGGCCAGCGGGTTCGTGCTGTTGTCGAAGCCCTCGTTCTTCGGGTTGTTGTTGAACCCGACGTAGAAGACGTTCAGGCCCGGGCGGGGCTTCAGCTGCAGGTTCGGGTCGCCCTCGACGGCTGCGAAGTCGGTCGGCCCGACGTTGTCGATGCCGTCGACCGTGCCAGCCTGGAGCTCGGTCAGCCGCTGGGTGGCCTCGGTGCCCCACTTGATCACGAGGGTCTGCGTCTTGGGAGCCTCACCCCAGTAGTCGGGGTTGGCCTCCATGACGACCTCCTGGCCCCGCTTCCACTCCTTGAGCTTGTAGGGGCCGGTGCCATTGAGGTTGTCGACGATGGCCTGGTTCTGATCGATGTTGGGGTCGATGTTCGTCTTCAGCCACTCGGTGTCGTTGATCGCGAACGAGGTGAACGCGATCTTCGAGAGGAACGCGACGTCCGGGGTGCAGAGCTCGAAGACCACGGTCCGGGCATCGGTCGCGTAGATCTTCTTGAACTGGCCCGTGTAGTCCTTGTCGTTGTAGGACTTGGCGTCGCAGTCGACCTCACCCGAGGTCGGGTAGGCCATGGCCTCGTACGGGGCCTCGGACGGGGCCTCGGACGGCGGGGCTTCGCTGGGCGCAGTGGACGGCGATGGGGTCGCGGACCCGCCACAGGCGGCCACGAGGATCGCCGTCGCTGCGCCGAGCGCAAGCAACGTCGATCGTCTCCGGTTCAGGGACATGCCCTTGCCTCCTCCATTCGGCTCCCACCGTGCGCCGAACGGGTCGCGACGGCGTGGAGCGACTGTCCCGCTGGCGATACGCCGGCACGTGGATGCGGGTCCGCGAAGCCTAGCATCGGCGCGGTGGCGCGCGCCAGTCCCGGTGAGCCAGTGGTCGCGCCTTCCGGGACGGCGGTGCCGGCACGCCGTCAGGTCCCGTGGTGGGCGGATGGGTCGTCGGATCCGGCGAACGGGCGCGCTAGACTCCGGCCGTGACGACGATCCGCATCGCCCTCGCCCAGACGGCTCCTCGCCTCGGGATGCTCGACGAGAACCTGGCCGGGCACCGTGCGCTCCTGGGTGAGGCCCGGGCGAACGGAGCCGACCTCGTCGTGTTCCCGGAGCTCGGCCTGACCGGCTATCTGCTCCAGGACCTCGCCGCCGAGGTCGCCATGACCCGCGACGACCCGCGCCTGCTGGCGCTGGCCGCGGATGCGAGGGACCTCTCGGCGGTCGTCTCCTTCGTCGAGGAGTCGGAAGATCACCGCCTCTTCAACGCCGCCGCGCTCCTGGAGGACGGCGCCGTGCGCCATGTCCACCGGAAGGTCTATCTGCCGACGTA
>DATHYZ010000039.1:0-2070 GCA_035458865.1 Candidatus Limnocylindrales bacterium
CGGAGCCGCCGCGGAGCGCGCCGGAGCCGCCGCGGAGCGGGCGGGGACCCCGACCGCGGTGCACCCGACCCCCACCGACGAGGATCCGGCGGAGCCGGACCGGGCGACGCATCCGGCCAGCCCGGGCCCCTGAAGGAGACCAGCCCATGATCGATCCCGGCACGGAGGCCGGCGCCCGAGCGCTCCGGCGCCTCGACGACGAGCTCATCGCCTGGCTCACGACCGTCACGCCCGAGGGGCAGCCGCAGACGCTGCCGATATGGTTCATCCGGGAGGCGGACGGGTCGATCCTCTTCTACAGCAAGAAGGTCGCCGTCCGGAACGCCAACCTGGAGCAGAACCACCGGGTGGCGTTCCACCTGGGCGACGACGGTGTCGGCGGTGACATCGTGTCGCTCGAGGGCGCGTGCCGACGCGACCCCGCGATGCCGGCCCCGAAGGACCACGCCGCCTACCTGGACAAGTACGCGGAGCTGCTGGCGGGCTACGGCTGGTCGTCCGAGTACTTCTCCGAGGCGTATCCGCACCCGTACCGCATCGTCGTGACCGTGGCCCGTATCGCCTGATGGCCGGCCGGCGTCCCTCGATCCTCGTCGGGGCGGCCCTGGGGCTCGCCGCAGGGACGGCGGCCGCCGTCGCGTCCCGAGTCGTTGGTCGGCGCCTGGTCGCTCGCACGGAGGCCCGGATGAACGCGCCGACCCGACCGGGCCCCTACCGGGCGTCGGCCGAGGCCCGGGCGCTCCACGAGGGGCTGCTGGTCGCCGACCTCCACGCCGACTCGCTCCTGTGGGGCCGCGACCTGCTGGAGCGCGGCGACCGCGGCCACGTGGACGTCCCGCGGCTCATCCAGGGCGGCGTCGCCCTGCAGGCGCTCAGCGCCTCGGTCCGGGTGCCCCGCCACCTGGACCTGGACCGCAACGAGGACACGACCGACGACGTCCTGCTGCTGGCCGTCGGCGGCGGCTGGCCCGTCAGGACCTGGCGCAGCCCGCTCCAGCGGGCCCTGTACCTCGCCGCGCGGGCCGACGCCATGGCGGCCCGCTCGGGCGGTCGCCTGACGATCGTCCGGACCCGCGGCGAGCTGGCCACCTGCCTGGCCCGGCGCCGGGACGACCCGGCGATGACCTCGGCCATCCTCACCGTCGAGGGCACCGCGCCGCTCGAGGGGGACCCCGCCAACCTCGAGGTCCTGGCCGACGCCGGCTTCCGGATGCTGGGACCGACCCACTTCGTCGACACGCCGTTCGCGGGATCGGCCCACGGGGTCGCCAAGGGCGGCCTGACCGACGCCGGCCGCGAGCTCGTCCGCCGGGCCGAGGCGCGCTCCGTCCTCATCGACCTGGCCCATGCCTCGTCGGCGACCGTCGACGACGTCCTGGCGATGGCGACCCGGCCGGTCGTCGTCTCGCACGGTGGGCTCCGGTCCGTCCACGACTCGGTCCGCAACCTGCCGGACGCGCAGGTCCGCGGCGTCGCCGCGACCGGCGGCCTGATCGGTGTCGGCTTCTGGCCGGCGGTGACCGGCGGCGACGACGTGGCCTCGATCGCTCGCGCCATCCTCGGGGCGGTCGAGGTGGCCGGGCTCGAGCACGTCGCCCTGGGCTCCGACTTCGACGGTGCCGTCCCGGTCCCGTTCGACGCCACCGGTCTGCCCCAGCTGACGGAGGCGCTCATGGCCGCCGGCCTCGACCGCGACGCCATCGCCGCGGTCATGGGCGGCAACGTGCTCCGCCTGCTCGCCGAGACGCTTCCCGGGGCCGCCTGAGCGCCTCTGCTAGCATCTCGGGACCGACCCAGCCCGCGGCCGTCCCTGCCACGGCCGGCCGCCCAGTGGAGCCACCCCGTGACCGAACCGACCAGCCCGGCCGAGCGCGCCCCGGAAGCGGCCGACGTCGCCCCGACCGTCGCCGACCTCGACGTCATCGTCAGCCTGGCCAAGCGCCGCGGCTTCGTCTTCCCCTCGAGCGAGATCTACGGCGGCATCAACGCCGTCTGGGACTACGGGCCGCTCGGCGTCGAGCTCAAGAACAACGTCAAGCGGGCCTGGTGGCGCTCGATGGTGCAGGAGCG
>DATHYZ010000040.1:0-4339 GCA_035458865.1 Candidatus Limnocylindrales bacterium
TGCCTCGAGCTCCGGCACCGCGTTCCCGATGATGAGGATCGGGGTGAGCGTCCACATGGCCATGAGGAGGACGTAGGCGACCCACTCGGGCACCGTGACCCACCGCGGGCGCGCCAGGTCCTCCGCGGCCTCCCCCGTCCAAACGGCCCGGGACTCGGGCGTTCGGAAGATGGCGATGAGCGTGACGAGCCAGGCGACCAGCACCACGGCGCTGCTGAGCGCCCAGACCGCATGCTCCGACAGGTCGAAGCGGCCGAGGACCCCTGGGACAAGGCCCGCGACGATCGCCAGCATCCCAAGCGACACGACGACGCGCATCGGTGCGACCTCCAGGGGACCGGTCGCCCCGCTGCTCCGGACGGCGATGAGCGCCCCGAACCCGACGAACACGCCGGCGATCTCCGCCAGGGGGATCAACATCTCGGTGTCCGCCATGACCGCACCTCCCGCACCCTGGGACGCCATCCACGGCGGCAGTGTCGGCTGGCCCGGGGTCGCGCGACCAGATGCGGAGGTCTCGAAGCGGCCGCGTCGCCCCGACGATCCCGCAGCTCGTCGCCTCAGGCCTCCGCGGGGCTGCGTTGCGCGAAGACGAGCCCCATCAGGGCCCATCCGGCGCCGGCCAGGATGAGGACGACCTCCGTGAAGTAGAGAGCTGCGTCGAGGTCCGGCGCTGCGCCGGACAGGATGACGACCAGGATGGCGAGCGAGGCGATCATGTAGAGGCCGTAGACCGCCCAGCCGACGACCTGGAGCCAGCGTGAGGGACCGCTCCACGTGGCCTCGACCTCGGCTGCCATTCCCGTCCGATACTCGGGTGTCCGGATCATCGCGGCGAACATCAGGAGCCAGCCGACCACGACCAGGGCGCTGCTCGACGCCCAGATCTCATGCCCGCCGAGGTCGTAGCGGCTGAGGGTCACCGGGGCAAGGGCCGCGACGATCGTCAGCGCGCCCGCCGAGACGACCCCGCGCATCGGCGCGACCTCCTCCGGTGCCCGAGGGCCGCCGCTCCGGACGGCGATGAGCGCCCCGAACCCGACGAACACGCCGGCGATCGCGGCCAGCTCGAGGAACAGATCGGCGTCCTGCATGGCTCGCACCTCCTCTCCGCCGGCGCGGACCTGATCCGGTGTCACGCCCCGGCGCCGTTGACCCTGGCCCGTCCCGCTATGGCATCGCCGGCTTGCGTCCCCTGACCAGAAGCTCACTCCCGAGCGGCGGGATGCCCACGAAGCGGGTCGTCACGTCCGTGAACCCGGCGTCCTCGAACATCCGCCGGTGGTCGGCCTCGCTCCAGCGAGGGATCGCCCAGTCGCTCGCCGGATCCGTGGACGACCGCCGCGGTTCGGGGTCGGCGAACACGAGACGCCCGCCCGGGCGGAGCACGCGGAACGCCTCGGCGTGCTTGACCGGCGCGTTGATGGCCGTGACCGCAGAGAACTCGCCGTCCTCGAACGGCAGCTCGACGGCACTGGCGGTCACCAGCCGAGCCGTCCCGGCCTCTATCCGATCCGCGAGCCGTCGCTCGGCTTCGCGCAGCATGGTCGGGGAGACGTCGAGACCCACGACCCGGCGCACGTGCCCCGCCTTGGCGGTCAGGAACGCCCCGGGACCGCAGCCGATGTCGAGCAGCTCGTCATCCGGCCGCAGGTCGAGCATCTCCGCGACGGCCCCGTAGAGGTTGCGCTCGAGGAGCGGCATCACCTTGGCGATGACCCGCCCGGACGGTCCGTTGCACCAGTAGGCGTACTTCCCGCCGGGTGCGAACACGGTGAAGATGGCCTCATCCGGCGGCGGTGCCCCGGAGCGGGTCCCGCCGAGCCGGTCGCGGACGAGGGCTCCACCGACGAGGGCGGCAGTGGCCCCGCCAGCGGCGAGGGCTAGCTTGGTGGTGCGGCGCATGGCGTCGTCCTCCCCCGGACGCGTGCCGCGGGTCGGTCCCGCCAGTGGCTCGGCGCGGTCCCGGCGGCCGAGGCTCGGGCCGCGCGTCACAGCTCCCCGCGGGTCCCTACGGTGCACCGGACCGAGGGTCGTCGCCAAGAGCCGAAGGACGCGACGCCGCTCCTGATCCGGCATTCGGGCGTCTCGGCCCATCGCCTCCGGGCGGGTCGGCACGCGGCTACCGATCGGACGGGTCGGTAGGGTCGCCCTGACCGCTCGTCCCGCTGGTCGTCCCAAGGTGCGTCCCGCATCGCTACGGAGTTCGAGTGACATGCCAGCCGTTCTGACGGACCGCGAGCCGACGCAGACGTACCCGGGGATGGCCCGGCCGACCGACCTGCCGGATCTGACCCGTTGGGTGGACGAGGTCGCGGCCCTGGCCGAGCCGGACCGCGTCTACTGGTGCGACGGATCCGACCAGGAGTACGCCGAGCTCTGCCGGCAGCTGGTCGAGGCCGGCACGTTCATCCCGCTCGATCCCGAGAAGCGACCGAACAGCTTCCTTGCGCGCTCCGACCCCAGCGACGTCGCCCGGGTCGAGGACCGCACGTTCATCTGCTCGCGCGATGAGATCGACGCCGGCCCCACGAACAACTGGCGCGATCCGGACGAGATGCGGGCCACCCTCACGGACCTGTTCCGCGGCTCCATGCGCGGGCGGACGATGTACGTCATCCCGTTCTCCATGGGCCCGCTCGGCTCATCGATCAGCCGGCTGGGGGTCCAGATCACGGACTCCGCCTACGTCGTGACGAACATGCGGATCATGACCCGGATGGGCGCGGCGGCCCTCGAGGAGATCCGCAGGACCGGCGACTTCGTGCCCTGCCTCCACTCGGTCGGGGCACCACTCGAGCCGGGTCAGGCCGACGTCACCTGGCCGTGCGACGCGGAGACGAAGTACATCGTCCACTTCCCGGAGACCCGCGAGATCTGGTCGTACGGCTCCGGCTACGGCGGCAACGCCCTGCTGGGCAAGAAGTGCTACGCGCTGCGGATCGCCTCGGCCATCGCCCGCGATGAGGGCTGGCTGGCCGAGCACATGCTCATCATCAAGGTCACCTCGCCACAGGGCCGGGTGAAGTACTTCGCCGGTGCCTTCCCGTCCGCCTGTGGCAAGACGAACCTGGCGATGCTCCAGCCGACCCTGCCCGGCTGGACGGTCGAGACGGTCGGCGACGACATCTGCTGGATGCGGTTCGGCGACGACGGCCGCCTCTACGCGATCAATCCCGAGGCCGGCTACTTCGGGGTCGCTCCCGGCACCGGCGAGCACACCAACCACAACGCCATCCGCACGCTCCACGCGAACTGCATCTTCACGAACGTCGCCCTGACCGACGACGGCGACGTCTGGTGGGAGGGCCTGACCAAGGAGCCGCCGGCGCACGTCATCGACTGGAAGGGCAAGGACTGGACCCCGGACGCTGACCACCCGGCCGCCCACCCCAACGCCCGCTTCACCGCCCCGGCCCACCAGAACCCCGTTGCCGCGGCCGAGTGGGAGGATCCCGCCGGCGTGCCGATCGACGCGATCATGTTCGGCGGACGGCGGATGACGGTCGTGCCGCTCGTCCGCGAGGCGTTCGACTGGGAGCACGGCGTCTTCATGGGCTCGATCATGAGCTCGGAGATGACGGCGGCGGCCTTCGGCGAGGTCGGCAAGCTCCGCTTCGACCCGTTCGCGATGCTGCCGTTCTGCGGCTACAACATGGCCGACTACTGGAGCCATTGGCTGCGGGTCGGCGCGATGGTCGATCCGGCCAAGCTGCCGCGCATCTTCTGCGTCAACTGGTTCCGCAAGGACGCTGACGGGCGCTTCCTCTGGCCGGGCTTCGGCGAGAACAGCCGGGTCATCGAGTGGATGTTCCGGCGCTGCGACGGCGAGGTCGATGCCGAGGAGACGCCGATCGGGCTGCTGCCGCGGCCTGACCATCTGAGCCTCGAGGGGCTCGAGCTCGACCCCGACGCCCTGGCCGAGCTGCTGCGGGTGGACCAGGCCGCCTGGTCCCGCGAGCTGCCCCAGCTCGAGGAGCACTACGCGAAGTTCGGCGACCAGCTCCCGGATCGACTCGCGGTCCACCTCTCGATGCTCGGAGAGCGCCTGGGCGGCTAGCTCGTCCCGTCCGATGCACGCGAACGACACCGGGGCCTTCGGGCCCCGGTGTCGCTGTCTCGACCCAACCTGACCCGGTCCGCGCGCATCTTATCCGTGTAGGAGGGGACCAGCGGCACATGTCGGACCGATCGCAGGGGGAGATGCTCGACGGCGCGTCCGTCGTCGCAGGTGGGGTCGCGGGCATGGCCCACCCGGCTCTCGAGCGATCATCCGTCGCGGACGTCGCCGTCGAGCTGGTCGTCCGCGCCCAGCGCGGTGACGCCGAGGCGTTCGACC
>DATHYZ010000041.1:0-14904 GCA_035458865.1 Candidatus Limnocylindrales bacterium
CCGCCGAGGCGGCCGCCGAGCGGCAGCGGAGCGGCGCGCTCTAGCAGGTCGGTCGACGAGCGGCCGGGTGCCCTCGCCGGGCGCCCGGTCAGCTACGACGCGGTCGACGACCCCGGCGCAGGACCAGGCGCAGCAGGCCCACCCGCAGGCGGCTGGTGGCCGCCCTCAGGGCCGCGAGTCGGTCCGAGCCGAGGACGTGGCGCCCGTAGGCCACTTCGACCTTGGCCAGGGCGACGGTCTGCAGCTCCGGCTCCATGGAGGGCAGGACCTCGCCGAGGGAGGTCGCGTACTCGTAGACGGTCTGGGTAGGACGCGGTCCGAAGCCCAGGCGGCGGGCCAGGCGGGTCACCGTGCCCCAGGCGTCGTCCGCCGAGACCTCCCGCGGGCCGCGCCGGTAGGCGACGAAGGCGGCCCAGCCGGCCACGACCGTCAGGACGATCGCCACGAGGATGAATGGTCCCGGACCGACCGGCGAGCCCGACGAGCCGCCGGAGTTCGCGCCGCCGGGGACGGAAGACGGGGACGGGCGCTGGACCTCGCCGTCGTCGTCGTCACCTCGCGACGGCACCGGCGTCGGTGACGGGATCGGGATGGGCTCGCCGCGCGGGAGGGGCTCGAGCTGGGCGACCGAGCCGGTCGGGTCGAAGGGCACCCAGCCATAGCCCGGGAAGTAGACCTCCACCCAGGCGTGGGCGTCGCTGAACCGGATGACCCGGGTGCCGCTCGAGACGAGCTCACCCGGCAGGAAGCCCTGGACGAGGCGGGCCGGGATCCCCTCATGGCGAAGGAGCCCGGCCATCGTCGAGGCGTACCAGGTGCAGAAGCCCTGGCGGACGTCGATGAAGCACTCGACGACCGAGCTGCCATTGCACTCGACCCGGGAGACGTCCGTCCGGTATCGGAACACGTCGGGATCCTTCAGCCGACGCTCGAGCGCCAGGGCCAGGTCGTAGGGCGTGTCCCGTTCGAGGCTGGCCTTCGTCTCGGCCAGGAAGATCAGGCTGTTCGGGCCCACGACACCGTCCGGCTGGGCCGTGTAGCGCAGGACGGCCGCCGGGTAGTCCGTGCCGGCGGCCCGGAGCTTGTTCTCGGTGATCGCGGCCGCCTCATCGTCGCCGGTCGTGCGGACCAGCGCCGTCGCGGTGTAGCTCACGGACCCGGCATCCAGGGAGATCGAGCTGAACCAGCCGCCGACGCCGGCGAGGCGGAGTGAGACGTCCTGGTCCACCGTCACGGGATCGCTCGGGCTGAGGAGCTGACGATTGCGGTATTTCTCCTCGGGCACCACCGTGAAGCCGACGGTCCGGCGTCCCTCTGTCGTGGGGGCCTCGAGCGTCTCGGCCAGGAGCCCCTGTCCCGCATCCCTCGGGACGATCGCCTCGTCGGACTGCGACCAGCCCGTCCCGGTGAAGACGTCGTAGGCGGACGCCCGCCAGTAGTAGGGCGTCTCGTCACCCGGCGGGACACGGATGACCAGGGCCTCGGTCCGATCCGAGATCCAGGTCGTCCCGATCTCGGCATTGGGCCCGAAGTCGACCGAGGCCGGTCCGCGTGGGCTCGAAAGGAACCCGAAGTAGCGCTGGAGCGTCGACCCGACGTCGATCAGCCATGGCTCGGCCCCGACCCAGAGACCCTCGAGCGGCTTCGACTGGGCCACGCTCGTCAGCATCAGCGCGCCGGCAACGGCCACCGCCGCGAAGACGGTGCCACCTCGGTCGGTGAGGGCCTGGATCGGGCCGGGATCGCCGATCCGCCGCCGCATCCAGTCCAGCCGCTCATCGAAGGCGTGGAGGCGGACCAGCAACAGGAGGCCCAGGAGGCTGACCAGGACGAGGTAGACGAGCTGGCTGTGGCGGGTCAGCGAGATGCTCACGATCAGGGGGATCGCCAGGGCCAGCAGCGCCGGGACCGCCCGCCGGTGACCGAAGGCGGCATAGCCCGCGAACATGCAGGTCGCCCAGAGCAAGAGCCCGAGGGTGAGCTGGAAGTGGCCGAACTGCTGGGTGGAGCCGCGTCCCAGGACGACGAGATCGCGGACGGCCTCCACTGTGGACCTGGCGGTCTGCTGGTACATCTCCCCGAGCGAGGCCGGCCCATTGATGAGGATCGACCCGATGAGCGTGGGGACGATGAGGGCGGCGATGACCGACCCGACGAGGTACGTCCGCCAGCGCCCGACCCCGGCGACGCCGCCGGTCACGCCGACGATCGCCCCACCCAGGGCGGCCCACGGCAGGAAGTCCGTGAGGCCGTCCCGGTTGAGGATCCAGCGCGAGTCATCGACCGTCCAGCCGAGGAGCAGGGCCATCAGGAGGAGCAGCGTGACGCTGATCCAGCCCTGCTCCGGCGAGAGTCGGACCTGCCTCACAGGACGAGGGCCTCCGCCAACGGCCGGGTCGGCAGGACGGTCACCGACCGCAGCTCGTACTCGGCCAGGGCATGGCGCAGCGCCCGTGCCCGCTGGGCCATGCTCTCCTCGTCTTCGGGCGCGAGCGGCACGGCGCCCGGGAGCCCGGCCGTGATCGCATGGCGGGCGTACGCGAGCGGGTCGACGTGGACGACGACACAGCCGACCCCGCGGGCGCGGAGACCGGCCAGTGGTCGGATCCAGGCGGTCTCCAGGGACGGGGTCACCACGACGGCGGTCATGCCTCGCCGGACACGCCCCAGGCCCGTGAGGAGTGCCTCCACGAGCGGCGCCTGGCCATCCGGCTGGACCGCGGCCAGCAGCTGCATGATCTTGAGGTGCTGGCGCGCCCCGCGGTCCGAGGGCAGGACCGCGCTCCGGTGGGCATTCACGGTCAGGCCGACCGCGCGGTTCTCGACGATCGCCCGGTCGGCGACCGAGGCCGCGACCCGGATGGCCGCCTCGGCGGTCGACTCGTCGCCGGCGCCATCCTGGATGCCGCTCTCGAGATCGAGGAAGAGCCAGGCGTCCGCGGTCTGCTCCAGGTCGAACTCCTTGACCTGGATCTCCCCGAAGCGGGCAGTCGTCTTCCAGTGGATCCGGTTCATGCCGTCACCCGGGGCCCAGGGCCGGACGGTGGTCGCCAGCGGGGTCGTCTGGAGAGTCCGCACCGGCATGGCGTGGCTGCCTTCCAGGTCGGCTGCCGGGAGACGCCAGTGGGGCAGTCGCTCGATCCGGGGGTACACGACGACCGAGACCCCCCGACCGACCGAGGCCACGGATTCGAACAGCCCGAACGGGTCGCCGGTGCGGATGGTGAGCGGCTCGATCCGATAGTGGCCGCGGCGGGTCAGCGGCGCCCGCACGAGCCAGGAGCGCTCCGCGCGGGGACCCAGCGCGATCGCCCGCCCCGGGAGCCCGCCCGGGAGCGAGGTGGGGTTGTGGATCTCCAGCCAGGGCTTCGGGATCGGCCCGGCGTTGCGGAGGGTGTAGGTCAGGCGGAGCTGCTCCCCGACATGCGCGTGGAGCTGGCTGACGGCATAGCCAGCCTCCAGGTCCGACAGGCCCAGCCGGGTCACCACGTAGCTGCCGCCGATGACGAGGATCGCCAGGTACAGCAGGTAGAACAGGAACGACAGCCCGGTGGAGAACGCCGCGATGACGAGCACCAGGCCAAGGAGCAGGAACGGGATCCGACGCAGCATCCTAGCGCTCCGACGTCCGGACGAACCTCCTCGTCACGACGCTGGGTTGAGGTCGCGCGGACCGGTCCCGGCGGGCGCCTTCACCGCCTCCACCGCGGTGGTGGAGACGAGCTCGCGGACCACCGCCCCCGGGGTCACGTCGTGGATCGTTGACGCGGTCTTGATGATCAGCCGGTGGGCCAGGGCCGGCTCGGCCAGCACCTTGACGTCGTCCGGGATGACGTAGTCGCGGCCCAGGAGGCCGGCGAGCGCCTGGCCGGCCCGATACAGGGCGATCGAGCCTCGCGGCGAGGCGCCGAGATAGACGTCGGGGTGGTTCCGGGTGGCGTTCACCAACCGCACGATGTAGTCGCTCACCGCCGAGTCGACGTAGATCTCGCGGACGGAGGCCTGCATCTCGCGAAGCTCGTCGACCGCGAGGACCTCCGTGAGGGTCTCGAGGGGATGCGCCCGCTTCTGCTCGTCCAGGATGACGATCTCCTCGATCGGCTGCGGGTAGCCCAGGCGGAGGCGGAGGAAGAACCGGTCGAGCTGCGCCTCGGGCAACGCGAAGGTGCCCTCGTACTCGATGGGGTTCTGGGTGGCGATGACGAGGAACGGGTCGGGCATCCGGTAGGTCACGCCGTCGATCGTCGCCTGGCGCTCCTCCATGCACTCCAGGAGGGCGGACTGCGTCTTGGGCGTGGCCCGGTTGATCTCGTCGGCCAGGACCACCTGGGCCATGATCGGCCCGGGGCGGAACTCGAACTCCTGCGTCTTCTGGTTGAAGATCGACAGGCCGGTCACGTCCGAGGGGAGCAGGTCCGGGGTGAACTGGATCCGCCGGAAGGAGCAGCCCAGGCTTCGGGCGATCGCCTTGGCCAGCATCGTCTTGCCGGTCCCGGGCACGTCCTCGATGAGCAGGTGACCGCGGCAGAGCAGCGCGACGAGGGCGAGCCGGACCTCCTCGTGCTTGCCGACGATGACTCGCTCGACGTTGGCGACGACCCGGTCGCCCGCTTGCTGGATCTTCGTCATCGGGCCCCCTCGAAACTGACGACGCCGTGATGCGGGTCGTCGGGTGGGACGCTGGTCGGATCCGGAACCGCGGTCCTGGTCCGGTGGTCTCTCCCGATAGTACGCCCGGTCCGCCATTCTGGTTCGCGCCGACCGGACCGACGTCAGCCCCGCAGCAGCGTGATCCCGCCGACCCACAGCGTCATGAGGCAGCCGACGGCCGCCATCACCGCCAGGAAGAGCTCCCCACCCACGAAGGCGGCCAGGGCGACCGAACCGAACAGCACGGCCATGAGCAGGGCGATGGCGGCCATGCCGATGCGCTCGACGAGCGGGCGGCGGTCGGACCGCTGGGTCGGTGGGTCCTCGTGGCTCATCGCCGGCACCCGGCCGGATCGCATCGCAATATCACCGTCCGACCATATCGAAGTACGCGGCCATCATGCGACCGGCCAGCGGGGCGGCACGCTCCCCGCCCCGCCCGCCCCGCTCCACGAGCACCGCGATGGCGACCGTCGGGTCGTCCGCCGGGGCGAAGCCGATGAACCACGAGTGCGGCTCGCCGGACCCGCCGAGCTCGGCCGTGCCCGACTTCCCGGCCGTCAGGACGCCCGGGACCTTGGCACCGCTCGTGTACCCGCGCCCCAGCTCCCCCTCCACCGCGGCGGTCATGGCCTCGACGAGGATGGCGGCGTCATCCGGACCGAGCACCTGGCCCAGGTTCGTCGGGCCCAGGGTGGTCGTCCCGCCGCCGTCGGGGTCCTCCAGGGCGGTGGCGAGCCTCGGCCGCATCAGGACGCCGTCGTTCGCGACCGTGGCCGCCACCATGGCCATCTGGAGGGGCGTCGCCAGCGTCTCGGCCTGGCCGTAGGAGGCGTTCGCCAGCTCCACGTCATCGGCGAACCCTCCGGGCAGCGGACCCCCGCCATTCGTCACCTGGCTTGCCGAGGTCGGCAGGTCGAAGGGCAGGGTCGCCCCGAAGCCGAATGCCGCCGCGCCATCGGCCAGGCCGCCGCCACCCGTCGCGAGGCCCGCGAGCGCGTACCAGATGTTGCACGACACCTCGGTCGCCTGGACCAGGTCCAGCTCCCGGGACGCGGTCGCCGGGTGATGCCCATCGGTGATCCGGAAGCCCTCGACCACGAGCCCGTCCTTCTCCGCCGGCGGCTGCTCCGGGTAGCGGGTCTCCCGTCCGATGGCGCCGGTCCGCAGGCCGGCCGCGGCCGTCACGATCTTGAAGACGCTGCCGGGGACGTAGAGGCCCTGGGTCGCTCGCGGCAGCAATGGCTGCGCGGCGTCGGCCTGGAGGCCGGTGAAGGCGGCCTCCGACGTCGCCGGGTCCGCCACCGCGGAGGCGTCGAAGACCGGTGTCGACGCGAGGACGAGCACCTCACCGCTCCGCGGGTCGAGCATCACGACGGCTCCACGATCCGCCCCGAGCTCGGCGACGGCCCGGCGCTGCAGCTCCAGCGAGAGCGACGTCTGGAGGTTCCGGGGATCGTAGGGGTCGGGGACGAACTTCGACAGCAGGTCGGTGCGAGCGTCGCCGGTCCGGAGCCCGACCAGGTAGGCGTCGTAGGTCCGCTCCAGCCCGGCCGTGCCGTACCGCCGGGAGGCGTAGCCCACGACCTGGCTCACGGTGTCGTCCACGTAGACGCGGTACGGCAGCCCGTCCGCGTCGAAGCGGCTGTCGGCCAGAACGGCGCCGTCGCGATCCAGGATCAGGCCCCGGACGGCCTCCTGGCGGAGGGCCCGCGTCGCGGGGTTGTCGGGGCGGGTCACGAGCTCCTCGCTGCGGACGACCTGCCAGTACCCGGCTGCCCCGGCGAGGGCGGCGAAGGCCAGGGCGAGCGCGAGGCCCACGCGGACCGTGGTCCGGCCGACGGGCGGACGGCGGGCGCCGGGGCGGCCCGCGGCGCTCACCGGGAGCCTCCCACCGCAGAGGCCCGGCGCGCGGCCGCGCCCCGCAGCCGTCGCGGGCGCCGGGGGATCGGCGGCGGGTCCACGCCCGGATCCGAGATGGCCAGGAGCAGCCCGATGATGAGGGCGTTGGCCAGCAGCGACGAGCCACCGTAGCTGATGAACGGGACGGTGATCCCGGTCAGCGGGATGAGCTTGAGGTTCCCGGCCGCGATGATGAACGCCTGGACGCCGATGACCAGCGCGAGCCCGGCGGCCAGGATGGCCCGGAACTCGTCGACGGCCGAGGCGGCGATCCGGAGGCCGCGCTCGATGATGACGAGATACAGCCCGAGGATCGCCAGCAGCCCGACCAGGCCCAGCTCCTCGCCGAGCGCCGCGAGGGGGAAGTCGGTGTGGATCGCCGGGATGGGCGGACGGCCGCCGACCTCGGGCAGGCCGGCGCCGAGGCCGGTGCCGATGAGGCCCCCACGGGCGAAGGCGATGAGCGCCTGGACGACCTGGTAGCCGGCCCCGAGCGGGTCGGCCCAGGGGTCGAGCCAGATGTCCACGCGGATGCGGACGTGAGCGAACAGCGCGTACGAGATGGCGGCGCCGGCCGCGAACAGGAGGATGCCGACGATCACGTAGCTCCAGCGAGCGGTGGCCACGTACAGGAGTGCCAGGAAGACCGCGAAGAAGAGCATCGCCGCCCCCAGGTCCCGCTGGACGACCACGATCGACAGGGCGATCGCCCACATCGCCACCATCGGGGCCAGGTACGGCAGCGGCGGCAGCCGGATGGGACCGATCCGGAGATCCGACTCGGCCAGGAGGGGACGGTTCTCCGACAGGTAGCCCGCGAGGAAGACCACGAGCAGGACCTTGAGCAGCTCCGTCGGCTGGCCCGAGATGGGACCGATCGTGAGCGTCAGGCGTGCCCCGTTCACTTCCTCCCCGAAGACGAACGTCAGCAGGAGGAGGGCGATCCCCAGGGCGGCCCAGCTGTAGCGGTACAGGCGGAGCCAGGCATCCGACCGGACCACGACCGCGAGGCCACCCAGGACGGCGGTCGCGAGGAGCCACCAGAGCAGCTGCGTCTGGCTGAGCCCCCCGTACGCGCCGGCGAGATCCTGGGGCAGGCGCTCCATCAGGAGCAGCCCGATGCCGCCGAGGAGGGCCACCGCGGGGAGCAGCACCTGGTCGACCCGCCGGGCGGTGAGGACCATGGCGAGGTGGACGACGAGGAACGCTCCCAGGAAGACCACCAGCTGACCGAGGTCGGCCAGGCGGGCCTCAGGAGGGACGCCACCGGGGCCGCGGGAACCGAGCCAGGCCTCGGTCGAGCCCAGCGACAGGCTGCCCACCACGAGCGTCAGCCCGACCAGGACGAGCAGGGCGAGCTCGCGCCAGCGTGGCCGGGGGCGGACCGAGCCCAGGCCCACGGGCTGGCGCGCGGCCGTCGCGGTCACGTCCGGTGCTCGGAGCGCCGCCCTCGGTCGAGCCGCAGCTGGGTCTCGCCGACGACGACCGCGTCACCGAACCCAAGCAGCGTCGGCTCGACGACCCGGAGGCCGTTGACGTAGGTCCCGTTGGTGCTCCCGAGATCCTCCACGTACCAGGCCCGTCCGCGATAGGTCAGAGCGGCGTGGACCCCCGAGACGAAGGCGTCGTCCACCACGACCGAGTTGTTGACGTCGCGGCCCAGCGTCGTCACGGCGTCGAGCACGAACACCGTCCCCGGCGCGGGATCGCCCGACGGACAGCGGACGACCACGAGCCGGCCGAGCTCAGCCGAGGCCTGCCGGGCAGCAGCTCGCAGGTCCCGCAGCAGGACCCGGACGACCAGGAACAGGACGAGGTAGAGCAGGCCGAGGAACGCCAGCCGCATGAGCCACAGGAGGAGGAAGAACGGATCCATCAGGTCGGCGGGGCTTCGATGACGAGCCGCGTCTCGCCGACCCGGATCTCGTCGCCCAGGCCCACGGCCATCGAGCCGACCCGCTGCCCGTTGACCGAGGTCCCGTTGCGGCTCTCGAGGTCCTCGAGCACCAGCAGTCCCTGACGGGCGACCAGCCGGGCGTGGTGGCGCGACGCCGCCGGGTCACCGATGACGAGCTCGTTGTCGGGATCCCGGCCGATCGTCAGGCCGTGGCCGTCCACCGGGATCCGGCGATCGGCACCCGTCGGCTCGAGGACCCGGACGCTCGCCATGAGCCCCGAGGGCACGGGCGGCAGGTATGCGCGCTCGGGGTCGGCTGGGCGAGCCGGCGGCGGGTCATCGGGCCGCTCCTCCGCGGCCGTCGGCCCATCGGACCGCCCGAGTCCGATGCCGGCCGAGCGCAGCAGCCTCGCCTCCGCCCCGCCGGTCGGCTCGTGACGCCCGAACCTGGCCTCCACCTGCGGATCGCCCCGATCGACGAGCGGGTCGGCGATGAGATCCACCCTGGGCCGCTCGCGGAGGGTGTAGCCGTGCGTCCTGGCGAAGCGGAGGGCGGCATCCGCCAGCTCGTCGGCCAGGTCGCGGGCAAGGCCGCCGAGGGCGTCAAGGTCGCCGGGATCGAGTCGGATCACGAACCGGTCGGGCACCACCGTCCGATCGGCCGAGCTGACCCGTCCCAGCTCCATCGCCCGCTCGACGCGCCGCTGGAGCTGGATGGGCTGCAGGGGCGCGTGGAACAGGCGCGCGGACGGCCTCTCGAACAGGCGCTCCAGGAACCGCTCCAAGGCGGCGATCGGTCGCATCGGTGCGGCGAGACTAGCAGAGGTCCCCGATGCACCGGGGTCGCCACCCGGTCCCGCGGCGCGCGCCGCAAGGCCGTCGACGGCTCTGCCACGGGCGCCCGGACGGCCGTTCAGGTCGATGTCGCTCATGTCGGGACGCTGGGACGACGGGTCGGTCACGGCCGTGACGGTGACCTTCGGCTGACGCCTCGGGGTACCTGCGATCGGAGGTGGGGACAGGACCCTGGGCTATACTCTCGACCCGCCTGGGGAGCACGCTCCCGGGTGGACCAGGCGAACCGGGGATCCCATGACCGAGCTGCTGACCGAATCATTCTGCGAACGCTGCGGGACGCGCTACACCTTCCAGACGGCCGTCCCGAAGGCAGGTCGCGTCCGATCGCTCAAGGTCCTCTCCAAGGGCCTCCGGAACTTCGTCGCCAGCGACGACATCTCGCTCTCGGACGCCTTCGCGGATGCCCGGACCGACCAGGAGCGCGAGGCCTCCACTCACCAGCTCGAGGCGTTCCACAAGACGTTCAGCTTCTGCCTGAACTGCCGCCAGTACACGTGCGGCAACTGCTGGAATGACGTCGAGAACCGCTGCCTGACCTGTGCCCCGGACCTCTCGCGCGAGATCCTCCCGGCCGCGTTCCCAGCTCCGGTCGGCCAGGAGGTCGAGCCGCCGCCGGAGCGGCCCGTCCCGGTCCGCGATGCCTCCGCGTGGCCGACCGCGGACCTGGTGCAGGCGACGGCGGAGCCGGCGGTCGCGGAGCCGTCCACTGCCCGACCCGAGCTCGACGAGGCCATGACCGAGGTCCTCCCCGGCGCTGCCGCGGTCGTCGCCGGTGCCCCGGGCCCGAGCGAAGCCGCGGACACCGTCGTGGCCGATGTCGAGGAAGCCGCTCCACCCGTCGTCGAGCCCTCCCCTGTCGCGCCGCCACCGATCGAGACCGAGGCCGCTGAGCCCGGGGCGGAGGGCGGCGTCGCTCCGACGACAGCGACGCCCGAGCAGCCGGCCGCCGCGACCGAGGTCGAGGCACCGGCGCCAGATCAGCCCACTGTCCGGGACGGCGGGATCGACGACCGGGCGGCGGCCGCCGCCGCCGGGACGGCCGCCCTCCTCCGGAAGTTCCGACCGGGCGAGAGCCTCGATGCGGCTCTTGCCGAATACGAGGCTGGCGAGGGTACCGAGGCGGGAGCCGCGGCGGCACCGGTGGACCAGCCGCCGGCACGCCCCGCCGTCACGCCTGCGCCGACCCCCGAGCCGGAGGCCGACATCCCACCGGCCGCCGCCGCCGAACCGCCGGCGCCACAGCCGGCTCCGCCGCAGCGGGACATCGTCGGAGAGCCGACCTGGCGGATCACGGCACCGGACACCGCCGCGCCGTCGACGACCCCGGCCGTCCCGCCGCCTTCGGTCCCGGAGCGACCGGCCGCCTCGGCCCCAGGCACGATGCCGGCCTGGCCGCCCCTGCCGCCCGACGCCGAACCGTCATGGCCGGTCACGCCGCAGTGGCCGCCGCTCCCGGCCCAGGCGTCCAGCAGCCAGGACGCCATGTGGGCCGCCTCCAGCCGGGACGTCGTCGGGGCCCAAGGCCCGTCGGCCACCCGACCGTGTGTGAGCTGCGGGCTGTCCCTCTCCGCCACGGCGCGGTTCTGCCGGCGGTGCGGGTCGCCGCAGGGCTGACGGCCGGCGGCGGCGCTAGCTGCCGGACCCGCCACCATCCCGGGCCGCGTCCACGACCTCGGGGATATCCGGGCGACGGAGAGCGCCGGCCGGCCAGGGGATCTCCGATGGCGGCGGCCAGCCGAACGCCCGCATGGCGCTCCAGACCATGCCGAGCACGATGACCTGCATCGTCAGCTGCAGCCAGATGAGCAGGATGAAGATCGCCGCGATCGCGCCGTAGAGCGATGCCGTCCCGGCGACGAGCGGCCCGAGGAAGGCGAAGATCTGGGTGATGGCGGCGACCGCGAGGCCCGCGATCACCGCCGGGACCCAGACGTCGGCGACGCTCGGGCGGCGCTGGGGGATCGTCCGGTAGGCCACCCCGAGCGCGAGCGCGACCACGGCGAACATGAGCACGGGCGCGAGAGCCGGAACGGTCCGGAGGTCGAGGAACGGTCGGATCCAGTCGGCCACCACGGTCCAGGCGACGATGGCGCCGAAGGCGATGACCACGAGCGCCAGCCCGGCGGCCAGGACGCCCAGGAGGCCGATGACCGCCCGCCGGAACGGATCCCGCCGCTGCTCCTCGCCCAGGACTACGGCGAAGACGACCTCGAGCGTCTGGAAGAAGCCGCTCGCTCCCCAGAGGAGCCCGATGAGCCCGATGATCCCGAACGCCGCAGCGCCGTCCGCCAGGACGTCCACCGTGTCGGTGATGAGGCTCTGGAGCGGCGGGACGAGGTCGCGGATGAGCTCGAGGATCCGCTCCTGCATGCGTGGGTCACGGACCACGAAGCCGATGCCCGCCACCAGGAGCAGCAGCCCCGGCAGCAGCGCGAACAGCGCTCGGGTCGCCAGCCCGGCAGAGAGGACCGGGCCCCCGATCATGCCGAAGCGATGGAAGACGATGGCGACCTGGCGGACGAGGGCGATCCGGAATACCCGATCGACCAGGGGGACGGCGAGGCGCAGGAGACGATCGACGAGCCCTCCCATGGGGCCCGTCAGAGCTCCTCGAAGAGACCGGGCTGGACGTCCTCGGCATGGACCCGACGGGGCGGTGTGATGAGCGCCCGCACCTGCCCGCGCCGGACGAACCGTCGACCGCCGAGCTTGATGCTCTGGAGCTTGCCCGAGCGCGCCCAAGCCCCGATCGTGCTGGGACGGAAGTGGACGTTCGCCGCGGCCAGCATCTCCGCTGCCTCGGCAAGGGTGATCCAGTCGGATGCGGACGGCATGAGCTCAGTCGGCCGCTGCGCCGGCGGGTGATGGACCCGTCGACGGGCTGGGTGGATTGGCTGCAGAGCCCGTCCCTGGATCGGACGCGCTCTTGGCGCTGCCCTCGCTGGCTGCGGGTGCGTCCGGCTTGGACGGGGACGACCGTCCAGGGCTCGAGGTCGCGGCCCGATCCTTCTTGGCCCAGCCCGAGCCCTTGAAGTGGATCGCCGGCGGAACGAAGGCCTTCTTCATCGTTCCCTCGGTGCTGCACTGCGGGCAGGCCAGCGGGCCGTGACCGTGGATCCCGTGGACGACCTCCGTCCGCTGACCGCAGGCCGAGCAGATGTAGTCGTAGATGGGCATCGTCGGATCGGCCTCAGCCCCGGATCAGGCGCATGCCGCACTTGGGGCAGTAGAACGCCCGGTCGTGCGCGGACTCGAAGCTGCAGTGGGCGCAGACGAGACCGCCTCGGCCGGCCGCCGGCATCGGGCGCTCCACGGCGGTGATCCCGAGCGCGGAGTTGCTGGCGAGGACGTTCGTGAGGAGCCCGCCCAGGACCCGCTGGCCGATGCGGTCGGTGTCGCCCCGGACCCCGCGCCCGCCCCAGCCCACCACGGCCCGGACGATCATGTCGCCCGTCGCCTCGTCCCAGTGGCTGGCCACGCCGCCGACGACGGCGCCGTACTCGGGGTAGCCGGACGTGTCGAGCTCTCCGTCCAGGAGCGCGAGCACCACGGTGTCGAAGGCGAGGTCGATCGCGTCGATCATCTCGAGGACGAACAGCCCGTGCCGGGTGATCGGCGAGTGGGCGTGGTGGGCGTTCAGCCACTGCATCGCCTCGGACGGGCGGACCATGGTCGGCATCGCCTGGCTGAACTCGATGGGCAGCGGCGGCACCAGCTCGATCTCCGACCGCGCCAGGCCCGAGAGCATCGACGGCAGCTCCGCCGACACGTTGGAGCCCGACTTCATCCGGACCCCGTCGCTGGTCTTGCCGGCGTAGTACAGCCGGAGCTGGTGCTCCTGGGCGACGACCTCCTCCGGCAGGGCGACGGAGCTGACGCCCGATCTCGGCTGCGGCGTGCCGGCCGCAGCCGGCTCAGCCGGCGGCGTCTCCGGGACGCTGCGACGCTTCAGGAACTCGAGCGGCACGGGCAGGACCCTCGTCGTGATGCGATGACGCCCGTATCGTACCAGCGCGCGATCAGCCGCCGGCCAGTCGCGCCCGGACCTTCTCGACCTGTTCGCCGAGCTCGGCCTCGAGCCCTCGGGCGCCATCGACGACGGCTGGCGGAGCCTTGCCGACGAACCCCGGGTTGCGCAGTCGCGCGCGGACGCCATCGAGTCGCCGTTCGAGCTCGGCCAGCTCGCGGCTCAAGCGCTCGCGCTCGAGCGCCGCGGCAGTGGCATCCACCTCGGGTCGACCGACGACCGCCTCGACGGGCCCGGCCAGGATGGTCAGGCCGCCGCCCTGCCGCGCCGCGTCGAGGTCGCTGGCCGTGAGCCGTCGTCGGATCGGGTCCGCCTTGGCCAGGCGCCCGATCGCCGGCCGCAGGGCCTCGAAGGTCGGCCCGAGCTCCTCGGGGACATGGACGTCGAGGGGCACGCGCGCGGATGGCTCGATCCGGGCCTCGGCCCGGGCATTCCGCACGCCGGTGATCAGCTCGAGGAACGTCCCGACCTCGGCCTCGACCTCCATGGCGCGGGCAGACGGGGCGGGCCAGCGGGCGACGATCAGGAGGTCGGGGTCCTTGGCGCGGTGCGGGATCTGGTCCCAGATGGCCTCGGTGACGAACGGCATGACCGGGTGGAGCAGGCGCAGGTACGCGTCGAGCACCTCCACCAGCGTCCACCAGGTCGCCTCACGGTCGGCAGGATCGAGCGACGGGTCGGCAAGACGGACCTTGGCGATCTCGAGGTACCAGTCGCAGTACTCGCTCCAGATCGCCTCATAGAGGTCCTTCGTCACCTCGCCGAAGGCGAAGTCGGAAAGGTGACGGTCGACCGACTCGGTCGCGGCAGCGAGCCGCGAGAGGATCCAGCGATCGGCCGGGCCAAGGTGCTCGATCCCGGGCAACCGCCGCTCGGCGTCGGCTGGGATCGTGGTCGGCCTGGCACCCAGCACGAAGCGCGCCGCGTTCCACAGCTTGTTGGCGAAGTTGCGTGCGTTCTCGAGCTTGGCCGGACCCAGGCGGGTGTCGGCTCCGGGCGCGGTGCCGTGGATCAGCGCGAAGCGGAGCGCGTCGGCACCGTACTCGTCGATGGTCTGGAGCGGGTCCACGACGTTGCCCTTGGTCTTGGACATCTTCTGCCCGTACGGGTCGCGGACGAGGCCGGAGAGGTAGACCACCTCGAAGGGGGCCTCCTCGGTCAGCTGGATGCCCAGCATCATCATCCGGGCGACCCAGAAGAACAGGATGTCGTAGCCCGTCTCCATGACCGTCCCGGGGTAGTAGCGGGCGAGGTCGTCGGTGCCGTCCGGCCAACCGAGCGTGGAGAACGGCCAGAGCCCGGAGCTGTACCAGGTGTCGAAGATGTCGGGGTCCTGGACGAGCTCGGCCGCCGGGCGCCCGCAGAGCTCGCACGCGTCGGGTCCGTTCGGGTCGGCCGAGACGGTGACGTGGCCGTCGGGGCAGTACCAGGCGGGGATGCGGTGGCCCCACCACAGCTGGCGGCTGATGCACCACGGCTTGATGTTCTCCAGCCAGTTATCCCACACCTTCACAAACCGTTCCGGCACAATGCGCACGCGGCCGCGATGCACGGCATCCAGCCCCATCTG
>DATHYZ010000042.1:0-19593 GCA_035458865.1 Candidatus Limnocylindrales bacterium
CCTCGAGCTCGGCGGCGGCCGCGTCCGGATCGGCGACCGCGATGACGAGGTGGTCGATGCCGTAGAGCATGCGCGGAGGGTAGCGCCCGGGCCGGATCGGGCGGGCCGCGTGTGCGACGATCGGACCATGCAGGGCCCGCGCATCCTCCCCGGGGACGATCCCGCCGCCATCGCAGAGGCGGCCGAGCGGATCCGCGCCGGCGAGCCGGTCGCCTTCCCGACCGAGACCGTCTACGGCCTGGGTGCGGACGCGCTCGACCCGGTGGCCGTGGCCCGCGTCTTCGAGATCAAGGCCCGGCCGCGCTTCGACCCGCTCATCGTCCACCTGGCGGACCCCGCAGAGCTGGCCCGGCACGTCCTGGCGTCCGACGCGGCCGATCCCAGGGTCGAGCGGCTCGTCGAGCGCTACTGGCCCGGACCGCTGACGCTGGTCCTCCGCAAGCGCGACACGATCCCCGGGATCGTGACCGCCGGGCTGGACACGGTCGCCGTCCGGATGCCGGACCACCCGGTCGCCCTGGCCCTGCTGAGGGCCGCCGGCGTCCCGGTCGCCGCACCGTCGGCGAATCCGTTCGGGCGCCTGAGCCCGACCCGGGCCGAGCACGTCGCC
Organism: Candidatus Limnocylindrales bacterium; assembly: GCA_035458865.1. Classification (GTDB taxonomy): domain Bacteria; phylum Chloroflexota; class Limnocylindria; order Limnocylindrales; family CSP1-4; genus DATHYZ01. Next base: position 611 of record DATHYZ010000042.1, read on the forward strand.
CGCCAGCTGGCGGGCCGCGTGGGGCTCGTCCTGGACGGCGGACCGTGCCGGATCGGCGTGGAGTCCACGGTGCTCCAGCTGGCCGCCGGCCGTGCCCGCCTCCTCCGACCCGGCGGCCTCTCGCTGGAGGAGATCGAGGCGGTCATCGGGCCGGTCGAGGTCCCGCCGGAGGGCGAGGCGGTCTCGCTGTCGCCCGGTCGGGCCGGCGCCCACTACGCGCCGCGGCCGACCCTCGTCCTGGCCCCGCCGCACGAGCCGGTCCCGGCCGCCCCCGGCGAGCGGCTGGGCCTGCTGGCCGCCGATGAGGCGGGTCGCCTCGCCGCCGAGGCCTCGAGCGGCCCATTCGCCGCGGTGGAGGTCCTCTCACCCGACGGCGACCCGGTCGCGGCGGCGGCTCGCCTTTTCGAGGCGCTCCACGCGCTCGACGAGGCGGGGCTGGACCGCATCGTCGCCCAGCCCGTGCCCGAGACCGGGCTGGGACGCGCGGTGATGGACCGTCTCCGCCGCGCGGCCGCGTCCTCCGCGGACCCGGCACCGGTCATGGTCGACGCATCGTGACCCCACGACAGACCGCGGTGGCCGCCGGGGTCGGACTGAGCTTCGGGGTCCGGGCCGCGCTCGGCATCGGCGAGCCGGCCCCCTGGGACCCGACCACGGCCCTCGACTGGCTCGCGGTCCTGTCATTGAGCCTGGCCCTGGCTGCCCTGGTTCCGGGAATCTGGCTGGTCATGACGCGCTCCGCCGGGAGCGACTCTCCCGGCCCGAACCGCTGGGTGACGACGGCCGGGACGCTGGCCCTGGCGGGAGCCGGGGCGGCCGCCGTCGGCAGCCTGCTGGAAGCCGCGCTGGGACTCGACGTGGGTGGGCTCCTCTACGTCGTCGGCGTGCTCGGGCTGGTCCTGGGCGGGGTGGCCCTGGCGGCGACGCTGCTCTTCGCCCGCCGGCCCTGGCTCGCTCTGCTCGTCGCCATGACGCTCGTCGGCCTGGTCACCGAGCAGCTGGGGGGCCTGTTCCTCGTGGCGATCGCCTGGCTGGGGTTCGCCAACCTCGCCGGCCGCGGCGCCTGGACCCCTCCCGAGCCCGACGAGCCCCCCGGCGTGGCGGACGACTGACCCTTCGCCCACCGCGTCCTGCTGGCGGACCGACGGCCGCTCGCGCTACGCTGCGCCGCACCAGCAGTGAGGTCCACGATCCCATGACGAAGGCTCGCGCCAAGGCCGCCCCCACCCGCGAGGAGCTGCTCGCCCGGCACGCGGAATGGCGGGCGAAGCGGAACGCGGCCGAGCTCGGGAGCGAGGCGTTCCGGGCCGCCGTGGTCGAGCTCGAGCGGATCGAGGTCGAGATCGCTCGCGTGGACCGCGAGGCGGACCCGCCCCGGGTCTGACGCGCGTGAGGGACGCCGCCCGGCCCACGTCCACGAGCGAGCGGGCGACCGTCCGCCGCCTCCCCGATCGGGCCGTCTACGAGCGCGCCGGCATCGACGCCATCCTCGACGAGGGCCTGGTGGCGCACGTGGCCGTGACCGACGGGGACGGCCCCGTCGTCATCCCCATGAGCTACGGCCGGTCGGGCGACCGGCTCTTCCTCCACGGCCTGCCGGCCAGCCGCCTCCTGCGAGCGGTCGCGGACGGGCGGCCGGTCAGCGTCGGCGTCACCATCATCGATGGGCTGGTCCTCGCGAAGTCGGTCTTCCACCACTCCGTGAACTACCGGTCGGTCGTCGTCTTCGGCACGGGGCGACTGCTCCGGGGTCGGACCGAGAAGCTCGAGGCCCTCCGCGTCATCACCGAGCACATCGTGCCGGGGCGCTGGGAGGATGCCCGCGGCCCCAGCGAGAGCGAGCTCAAGCAGACCGCGGTCGTGGAGATCCGCCTCGACGCCTGCTCGGCCAAGGTCCGGACCGGACCGCCGAAGGACGATCCCGAGGACGCCGACCTGGCGGTCTGGGCCGGGGTGGTGCCCCTCTCGCTCGACGCCGGTGCACCGGTCGCCGCGGACCCGACGACCGTCCTGCCCACGCCACCCTACGCGCGGGCCTACCGACGACCACACGGCCGTGCCTGATCGGGGCGCGGCCGTGACGCAGCGTCCCGCACCCGCCCGCCGGGGGGTGATCCGGAGCCACTCGCAGCGCTGCCTGCTAGCATCGCGGCCATGGACGGCGTCGTCCTCGTTCTGAACCAGAATTACGAGCCGCTGAACGTCTGCAATCTGCCGCGCGCGTTCCGGCTCCTGTTCGGCGAGAAGGCCGAGGTGCTCGAGTACGACCACCAGGTCATCCGGACGCCGCGGACGGAGTTCCGCGCCCCATCGGTGATCCGGCTGCAGCACCACGTCCGACGCCCGCGCCCGCGGGTGAAGCTGACCCGTCGCGAGGTCTTCAGCCGCGACCGCCACACCTGCCAGTACTGCGGCCGCGGCGGCAAGGACCTGACCCTCGACCACGTGGTGCCGCGCCACCGAGGTGGCGGCCATTCCTGGGACAACCTCGTCACGGCGTGCAAGGCCTGCAACCATCGCAAGGGCGGCAAGACGCCGGAGGAGGCCCGCCTACGGCTCACGCGCGCCCCGTTCGAGCCGCGCAGCGACCTCTACACCCTGTACTCGCCCTACCTCGCGGACGAGCGCAACGAGGCCTGGCGCGAGTACCTGTTCCTGGGCCGGTCCTGAAACCCACCGACGGAGCGAGCACCGTGGGACCCGATGCCGCCGAGGCGGCTCGCCGGGTCGCCGTCGCCGTACCGGCCGACGTCCTCGAGCTGATGGCCCGGCTGCGGGCCGGCGGACATGCGGCCTGGGTCGTCGGCGGCTCGGTCCGCGACGCCATCCTGGGCCGGCCGGCCGCCGACTGGGACCTGACGACCGACGCTCGGCCCGAGCGGATCCTCGAGCTGCTGCCCGACGCGGCGTACGAGAACCGCTTCGGGACGGTCGCCGTCCGGCGGCCCGACGGGGTCCACGAGATCACCACCTTCCGGACCGACCACGAGTACGCCGACTTCCGCCGGCCGCACCGCATCGAGTTCGGCGACTCGCTCGAGGCCGACCTCGGCCGCCGCGACTTCACCGCCAACGCCATCGCCTGGGGCTGGCCCCGGCCCGGCGCCGAGCCCGTCGAACCGGCCGCCGCGGACACCCGGCCCGGGGCCGTCGACGGCGTCCTGGAGGATCCCTTCGACGGGCTCGCCGACCTGCGGACCCGGACGCTGCGTGCCGTCGGCGACCCCACCTCTCGGTTCGAGGAGGACGCGCTCCGGATGATCCGGGCGGTCCGCCTTGCCGCCACCCTGGAGGCCCGCATCGAGCCGGCGACGCTCCAGGCGATCGCCGGCCACGCCGACCTGGTCCGGCACCTCAGCCAGGAGCGGATCGCCGCGGAGCTGGCCAAGCTGCTCGCCGCGCCGCGCCCATCCGTCGGCCTGGCGCTCCTGGAGTCCACCGGGCTGTTGCGAGTGATCTCGCCGGAGCTGGCCGATCAGCGTGGGGTGCCGCAGGACAAGATCCCCGGCGATGACCTCTGGGATCACACCCTGCGGACGGTCGACGCCGTCCCGGTCGATCGGCCCGTGGTCCGCCTCGCCGGGCTGCTCCACGACATCGGCAAGCCCGCCACCGCCGGGGACGGCCACTTCCACGCCCACGAGTCGGTCGGGGCGGGGCTGGCCGAGACGCTGCTCGACCGGCTGCGCTTCCCGAGGGCGACCGCCGAGCGGGTCGTCCAGCTGGTCCGACTCCACATGTTCGACTACCAGGGGAGCTGGAGCGACGCCGCCGTCCGCCGCTTCATCAAGCGGACCGGCCGCGACGGCGTGGACGAGCTGCTCGACCTGCGGGCGGCCGACAACGTCGGCAGCGGGCTGGCCGCCGACGCCGGCGGGCTCGAGGAGCTGCGGGCCCGGGTCGCCGACCAGCTGCTCGCCGAGGTGGCACTGGACCGGGGCGACCTGGCCGTCGATGGCAACGACCTCATGGCCGAGCTGGGGCTCACGCCGGGACCGGCCCTCGGGCGGATCATCGACGACCTCCTCGAGCGGGTGCTCGCCGACCCGTCGCTCAACGACCGACCGACCCTCCTCCTCATCGCCCAGTCGATGCTGGCGGACGAAGGCGCATGATCGAGCCCCTCCTGGAGGCCGAGCGCCTGATGGCCGTCGGGCTGCTCGACCAGGCCGAGCAGCGGTTCGCCCTGATCGCCGAGGCGGACCCGCGGAACTCGATCGCGGTCGTGGGGCTCGCCCGGGTCGCCATCGAGCGGGGTGACGACGAGGCCGCCCTGCAGCACGCGCGTCGCGCGGCGGCCATCGACCCAGAGAACCCGGTCGCCGCCCGGCTCATCGCCCGGCTGGAGGAGGTGGCCGCGACGCGTGCGGCCGCGGCCACGCCGGTCGAGCCGCCAGTCGAGACACCGCCGCCAGCCGGACCGCCAGCCGGGCCGCCCGCCGCACCGTCCGCCGAGACACCGCCGCCCGGCCCGCCGCCGCAGCCCGAGGCTCGCCCGTCGCCACGACCGCCGGCACGGCCACCCACCCGGCCGGCTCCCGGGACCCGCCGACGCGGGCTGCTGGGGCGCATCCTCGGGCGCCGCTGACGCTACCGTAGGCACATGCGGGTCCTCGTCACCGGCGGCGCCGGCTACATCGGCTCGATCAGCGTCGAGGCGCTCCTCGCCGCGGGTCACCACGTCGTCGTCCTCGACGACCTCTCGACCGGCCATCGGGCGGCCGTCCCGGAGGCCGTCCCGTACCGCTCCATCGACTACGCGGACGTGGCCGCCCTCCGGGCGCTGCTCCTCGACGAGGGCATCGACGCGGTCCTCCACTGCGCGGCCCGGTCCCTGGTCGGCGAATCGGTCGAGGACCCGGCCCGCTACTACCGCGAGAACATCGCCGGCGGCGTCGGCCTGCTCGAGGCCGTCCGGACCAGCGGGGTCCGCCGGTTCGTGCTCTCGTCGTCGGCCGCCGTGTACGGGATCCCGGCGTCGACCCCCATCACCGAGGACGCGCCGCTCGCTCCCATCAGCCCGTACGGGGAGTCGAAGCGGGTGCTCGAGACCGCCCTGGCGGCCTATGCCCACGCGTACGGGATCCGGAGCGTCTCGCTCCGCTACTTCAACGCCGCCGGGGCGTCCGAGCGCAACGGCGAGGTCCACCGCCCCGAGACGCACCTGGTCCCGAACGTGCTCGCGGCGGCGGAGGGCCGCCAGGAGCTCGTCCTCTTCGGCGACGACTTCCCGACGCCCGACGGCACCCCGATCCGCGACTACATCCACGTCCTGGACCTGGCCGACGCGCACCTGCGCGCCCTCGAGGCGACCGCTCCGGACGACCCGCGGACCGGCCCCGCCGGGGGCCCGGCGGAGGCGCTCGTCTGCAACCTGGGCAACGGCGACGGGGCGAGCGTCCGGGACGTGCTCCGCGTCGCCGAGACGGTCGTGGGCCGACCCATCCCCCACCGGGTCGGACCCCGGCGCGCCGGCGACCCGCCGGTCCTGGTGGCGTCGGCGACCCGTGCCGCCGACGTCCTGGGCTGGCGACCGGCGCACCCGGACCTGGAGTCGATGATCGGCTCGGCCTGGGCGTGGCGCCGGGCGCATCCCGACGGCTACGGCGACTGACGTCCGCCCCGCGGGGACGCGCCGGCGGTCCCGCCGCTAGCGGTCGCGGGGCTCGATCGGCGACCGGTCGGGCGAGAGGCGCTCGGGCGGCGGCTCCGCGACGACGCCGGCCACCAGCTCGCCGGAGCCGGCCCAGGCGTCGCTCACCGGCCGGATGATCCAGAGGCCGATGATCATCGTGACCAGGAGGCTCAGGACGGCCAGCTGGTACGCGCCGTCGCCCAGCTGGTCGATGAAGAGGTAGATGACGAGGGCGTAGAGCAGCTGGCCGATGACCTGGCTGCCCTTGCCGACCAGCCCGTAGAGCCCGAAGAACTCGCCCAGGTGATCCGGCGGCGAGAGACGGACCAGGAGGACCCGGTCGGAGACCGACACGCCGCCGAGACCGCTCCCCAGGATCGCCCCGGCCAGCAGGAACAAGGGCAGCCCGATGCCCGCGTCGAGCCCGATCGAGACCGCTCCCAGGACCAGGCCGACGGCCCACGAGAGCAGGACGATGACGAGCGTTCGCTTGGGTCCCAGCCGGTCGGTCAGCCAGCCCCAGCCGAAGCTGGCGGCGATGGCGACGAGCGTCAGCGACAGCAGGACGAGGTTCGCGGTCTGGGCCGAGAGCTCCATCGCCTCCACGGTGACGACGCTCATGACGACGATGACGGTGTTGACGGCGTCGGAGTAGAAGAACCGGCCGACGAGGAACCGGAGGAGGCCCGGCACCTCCCGGGCGTGGCGCACCGTCCGGCGGACCTGGCCGAACGACTCGACGATGTCGCGGCCGGTGACGGCGGGTCCCTCGCGCCGCGGCTCGCGGACGACGAGGAAGATCGGGATGGAGAACAGGGCGTAGAGCAGGGCGGCCAGGAAGAAGCGGTCCTCGACGGGAATCTCCAAGAAGAAGATCAGCAGCCCCACGAAGACCGTGCCGCAGTAGCCGATGGCCGTGCCGATGCCGGAGAGGCGGCCCCGGGTCTCCGGCTTGCTGACCGTCTTGAGCGTCGCGTCGTAGTAGATGAGCGCGGCCTGGTAGGAGAAGTTGGCGACGATGAAGAGGACCAGGCCCAGGAAGGCCGGGCTCAGCCCGATGAAGGCCGTCGGGACGACGCACAGGGCGGTGAAGAAGAAGAGGAACGGGAGCCGGCGCCCGCCGCGGTCGGAGAGAGCGCCGAGCGGCGGCGAGACGAGAGCGTTGATGCCGACGCTGACGATGACCGCGACCGACAGGAGGACGTTGCCGTCCCGCTCGCCGAACTGGCTGTCGCTCGTCAGCCACAGCCCGATGGCGCCGGACACGATCGCGAAGCTGAAGATCGTGTTGGCGAAGTCGTAGAGGGACCATGCCGCCGGGACCCGGGCCTGTCCGGTCGGCGTGAGGGCGGCGAACCGCGCCAGGGGACCTCCCCGGGGGGCTCCGGAGGACGCGCCGGTCGCGGGCGGGGCCGACATGCGCGGACTCTAGCAGCCGGACAGGCCGGCGGCGGGGCCATCCGGGCGGGTCGGTGTACCCTCCCGCCATGAGCGCCCCGATCCGGACCGCCGACCCGCGAAGCTGGCGCCCGCAGGCGTTCGGGCCCCGTCGCGCCCAGGAGATCGCCGACCCCGTCATCGAGCCGCTCTGGGACGGCGACCGGGTCGTCGTCCACGCCTCGACGGCCGGGGTCACGATCCTCGACGGCGACGGCGCCGAGGTCGACGCCCTGCCCGAGGTGACGACCGCCGTGGCGGACGCCCTGATGGCCGGCTCCGTGGCGATCGACGGCTACCTGACGCCACAGGCCGCCCGGACGTCGGAGGGAGCGATCCTCGGCGAGGTGGCCGTCCCGGGCTCCCGGGAGATGACCGCCCAGATCTTCATCGGTCGGGGGCGCGACCGGCGCCGCGAGCTGGCGGAGTCGGAGGCACCCGTCGTCCGTCCCGGCGACCCGCTCGTGCTCGTCTGCGTCGACCTCCTGGCCATCGACGACCAGCCCCTCCTCGACGTCCCGCTCCTCGAGCGCAAGCGCCTCCTGGAGAGCTCGATCGACGAGAATCTCCTGGTCCGCCTGGGCGCCTACGTGCGGCCGCCGGTCGATCCCTGGATCGGCTCGTGGCGAGCGCAGGGGTTCCGCGCCATGGCCTACAAGGCGGCCAACAGCCGGTACCGTCCCGGCGAGCCCAACGATGCCTGGGCGACCGCTCGCATCCCCAGGCGCTGACCGCCGGATCGTGGCCCGGATCGCCGCCCGGGTCGTGGCCCGACTCGCGAGCGCGGCATCCCGCCGGATGGCCGGCGATGGTAGGGTCTAGGGAATGCCAGCGTCGTCCCTCACCCCCGCCGTTCGCGAAGAGATCGAGCACCTCGGGAAGGCCGACATCATGGTCGGCATCCCGAGCTTCAAGAACGCGGCGACGATCGGCTACGTCGTCCGCGCGGCCCAGGCCGGCCTCGTCCAGTACTTCCCGGACCTGCGGCCCGTGCTCGTCAACGCCGACGCCGACTCGCCCGACGGGACCCAGCGCGTCGTCGTGGAGACCGAGCCCCCCGACTACGTGGAGTCGATCCTCCTGGTCCGGCCCACCAACCGGCTCAAGCGGGTCAGCCTGACCTATCCCGAGGTCGATGGCGTGGGCGGCAAGGGAGCGGCCCTGCGGACGATCTTCGAGATCGCGGCCGCCCTCGAGGTCGAGGCGCTGGTCGTCGTCGACTCCGACCTGCGCTCGATCGTGCCCGAGTGGATCGAGCTGATCGCCGGGCCCATCCTCAAGGGTGGCTACGACTTCGTCGCCCCCCTCTACTCGCGCTACAAGTACGACGGCACCATCACGAACACCGTCACCTACCCGCTGACCCGGGCCCTCTACGGCCACCGGATCCGCCAGCCCATCGGCGGCGACTTCGGGGTCAGCGGCGACCTGGTCCGCCATTACCTCGCGGTCGACGACTGGGACAGCGACGTCAGCAAGTTCGGCATCGACATCTGGATGACGACCCACGCCCTCACCGGCGGCTTCGCCGTCTGCCAGTCCCGCCTCGGGTCCAAGGTCCACGACCCCAAGGACCCGTCGGCCGACCTCGGCCCGATGTTCCGCCAGGTCGTCGGGACGATCCTGCGGCTGGCGGTCGAGAACCACCCCCGCTGGGACGCGATCGAGGGCAGCCACGCGGTCCCGGCCTACGGCTTCGAGCGGCTCGCCGACCCGCCGCCCCTGGAGGTCAACGTGCTGCGGCTGCTCCAGGAGTTCAACGCCGGGGCGATCGCCCTGCCGGCGACCTGGCGGCGGATGCTCGCCCCCAACACGCTCGACACCGTCCTGACGCTGGCGGACGAGGCCGGCAGGATCTCCGAGGCGGCCTCCGCGAAGCTGCTGAAGACCGCGGGGGCGGGGGCGCCGACCACGGCCGAGATGGCCGAGGCCCAGGCCGACTTCCACTTCCCCGACGACGCCTGGGCCCGCGTGATCTACGACCTGATCGTCGCGGTCCGTGAGGGCGCCGTGCCGACCGAGGAGATGGTCACGGCGCTCGTGCCCATCTACTTCGGCCGGGTCGGCTCGTTCATCATCGAGAACCGCGAGCTGACGACCGACCAGGCCGAGGAGCGCGTCGAGCGACAGGCCCGCGAGTTCGAGCTCCTCAAGCCGTACCTGCGCAAGCAGTGGTCGCGGTCGGCCGGCCTCGAGGCGTCCGACGGGGACGACCCGACCCACGGGACCGAGCCCGGATCAACGGCCGCGGTGGGTCGGTCATGACCGCCCGGTCGCCGCTCCCGGACCGGATCCTCATCCCGGTCGCCAATCCGGCGACCGCCGAGGAGCTCGTCAAGCTGGGCGCCGCCCTGCTCGATCCCCGCGGCGGCGAGCTCACCGCCCTGGGCATCGTCGAGGTGCCGGAGGGGATGCCGCTCTCCGAGGGCGCGACGCGGGCTCGCCACGCCCGCCGCCTCCTCCAGCGGGTCCTTGACTTCGCTCCCGAGGGCACGCCGATCCACCCCATCGTCCGGATCGGCCGCCATGCCGCCGAGGGCATCGTCGAGGCCGCAGCCGAGCAGGAGACCGACGTCATCATCTTCGGCTGGGGCGGGCGCTCGTCCGGGCGCGACGGGCGCGACCGCAAGGGTCGCGACGGGGCCCCGACGGTCATCAGCCCCACCATCGACGAGGTCGTCCGCGAGGCGCCCTGCGACGTCGCCGTCGTCAAGCAGCGCGGGAACCTGGAGGTCAAGCGGGTCCTGGTGCCGGTCCGCGGCGGCCCCCACGCCGAGCTGGCCCTGCGCTTCGCCGCCACGATCGCCGAGCGCCACGGCGCCGAGATCCGGGTCCTCCATCTCCTGCCCTCCGGCGTCACCCAGGCGATCCGGGCCCAGGCCGAGCGGGCCCTCCAGGTCTTCGTCAAGCAGAACGTCGGCGTGCCGGTCGAGACGCTTCTCCGGGAGACCACCAACGTCCGGACGACGATCCTCCGCGAGGCGGAGAAGGTCGACCTGGTCGTCATGGGCGCCTCGGCCGTGCCCGGCGGCGACGAGGGTGGCCAGCTCTTCGGCGCCCTCCCGGAGTCGATCGCCCTGCGGGCCAAGCCCACGGTCGTCGTCGTCAAGACCCGCGAGCCGATCGGGCGGGCGACCTTCGACCAGCTTGCCCAGAAGGCCGAGTCGCTGGCGGCCGCCGACCGTGCCGCCGAGGAGGCCCGGGCGGTCCCGATGCGGGTGGAGCGCTGGTTCGCCGAGTCCAACTTCCACCATGCCGAGTTCCAGGACCTCGCCCGCCTGGTCCAGCTCAAGCAGCAGCAGAGCCTGTCGGTCAGCCTGGTCCTGCCGACCCTCGACGAGGAGGAGACGATCGGGGCGATCGTCCGCCGGGCCCAGCGCGACCTGGTCGAGCGTTTCCCGCTCATCGACGAGCTCCTCGTCATCGACTCGAACTCGAGCGACCGGACCCGCGCCATCGCCGAGGAGGAGGGCGCCCGGGTCGTCATCCACCAGGAGGTCCTCCCGCGCTACGGCTCGTACCGCGGCAAGGGCGAGGCGCTCTGGAAGTCACTCTACGAGACGACCGGCGACCTGGTCGTCTGGGCCGACACCGACGTGAAGAACTGGCACCCGCGGATGGTCTACGGCACCCTGGGTCCGCTCCTCCACGAGCCGCGCCTCCAGTACGTCAAGGGCTACTACCAGCGGCCCATCGTCGAGGGCGGGATGCTCAAGGAAGGCGGTGGCGGCCGGGTCACCGAGCTCGTCGCGCGGCCTCTCATCAACCTCTTCTTCCCCGAGCTGTCCGGGCTGATCCAGCCGCTCTCGGGCGAGTACGCCGGCCGCCGGGCCCTGCTCGAGCAGATCCCGTTCTTCACCGGCTACGCCGTCGAGATCGGCCACCTCATCGACATCTCCGAGCGCGTCGGCATCGAGCACCTGGGCCAGGTGGACCTGGAGCGCCGGGTCCATCGCAACCAGGAGCTCGAGGGGCTCTCGCGGATGAGCTTCGTGATCATGCAGGCGATCATGAAGCGGCTGGAGGAGCGTCGCCGGGTCCGCCTCTTCGCCGAGCTGGGCTCCACGATGAAGCTCCCGCGGTCCGGCAAGGGCCGCCTGGGGCTCGAGGTCCTCGAGATCGCCGACCAAGAGCGCCCGCCGATGATCCGCATCCCGGAGTACCTGGAGCGGCGCACCGCGGCCGAGGCCGAGCTCACCCCGCTGGCGCTCGAGCCCTCGGTCGAGTGACGGTGGGGCGACCCACCGAGCCGGGCCGACCCCTGGCGATCGTCGTCGCCCCCGACTCGTTCAAGGGTTCCCTCACGTCCGTCGAGGTGGCCCGTGCCATCGCCGCCGGCTGGTCCCGCGCCCGTCCCGGGGACCGCGTCGAGACGATCCCCCTCGCCGACGGCGGGGAGGGGACGCTGGCCGCGATCGAGGCGTCGGGCGGCTGGGAGTGGCACGAGGTCCAGGCGACGGACCCCATCGGCCGACCGGTCCGGGCCCGCTGGCTCCGGCGCGCCGACGGCGGGGCTGCGGCCGTGGAGATGGCCGAGGCGTCGGGGCTCTCGCGCCTGGCCCCCGATGAGCGCGACCCGGCCGGGGCCACGACGCTCGGCACCGGCGAGATCCTCCGGGCCGTCCTCGACGCCGGCGTCCGCCACGTCGTCCTGGGCATCGGCGGCAGCGCCACGACCGACGGCGCGGCCGGCCTGCTCCGGGCCCTCGGAGCCACGGTCGAGCTGGGCGGCACATCGGCCGGCGGACCCGAGCCGCGCGTGGACCTCGCCGGGCTCGATCCGCGCCTGGCGGAGGTCGAGCTGCGGATCGCCTGCGACGTCACCAACCCGCTCCTGGGGCCCGACGGAGCGGCCGCGACCTACGGACCCCAGAAGGGCGCCACCCCCGACGACGTGGCCGCTCTCGATGCCCGGCTCGGCCGCTACGCCGACGCCCTGGAGGCCGCGACCGGCCGGAGCGAGCGCGAGACGCCGGGGGCCGGGGCGGCCGGCGGCGTCGGCTTCGGGCTGCTCTGCGTGCGTGATCACTTCCGCTCGCTCGAGCTGGTCCCCGGCGTGGACCTCGTGATGGAGGAGACCGGCCTGGCGGCAAGGCTCCGCGAGGCCGACCTCGTCGTCAGCGGCGAGGGCCGGGTGGACGCCCAGACGGCCTTCGGCAAGACCGCCCTCGGGGTGGCTCGACGCGCCCACGCGGCCGGGATCCCGTGCATCGTGGTCGGTGGCGGGGTGACCCCCGAGGGGATCGGCGCGCTCGGGGACGTCGGGGCGGTCGTCGTGCCGGTCAGCGAGGGCCCGGGCTCCGTGGAGGCCGCGATGTCGGCCGGACTGGCCCCCGTCGAGCGCTGCGGCGAGCGGATCGCCCGGCTGGTGTCGCTGGGCCTCGGGCTGGGCTGACCGCCGGGCGGGCCCAGCCCTGCGGCAAGCCGCGGCCGGGATCCGGAGCTGCTGGAACGGGCGGAGTTCCCTGTGACCGTGGGGACCTGGCGCGCCGCCGGGATCCGGAGCTGCTGGAACGCGCGGAGTTCCCTGTGACCGCGGGGGCCTGGCGTGCCCGGTCATCTGGAACGTCCCGTGTTCCACCGGACCGTGGGGACCTGGCTGGCCGGTCACCTGGAACGCACGGCGTGCCACGTGACCACGGAGTCGGCCAACCTCGGTCGTCTGGCACGCCCGGCGTTCCACCGACCGCACCGGGCTGGCAGACTTCCCCCGTGAGCAAGGCCACCACCAAGCGTCGTCCCCGCAAGCCGGCCGACCCCGGGAAGGCCTGGGCGAAGCGGCTCGAGCGCTACCGGCCCGGGCTCCTGGACGAAACCCTCGCCGCCCTGCGGACCGTCCACGGCACCCCGACCTGGGAGCGTCGCCTGGACCCCACCAGCGAGCTCGTCCTGACGATCCTCTCCCAGAACAGCGCCGACGTGAACGCCGAGAAGGCCTTCGAATCGCTCCGGGCCGCCTACCCCTCCGACCGCCCGGCCGAGGAGCACAGGCCGGGCCAGGGCTGGGGCGGCGCGGGGCTGTCGACCGCGGCCCCACCGGACTGGACGGCCGTGGAGGCCGCCCCGCTGCCCGAGCTCGTCGAGGTGATCCGGCCCGGCGGGCTGGCGCCCCAGAAGGCGCCGCGCATCCAGGCCGCCCTTCGGACCATCCGCGAGGCCCGCGGCGACCACTCGCTCGAGTTCCTGGCCGACCTCCCGCCGCTCGAGGCACGGGCCTGGCTGACCGCCATCGACGGCATCGGCAAGAAGACCGCCTCGGTGCTGCTGCTGTTCTGCTTCGGGGCGCCGCTCATGCCGGTCGACCGGCACGTGGAGCGGGTCTCGCACCGCATCGGCCTCATCCCGCCCAAGGCCACGGCGGACGAGGCCCACGACCTCTACCTGGCGATGCTGCCCGACGACCGGATGTACGAGACCCACGTCAACCTCATCCACCACGGACGGGCCATCTGCCACGCGCGCCGGCCGGCCTGCGACGCCTGCCCGATCCGGACTCGCTGCCGCTTCTACGACCGCAAGGCGCCGTAGGGGCGGGGGTGCGCCCACCGGGCCTCCCTATACTCGGGCCATGCTGACCGGCGGACCACCCGGCTCGGGACCCACCCCGCCCCGCATCCTGCTGGTCGACGACGACCCCAACCTGCTCGTCCTGCTGGCGGAGCAGCTCCGCGCCGACGGCTACGAGGTCCAGACGTCCCGCGACGGCGAGGAGGCCCTCCGCCGGCTCCGCGGCGGCTGGCCCGACCTGCTCATCGTGGACATGATGATGCCGCGGCTCGACGGCCTCTCCCTGGCCCGCGAGGTCAAGGCCCAGGCCGACCTGCCGATCATCGTCCTCTCGGCCATCGACGCCGGCGACAGCAAGGCCGACCTGCTCGAGGAGTTCGCCGAGGACTACATCACCAAGCCGTACCACTACCCGGAGCTGCGGGCGCGGGTGAACCGGGTGCTCCGGCGCCTCGGCGACAAGGTCCCCCGGGCGAGCCTCGTCCTGGGGCCGGACCTGACCCTGGAGCTCCACCGCAAGGTCGCCCTCGTCCGCGGTGAGGCGGTCCAGCTGACCCCCACCGAGTCGCGGCTCCTCTACGCGCTGGCGGCCAACCTCGGCCAGACCGTCCCCACCGACACGCTCCTCGCCCGCGGCTGGTCGGAGACCGAGGACGCCGAGCCCTCGTACGTCTGGGTGACGATGCGCCGGCTTCGCCGCAAGGTCGAGGTGGACCCCGACCATCCGGTCCATCTCCTCACCGTCCGCGGGGTCGGCTACCGCCTGGTCCGGGTGGAGGGCGAGGACGCGCCGGCCCGGAACGAGCGGCCGCCCGGATCCGAGCCCCCGGCGTGACCGAGCCCGCGATCCCCGGCCTCACCGAGCCCGAGCCGCCCCGCCCGGCCGACCGCCCCGTCCTGGGCCGCCTGTCGTTCCGGACCCGCCTCACCCTGGCACTCGTGGCCGCCGGGGTGCTGCCGGTCGCCGGGTTCGGGCTGGCCGTCCTCCTCGCCCAGCCCCCGACCGAGGACCAGACCGTCGCCCGCCTGCTGATCTTCGCCATCGTCGTGGCCGTGGTGCTCGCGCTGCTCCTGGCCCTGCTCCTCGCCGCCGACCTGACCGCCCCGCTGCGGGCCATCGCCGGGGCGGTCGAGCGCTCCTCGGCCGGCGGGACGGGACCGGCCCTCCAGGTGACCGGCGACGACGAGCTGGCCCGGCTGGCCTCACTCCAGACGCGTCTCGTGGAGGATCTCGAGCGACGCAGCCGCGAGGTCCGCGGCATCCTGGCCGCCCTCGAGACGATGACCCCGGAGCAGGGGCCCCAGCGCCTGGCGAGCCGGGCGGGCGAGGAGGCCAAGCGCGCCTTCGCGCTCATCGACGCGACCGCCCTGCTCGTCGACCCGATCCAGATCCCGGCGGAGGAGGTCATCCCCGGCGTCTCCCGCCCGGTCCGTGCCGTGCTCCGGGCCGGCGACGAGGCGATCGGCGTGCTCGTCGGCCGGCTGCCGGCGACCCGGCGCTGGGAGGCGGCCGACCAGGACCTGCTGGACCTCTACGCGAGCGAGGTCGCCGTGGCCATCCGCAACGCCGAGCTGTTCGCCCGGGTCGAGAGCCAGAACGCCCGGCTCGTCGCCCTCGACGAGGCCAAGGACGACTTCCTCCGCGGGATCGGCCACAACCTCCAGACCCCGCTCGCCCGGATCCGGGCCTATGCCGGCCAGCTCGACGAGGAGCGCCCCGACCGGCGCCTCGAGGTGATCGGCGAGCAGGCCGAGCGGCTGTCCCGGATGGTCCGCCAGCTGCTGACCGTGTCGCGGCTCGAGTCGGGCGCGCTCCGCCCGCGGCTGGAGGTGCTGAACCTCGCCACCCGCGCCCGCCGGGCCTGGGAGGCCCTCGGCATGGCCGAGGTCGAGTTCACCCTCGACGACCGGAGCGAGGGCTGGCTGGCGATCGGCGACCCCGACCACCTGGACCAGGTCCTCTGGGCGCTGCTGGACAACGCCGTGAAGTACGGCGGCGGCCCCGTCGAGGCGACCGTGGTGGCCGACCCCGACGACGGCTGGCTCCGGCTGACCATCCAGGATGGCGGGCCGGGGGTGCCACCCGAGGCCCGCGAGCGCCTGTTCGAGCGCTACGACCGCGGCGGTCGCCAGGGCGCGGACGGCAGTGGCCTGGGCCTCTACGTCTCGCGCGAGCTGTGCCGGGCGATGCGCGGCGACCTCGTCCTGGAGGATCCGCGACCCGGCCTGGGCGCGGCGTTCAGCGTGCTCCTCCCCGCGGAGCCGGCCGAGGAGACCTAGCCGGGGCGCGGCGGTGGCCGCCCCGCGCGCGAGCCGGCCCCGGAATCGAACGAGCCCCGGTACCGGCCGGGGCTCGTGTCGTGGCGTCGGCGCCGGGCGGTCAGCGCTCCGCGATCAGCCGCTGCAGCCGGACCTCGGTGTTCCGGCGAGCTTCCTTGATCGTGGCCGACGGCTTCCAGATGACGTCGAACGGATCGCCGGCGAAGAGCGCGGCGGCGGTGAGCCCAAGGACGGGCCCCAGGATGTCGGAGACGCCGAGCATGTACGCCAGGAACGCACCCGCGTACCAGCCGGCGAAGAACCACAGGACGGCGGCGGCGACTCGCTTGCTCATGGCCGGCATCCTGCCGCCCGCGCGCGGCCGAGGCCATGGCGAGGTGGTACCGGTGGGGGTAGGACCAGGGCGCGACCGTGCGACCCCGGCCAGTGCCCCGCTCTGGACCGGTCCATGACCGAGTCCCCGCCAGGCCACCGCAGCCGACGGGACCCCCCGCGGACCGGCCCCGTCCGCACCCGAACGAACGGCAGCGAAGCCAGCTTCACCCTGCCGCACACGCGATCCGGCTGGTGTTGACGCGCACGCACCACGAACCGGCCCGGGAGCCCCCGAAACCGTTGACCGACCGGGTCCCGGCCGATAGGACTTCGGTACCAGCGATCTCGGGGACCATCGATGAACAGAACCTTCCAACTCGCATCGCGCTGGGGGCGAGGCTTCCATCGGGGCAGCCGTCGTCCTCACAAGAGCCGCGGCCAGAGCATCGTCGAGTTCGCGCTCGTGATGCCGCTGATGCTCATCATGATGCTGGCGATCGTGGACTTCGCCCGCATCTACACGACGATGCTCAGCGTCGAGTCCGCGGCGCGCGAGGCTGCCGACTACGGGACGTTCGGCGCCGAGCGGTGGCGCTCGGACACCTACACGAACACCGTCGCCGAGATGAAGCTCCGGGCCTGCGTCGCGTCGCGGAACCTTCCCGACTACCAGGGCCCGGACACGGACTGCACCAACCCGGGCTTCGAGTACTGCCTCACCGCCTCGAAGAACGGGCCGTGCGAACCGCTCGACACGACCGCCGGCTGCGACCAGGCCGATCGGGCGTCCCCGTGCACCCTCACGGTCACCCTGACCTACCAGTTCCGACCGCTCGTGCCCTTCAACATCGACTTCCTGGGCGTCAACGTCGGGATCCCGTCGCAGATCACCTTCGCCCGGGCCAGCACGTTCGCGATGACCGACCTCATGGTGGCCACGCCATGAGCGGCCAGCGCTCGTCCGGCCGGCAGCTCCGCGGACGTGCCGTGAGCCGACGCGGTGGCCGAGGCCAGGCGCTCGCGGAGTTCGCCCTCGTCGCCCCGATCTTCTTCCTCCTCCTGTTCGGGGTCATCGAGGCCGGCCGCTTCATGTTCTATT
Source organism: Candidatus Limnocylindrales bacterium (assembly GCA_035458865.1). Lineage (GTDB taxonomy): Bacteria > Chloroflexota > Limnocylindria > Limnocylindrales > CSP1-4 > DATHYZ01. The sequence continues at coordinate 17,884 of DATHYZ010000042.1, forward strand.
ACGAGGTCCTCAACCACGCGACCCGGGAAGGCGCGCGCTACGCGATCGTCAACGGCAGCAACTCCCTCTACTGCCCGACCGGGACGCCTGCGCCGGGGAGCTACGCCTGCGATCCCACCGGCGAGGACGTCAAGGACCGCGTCAGGAGCGCCGCGTTCAGCACGCTGGGCTCGAGCCTGACGGTCCCCACGCCCACCTGGGCACCCGACAACAGCCGGGGCTCGACCGTCACGGTGACCGCCGACTACGCCTACTCGACGCTCATCCCGATCGTCCCCCTGCCACCCATCAACGTGCACGCGGAGTCGACCCTTGTCGTCAACAACTGACCGACGCCGCGAGCGCGGCCAGGTCCTCGTCCTCTTCGCCGGCGCCGCCGCCGTGATCATGATCGTCGCGGCCCTCGCGTTCGACACCGGCTTGATGCTCGTCGAGCGCCGGGACCAGCAGAACGCCGCCGACGCGGCCGCCCTCGCGGGTGCCCGGTACGTCCTCACGAGCTCGGACTACCACGGGCCGTGTGTCGGTGCTCCGGGTGGCAACAAGGCGGTCCAGGCGGCCTGCGACCTGGCCCTCACCAACGGCTTCGACGACGCCGACGCGAGCGAGGACGTCACCGTCCACATCCCGCCGATCCACGGCCGCTACGTCGGGTTCCCCGGGTTCGTCGAGGTCCAGATCGCCGGTCGGCGGCCGTCGGTCTTCGGCAACATCATCGGCCAGGCCATCTGGCCGGTCGGCTCGTACGCGGTGGCGGCCAACCAGCCCAACCTCACCTTCCCGTTCTCGATGCTCGCGCTCGACGAGACCGAGTGCAAGGCGATGCAGTTCACCGGTGGCGGCGTCATCGAGGCCTACGCGAACATCCACTCGAACTCGACCGGATCCGAGTGCACCGGCGACCCCATCAGCATCAGCCGGACCGGCGGCGCGACCGTCGACATCTACGCCGAGGACTCGACCTGCCGGGCGGTGGGTGAGATCCAGGACCAGGGGTCCGGCTACATGACCTGCACCCCGGCCGAGAACTCGTTCATGCTGCCCGATCCACTGCGGTGGCTGCCGTATCCGACCAAGCCTCCCGTGGCGCCAGATCTGACCTACGCGGGCACGGACTCGCCGCCGCCGGCGATCCCGAAGAACTGCCCTGGCGGCACTGCGGCCGGGACGGAGGCGTCGCCCAAGCTCTGCAAGCTCTCGCCGACCGGCGGGTACGCGAACACCGAGTGGATCCTCCACCCGGGCCTCTACCCGGGCGGGATCGAGGTCAACAACGGGACCACCGCCTACCTGATGCCGGGCATCTACTGGATCGGCGGTGGCGGCTTCCGGACCACGACCGGCGGCTCGGTGATCACGATCGCGACGGAGACCGATGCCGGAACCGGCACGTGGGGCGGCGGGGTCATGATCTTCAACTCGAAGCTGCCGAACGAGGCCGCCGGAGACATCTCGCTCGGCGGCAGCGGAGCGACGCTGAAGCTGAAGCCGATCGACGCCCCGGATGAGGCCGACCCCCTCCACGACTACGACGACATCGTGATCTTCCAGGACCGCACGGTGACCCAGACGGTGACCATGAACGGCGCCGCCTCGGCGACCGAGGTCGAGGGGATCATCTACGTGCCCGAGGGCCTGGTGAAGCTGAACGGGAACGGCGGCACCCTGATCGTGGACCAGATCATCGCCGACAGCTACCTGATCGACGGC
>DATHYZ010000043.1:0-2240 GCA_035458865.1 Candidatus Limnocylindrales bacterium
GAGCAGCGAACCCTGACCAGGCCCCGTCGACCGACGGTAGCGGCCCGACGCTGGCTGGCCCGTTTCGGCCCGAGCGGCGCCTAGGACCCGCCGGCGGCGCCTGGGGCCCGCGGGACCCGGCCTCAGCTCTGGTCGAGCGCCCGGGCCAGGTCGGCGACGAGGTCGGTCGCCGACTCGATGCCGACCGACAGACGGATCAGGGCGGGGTCCACCTCGAGCTGGGTGCCGGCCACCGAGCCATGGGTCATGGCGGCCGGCACCTCGATGAGCGACTCCACCCCGCCGAGCGACTCGGCCAGCGTCCACAGCCGGGTGGCCTCCGCGATCGCGATCGCCCGTTCGGCGGCAGAGCGGCCGTGGCGGCCACCGGAAGCCGGCAGGAACGAGACCATCCCCCCGAACGCCGCCGGGCCGTCGGGTCCGCCCAGGCGCATCTGGCGGACCGCGACGCCGTGCCCCGGGTGCGCGTCCCTTCCGCTGGTCAGCCCCGGGTAGTGGACCGCCGCTACGTCGGATCGAGCGGCGAGGAACCCGGCGATCGCTTCCGCGTTTGCGGCATGTCGCTCGGCGCGGAGGGCCAGCGTCCGCAGCCCGCGGAGCACCAGGAAGCAATCGAAGGGCCCGGGCACCGCGCCCATGGCGTTCTGGAGGAAGCGGAGCCGTTCGGCCAGCTCGTCGTCGTCGGTGACGGCGATCCCACCGATCGTGTCCGAGTGGCCGGCGAGGTACTTGGTCGACGAGTGGAAGACGATGTCAGCGCCGAGCGCGAGGGGTCGCTGCAGCGCCGGCGAGGCGAACGTGCTGTCGACGACGACGAGGGGACGCGATCCGCTGGCACCCGCGTGCCCCTCGACGGCCCGGGCGACGGCCGCGATGTCCACGACCTTCAGGTGGGGATTGGACGGCGTCTCGAACCAGACGAGACGGGTCCCGGGGCCCAGGGCGTCGCCGAGCGCCGCCGCAGGATCGGCGGCGAGATCGACGAACCTCGTCCCGACGCCTCGCGGGCCTGCCACCCTGACGAGGTAGCGGAAGGTGCCCCCGTACACGTCGTCGCCGACGACGACCTCCTCACCGGGCGCCACCAGCTCGGCGATGGCGGCGGTGGTGGCCGAGCCCGACGCGAAGGCGATCCCGTGGCGCCCTCCCTCGAGCGTCGCGACGGCCCGCTCGAGGCGCTCGCGCGTCGGGTTCTGGCTCCGCGCGTACTCGTAGCCGCGGATGGGCCGACCGACGGCTTCCTGCCGATAGGTCGAGGTCTGGTAGATCGGAGGGGCGACCGCTCCGGTCAGCTCGTCGGGTTCCTGGCCGGCGTGGACGGCGAGCGAGTCGAAGTCGAGGGCCAGCTCACCCTCGGTGGGGTCGGGTCGTTCGTTCGCCATGCCACCTCCTGGGATGGCCCCGCGAGCACCGGGGAGTCGTGCACATTCTGGCAGGCTGACGACGAAGCGGTCGTCAAGGAAGTGGGTCCGATGACAGCCGGCAGCGACGTCGAGCCGCGGCGCCTCGACGTTCCGGGCGGCTCGCCGGGGCTCAGCCGGGGTGGTCGGCCAGGTAGCGGCGGTAGGGGTGGCCGTCGGTGCCCATGTACTCGCGCTCGAGCCGGAAGCCGGCCTTCTCGAGGACCCGGATGGACGCGACGTTGGGGGCATCGACGACTGCCGCGAGCCGGGGGATCCCTCCCCGGCCGAAGGCGTCGGCGACCATCGCCCGCACGGCCTCCGTCGCCAGCCCTCGGCCATGGAAGTCGCCGTCGAGCATGTAGCCGATCTCCGGCTCATCGCCGAGCTCGCTGTCCGGGGGAAGGATCCCCGCGACGCCGACGAACGTCCCCGCGGGCGCCAGCGTCGGGTCGGCAGCCTCGAGGATCCAGACCGGCAGGCCAGCGTCGAGCGCCCTGCCGAACCAGTCACCGAACTCGTGGCGGCCCATCTCCCGGCGGACCTCGACAGGCAGCGTCGGGTCGGCGTAGGCGTGCCAGAAGCGGATGACCTGGGGATCGAGGACCAGCCGCTCGATCACGACGTCGAGGTCGTCCGGGAGGTACGGCCGGAGCTCGAGCCGCTCCGTCCGGACCCGGTGCGGGCCGGCGCCCGCGGACGTCGCCCGGCCACCGGACACGCGCTCAGCCTCCGGGCTGGTGGTGGGCCAGGTACTCGAGCAGGTCGAGGCGGGTCACGACGCCGGTCGGGCGACCACCCTGGGTCGTCACCAGGGCCGGGGCGCCGTCCTGGAGCATC
>DATHYZ010000044.1:0-8134 GCA_035458865.1 Candidatus Limnocylindrales bacterium
GGTCTGCGCGGCGATCCAGGCAGCCGGATCGCCCGTCGTCCTGGCCGTCCACAGCGCCGCCGGCTTCTCGGGGTACGCGGCCAGCGATCGGGTCCCGGGCCTGATCGCGGCGATGGTCTACGTCGACACCGCCCCGGGCGTCGGCGCGCTCGACCCCGGGTTCGAGGGGATCGAGAAGCCCCTCGCCTGGGCCGACATCGAGGCGGAGGAGAACCTCGATGGGCTGACCGAGGCGCAGCTCGAGACCTTCCGGCAGCGGGCGGTCCCGGTGCCGGGCGGCGTCCTCAGGGAGGGGATCTCGCTGATGAACGATGCCCGGCGCGACATCCCGAGCACGATCGTCTGCACGGGATTCCCATCCGAGCAGGTCAGGATCGCCGCGCAGGAGCAGGACTGGGCGTGGCTCGCCGGGCTCGCCGAGCTGCGCGACGTCACCTGGGTCGACCTGCCCACGAGCCACTGGCCGATGTGGTCGCGGCCGGCTGAGCTGGCGGCGATCCTCGGTGACGTGGCCCGGGCGCACGGCGCCGGCGCGATCGGGTGAGGGTCAGCGCCCGAGCACTCAACCGCGCCACGCTCCGGCGGCAGCTGCTCCTGCGGCGCGAGCCGATCGACGTCCTGGGTGCCGTCCGGCAGGTCGTGGCCCTCCAGGCGCAGGAGCCGGCCTCGCCGTACCTGGCGCTCTGGAACCGGATCGAGGCCTTCGACCCAGCGACCCTCGATCGGGCCTTCGCCGAGCGGTCGCTCCTCAAGGCGACGCTCATGCGGATCACCCTGCACGCGGTCGACGCCGACGACTACCCAGCCTTCCACGAGGCGATGCAGCCGACGCTGCGCGCCTCGCGCCTCGCTGACCGCCGGTTCGCGGTCGCCGGCCTGCCCGTCGCCGAGGCGGACGCGCTCGTCCCCGAGGTGCTGGCCTTCACCGCGACGCCCCGGTCCAACGCCGAGGTGGAGGCCTGGCTCGACGAGCGGCTCGGCGTGCTGCCACGACCCGGTGTCTGGTGGGCGATGCGGACGTTCGGGCCGTTCTCACACGCGCCGACCGGCGGTCCCTGGTCCTTCGGGCCACGACCGGCCTACGTGGCGGCGCCTGTTCTGCCTCGCGGCGGCGATCCGGAAGCCGCGCTGGTCACGCTCATCCGACGCTACCTCGAAGGGTTCGGACCGGCATCGGTCGCGGACATGGCCCGGTTCGCCCTGGTCGTGCGGGCCCGGGTACGCGCGGCGTTGGCGTCGATGGGCGAGTCGATCCGGAGCCTCGACGGCCCCGATGGCGCCAAGCTCTACGACGTGCCCGATGGCCCGCTGCCGTCCGAGGACACGCCGGCGCCGCCCCGGCTGCTCCCGATGTGGGACAGCATCCTGCTCGCCTACGCGGACCGGGGCCGGGTCATCCCCGAGGCGTACCGCAGGCTCGTCACGAGGACCAACGGCGACGTCCTGCCGACGCTGCTCGTGGACGGCCACGTCGCCGGGGTCTGGCGGCCGCTCGACAGCGGCATCGAGGCCACCGCCTTCGAGCCGCTCGACGACGCATCGTGGGACGGGATCGAGGCGGAGGCCCGGTCGCTGGCCGGGTTCCTCGCCGACCGCGACCCGACCGTCTACCGCCGCTACGGCCGGTGGTGGGAGGCGCTCCCGGCCGCCGAGGTCCGGGTGCTGGGGAGGACCGGTCAGCCCTAGCGGTGCCGCCGACGACGACGGAGGCTCCGGCGGTCGTCCGGCATCCGGCGATCCGCCCTCGTCCGGTCCCCCCGGCACTGTCGCCCGGGCCCGGGGATGGGCCACGATCGCGGCGGATGGAGGTGCCGTGGTGCGCAGGCTCGCGTTCGTCGTCCTGGCCGTCGTCGGGTCCGCTCTCCTCGTCGCCGTCTGGATGCGGCACACGCGCCTGGGCGCCGGGTTCGCCAACGACGTCGTGAACCCCTACCTCGTGCGGCAGGGTCTGTCGGGCTCCGGTCCGTCCGAGCTGGCGACCCTCGAGCACGTCGGACGGCGATCCGGCATCCGCCGGCTGACGCCGCTCCATCCGATCCTGGTCGACGACGGCATCCGGTTCGCGGTCCCGCTCGGCGACCGATCCGAGTGGGCCCGCAACGTCCTGGCGGCCGGCGGGTGTCGGATCCAGCTCCACGACCGGATCATCGCGCTCGAGGAGCCGAAGCTGATCGCGCCGACAGAGGTCGCGGGGATGACCCCGGTCATCGGCCGGCTCACCGAGTGGCTCGGCTGGAAGTACCTCGTGCTCCGGCGGGCCGGGGAGGCACCGGGCCGGCTCGAACCGGGATAGCAGGTCCGTCGCTCGGGTCGTGCGTTCGTACCCCGCCCCGAGATCCAGCCGGGCGCCATGGCGGCCACCGGGCAGGGACCGACGTCACCAGATCTGCTCGGGCCCTCGCCAGCCGCCGTCCTCGCGGATGCCGAACAGCAGGCGGCTGCGGGCGTCCATGCTGTCCGCCATCGTCTCGGCCAGATCGAGCGCGCGGGTCGCCTGGGTCCCGCAGTGCCGCGTCACGAGGTCCAGGGCAAGGTCCAGCCGGTCGGCATCGACGAGCACCTCGGCCATCTCCATCGCGTCGGCCAGCAGCATCACCTGCTCGCGCTCGAAGGCCTCCCACACCGGCGTCACCTCCGGCAGGAACACGTCGTGGTGCTCGGCCAGGAGGTAGAGCAGCCGCTTGTGGATCGCCACGGCCGACCGGGTCGCCTCGATCCGCTGCGGAACCGCCGAGGCCGGATCGTCGGGATCGCGGTCGTCGATGAACGAGGCCGCCTCCCCCTCGCCCAGGTAGCGGTGTCTGGAGAGCTCGGGTGGTACGGAGCGGATACCGACGACGAACGGGGTGAGGGGTGCCGCGATCGGGCCGACCGGCGCGTGCCACAGCACCCGAAGCTCGCCCCGTGCAGCCGGTCGGAGCGGGACGACCTGGCCGTAGCCCGCCATGTCCCCGGTGAGGCGCTCGGTGCGCAGCGCCCACGCCACGTCGGCGAAGGTGATCCCCTCCCCGACCGCCGCTCGTCGAGCCAGCTCGTCCTCGACCCAGATCACCCCGGGCCACCGCCCACGACCGTCCCCGTAGATCGCATTGACGTCGAACGGGCCATCGCGCTCGCGGTCATACCAGCCACGCTCGACGGCGAAGGCGACGAGGTGGGGGGCGCCCATGAAGTCCTGGTGGTCCGTCAGGTCCTCGGGCACGACGCCGATGTATCCGGGGCGACTGACCCGGATGCTGCGGGGGCCAAGGCGCTCGGCCACCCAGAGCCCCTGGCCGCCGGCGAACTGGATCACGACCCATGCCTCGCGGTCGTCGGCGATGAGGTGGGAGTTGCCGCCGTAGGTCGACTCACCGTGGGCCCCGATGAGGTTCCCGATCAGCTCGACCCCCTCGCGGGCGGAGGTCGCACGCTCCAGGACGAGCCGGGCCAGGTCGCTGTACGTCGGTCCCCGCTGGTCGGACGGGGTCATGGCGCGGAGCCGATCGGCGCTGGGCGACCAGACGTCGCGGACGGCCACGCCATGCTCGTTCAGGCCGCCGTTCGTGAGCGGGCCGGGGACGCCGAGGTAGTGGGAGTAGCCGACGCCAAGGTAGCGGGACGTCTCGGCCACCTGCGGGATCGAGGTCCTGACCCCCGGCATCGCCGCCTCGGGCGTCACCCCGACCTCGATCGTGGCGCCGGGCGGATGCTGCCGCCGAGGCACGACCTCCAGCCAGTGGCCCGAGGGCTCGTCCCCGTAGCCGGCGATGAACGCGTGGCCGGTCGCGGTCAGCTCCCGTCCCACGTAGATGGCGTAGCTCACCCTTCACCCTCCCGGTCCGTGAGGGCCAGATCGCCCAGGCTCCGCAAGTGGCCCGGTCGCGCGAGATCGGGCGCGGCTCGGCTGCGCGACGGTAGCACGACGTCCGAAGCCGTCACCCAGGCTCGGCCACCAGCGGCGCCGGGCGGGGCCACACGGCCACGACCAGCTCGGCGACCAGCGCGACCAGGACGGCCGGGATGGCGACCATCCAGGTGAGCTGCGAGCCCGGGTTGCCGGGCCGCGGCTGGGCGAACTGGAAGAACGTATCGACCGCCGGGACCACGAGGACCAGGGCCGTCACGGCGACCAGCGCGAAGGCCGCAAGATCGAGCCAGCCACCGGCACGCCCCCGGCGCCGAAGGAGGATCGCCGTCGCGGCCGCGAGGGCCGGCCACGCGAGCAGATAGCCGATCTCGGGAGCGGCGAGTGCGAGGGGCGCCGCAAGCAGGCACCACGCTGCCACGACCCCGACGGCGGCAGCGTCCCGAGCCTTGGCGACCCGGGCGATCCGAGCGCTCCCCGCGTGCACCACGACGACCAGCGCGACGAGACCCGCGAGATAGAGGTAGCCCTCGGCGATGCCGAGGTCCCCGCGCAGGCCGCTCACGACGGTCCATGCCGCGACCGCGGCAACGGCAGACACGAGCATCGTCAGGACCGTGGCGAAGAGACCGCGGCCCGCGCCCGACCAGGTGACGGGGGCCCCGGAGCGGGAGGTCGCCGCGGCTCCCGCGACGAGCACGAGGCCGGCGAGGACGAGCACGACCACCGTCCACTCGGCGGGGTGTCGGACCACGATGGGGCCGACCGTGAAGAACGCGGTCCGCCGGACCTCCATCGGCTCGCCGAGGTCGTCGTTCCCGACCCGGCGGGCGATCGCCAGGGTGGCGTCGCCCAGGCGATGGACGGTGTCCACGTCGACACGGTCCAGCGCGTCGGCCGGAGTGTGGTAGATCGACGAGCCGTGGAAGTAGGCCAGCTCGACCCCGGTCATGCCGGCGGCCCCGAAGACGTCCATGTCGCTGGTCGACCCGCCGATGAGCGTCCGGGTCGCGGTCAGGACGGAGGACGCCACCGGCCGCGCGACCGCCGCTGCGTATCGATCGATGGCCGCGCCGTCGGGGCCGACGACCCCGACCAGCGTCGGAGGGCCCCAGGAGCCGATCGCCTCCAGGTTGACGACGAAGCCGATGGTCGCGGCCCAGGGGTGCTCCGCGACGAAGGCCGTCGCCCCGTAGCGTGGGGCCGGCTCCTCGCCGTCGGTGAGGACCAGGATCACGTCGTTGCGGAGCGCGGGCCCGGCCATGATCGCCCGGGCAGCCTCCAGGATCACCGCCACCGCGGCGGCATCGTCGTTCGCCCCGGTCGTGGTGGGGACCGTGTCGTGGTGACCCACGAGCGCCACGCCCCCGGTGCTCGCCGTGCCCGGGATCCGGGCCAGCACGTTGACGACCGGGACCGGCGATCCGTCGGCAAGGCCGAACCAGTCGGACGCCTCGCTCGCCTGCAGCTCCGGCTCCAGGCCGAGCCGCTCCAGCTCGTCGACGATGGTCGCTCGCGCCCGCTCGTTGGCCGCGCTGCCGATGGGTCGGGGCTCCACGGCGATCCGCTCGATCAGCTCGATCGCCCGAGCAGCCGAGAACACGTCAGGTCCGCCCTCGGTCGGCGCGCCGAGCGGCAGCGGGGGGACCACGGCGATGATGCCGGCCACCCCAAGGATGGCCAGGGCCCAGCGTGCTGCCCGCCAGTGGGATGGCCCTCGATCGACCACGCTCCCCCTTCTCTCCGGGCGCCGACCTGAGCGACGCGGCTCCCACGCTGGGACCGAGGTTCCGCCTGGGGCAAGGGTCGATGGTCCGGAACGACCCCCGGTAGCACCGAGGCCCGATGTCGCAGGGCGCGGGTCCAAGGACAGCGGACGGCCCCCCGGGATGTCCCGGAGGGCCGTCGTCGCGAGTCCGGGTCGACCGTCAGTGGTCGAGGCCGATGTTCGGGTTGCAGGCCATCCCCGGGTGGAACCCGAGCGGGCCGATGAAGTCCCGCATCTCCTTCGGGATCGTGCCCCAGTTCTGGATCTTGCCGGGCTCCTCGGGGGTGATCTCGTCGTTGAGCCCCGAGAAGGCACAGAGCGACCGGGCGTGGAGCCCGGTGTGCCACTTGCCCCCTCCGTCGACCTTGAGGCTCTTGCCGTTGCCGGTGATCTCACCGGCGAAGACGGCGGTGGCGCTCAGGCTCAGGACGATGGCAGCCACCGAGACGGCGACCGTGAACCTGGAAGCGATAGCGCGGACCATCCGCAGACCTCCTCTGCCGGGGTCGGTCTCGCCATTGGCATCTGACGCGAGTCGGGGCGACCGTTCCGAAGGGACGCCGCGCCATGGGACCGCCCCCGCGATCCCGCCACCCCGGCGTATCGCGACATTCTGGGGAAGACCCCCGGGCTTGTCACGCGGCTTCCGAGCGACCCGGTGCCAGTGCGCACCACCATCGGGAGCCCCCGGGGAGCGTGATCGTGAGTGGGAACAGGGCCGACGGCGACCACGGCCTGGGACTGTGGCCCTGACGCTGGTGACGTGACCTCGTTCGTGGCCTACCCTTGGTCCGGAGGCCGCGAAGATGCGCGTCTCCGTGCTCAAGGGAGGCCCGAGATGCCGTCGTCGAACCGCCTACGCATCCTCTTCGTCATCGGTGCCGCGACGGTCCTGCTCGGCACCCTCATGGCCGCGCCGGCAACGGCGAAGGACGCCAGCGAGCCTATCCGCTTCGCGACGTTCAATGCGTCGCTGAACCGGTTCAGCGCGGGCCAGGCCCTGGCCGACCTGTCCGTGCCCGGCAACGCCCAGGGGGACGCCGTCGCCGAGATCATCCAGCGCGTCCGCCCCGACGTCCTGCTGATCAACGAGTTCGACTACTACGCCCCGACGGCCGAGCATCCCGACGGCCCGCTCGTCGACGCGTTCCGCGACAACTACCTGGCGGTCGGCCACGACGGTGCCGAACCGATCGACTACCCGTACGCCTTCGTCGCCGAGTCGAACACCGGCATCCCCTCCGGCTTCGACCTCAACAACAACGGGTCCGTGGGCGGGCCCGACGACGCCTTCGGCTTCGGGTTCTTCCCCGGCCAGTACGGGATGGCGGTCCTCTCGCGCTACCCGATCGACCACGAGGCGATCCGGACCTTCCAGCACTTCCTCTGGAAGGACATGCCGGGCGCGCTGCTCCCCGACGACCCGGCGACGCCGGAGCCGGCGGACTGGTACTCGCCCGAGGAGCTGGAGGTCTTCCGGCTCTCGTCGAAGAGCCACTGGGACGTGCCCATCGAAGTCGGTCAGCGTGCGGTCCACTTCCTGGTCAGCCATCCGACCCCGCCGGTCTTCGATGGGCCGGAGGATCGCAACGGGACCCGGAACAGTGACGAGATCCGGTTCTGGGCCGACTACGTCACGCCAGGCCCGGCGTCCTCCTACGTCTATGACGACGAGGGTGGTCGTGGCGGCCTGAAGCCCGGTGAGCTCTTCGTGATCGCCGGCGATCAGAACAGCGATCCGCTCGACGGCGACAGCATCCCGGGCTCGATCCAGCAGCTCCTCGATCACCCGCTCGTCAACACGAAGATCACGCCGGACAGCGAGGGCGCCGTCGAGGCAGCGGCCCTCCAGGGCAGGGCGAACGCGACGCACCTGAGCGACCCGCGCTTCGACACGGCCGACTTCGCCGACGGCGCTCCGGGGAACCTGCGGGCGGACTACGTGCTGCCCCGCCGGAACCTCCGGATCGTCGACGCGGCGGTCTTCTGGCCGGTCCAGGCCGACCCGCTCTCCGCGCTCACCGGCACGTTCCCGTTCCCGAGCTCCGACCACCGCCTGGTCTGGGTGGACGTGGGCGTGCCCAGCTGATCGCCACCCTTCACCCGGGTCGCGATCCGTCCTCGGCCAGGTCGTCGCCGCGGCGGCCAGCGATGTCGACGGCGCCGCGGCTGCCCGGCGCAGGGCGAGGCTCGCGACGATGAGCCAGATCGCGATCGCGCTGGCCGACGGAAGCGTGGCCGTGTCCGGGATGCCGACCCGGATCGCGGCCACGTTGACCCCGAGGAGGGCCGCGGTGACGATCGACAGCCAGCTCATCCATCGAAGGGCGATCGTCACGCTCAGCGCGACACCGAAGGCCGGCACCCAGGTCGCCTCGACCGCGTAGAGGCCGCTGTCGTAGAGGGCGTCCCAGAAGCGGAACAGCCCACCGACAGGTTCACCCTGCCCACCGCGACAACGAGCCCGGCCTGGGCGGCGATCTCCGTCAGGACCACGTCGGGATGGGCTACAGCCTGGG
>DATHYZ010000045.1:0-2296 GCA_035458865.1 Candidatus Limnocylindrales bacterium
CAGGCCGGCGAGCGCGAACAGTCCGAACGGACGACCACGAGGTGCGGCGAGGGCGGTCGGACGCGGCATGCCGGTCATCTTCGCTTTTCGCGTCGTGGGCCGCTTGGCGTGCTGGAGCGGTCGGGCACCAGGACGTGGAGCGCTCGGGGACGGCAGGTCGCTTCCAGCCAGCCGGCCCCGACGACGTCGCCGTCCACCTCGACCGGCTGGTCGGGCGGGCCGCTGACCCGGACCCGGGCCGCTCGGAGCCGGCGCGAGCGACCACTTCCCGAGGGCCCCATCCCGCGTCGCAGGAGCACCTCGAGGCCGCCCCGTATCCCGTCCAGGAGGCCACGGCCCTCCACCACGAGAACGTCGAGCAACCCGTCGTCCGGGTCGATCGGAAGGGCCGGCCCGACGAGGCCCGGGAGCAGGTCTCCCCCATTGGCCACCAGGACCTGGATCGCGGTCGTCTCGACGACGGTCCCGTCGGCCTCCAGCCGGACGGGGACCCCGCGGACGTGCCGGAGCATCCGGGCCCCGGTCAGGAAGTAGGCATACCGACCGAGCCGTCGCTTGGCGGCGGAGTCGGTCGCGGCCATCAGCAACGCATCGAAGCCGAGGCCGGCCGCCACGACGAAGATCCGTGGCTCGCTCGCGCCGCCATCGTCCGTCCCCCAGGTGGCCACCCCGAGGTCGACCGGACGATCCCGGGCATCGGCGATCGCACGGGCGGCCCGCTCGGCGTCCCCGGGGACACCCACCGTCGCCGCGAAGAGGTTCGCCGTCCCGGCCGGGACGATGGCAAGGGGCGTCTGGCGGCCCATGAGGATCGTGGCCACGTCGCGCACCGTCCCGTCCCCGCCGATGGCCACCACGAGCGGTGACCCGGCTTCGACCGCGGCACGCACGCGCTCGCGCATGTCGCGCCGGGAGCCCGCCACGTGCACCTCCGGCGGCCGGCCCGTGCGGGCGAGCACGGCCCGCTCGACCTCGCCCACGATGCGCTGTCGACGATCGGGGTCGTGGACTCGCGAGGCGACGGGATTGACCGCGACGAAGGGAGGGCCGGCCGAGGCTGGGGGCTGCTGCGTCGGCATCGCGTCATCCTAGCGGTCCGGCTGGCCCCATCGGGGCGGTCATCGGACCCATCGGTCCGGTTGCCGGGACCGGCCTCCATGGACGAGCCTTGGGGCATGGTCCGACCGACGCCCCGACACCGCGCCACCTTCGCGTCACGCCGCGCCGCGGTCGCTGCGCTCGCCATGGCGCTCCTGGCGACGCTCCCAGCCGGCGGCGCTCCGGGCCGGAGCGTCCTGGCTGCGGACCTGCCGTCGGCGATCGTGACCCCGCGCGCGGCGGGCGCCGACCGGTTCGCCACGGCTGTCCAGGTGAGCCAGCGGCTCTTCCCCTCGGGAGCTGCGCCCGTCGTCTACCTCGCGTCCGGCGAGGCGTTCCCGGATGCGCTCGCGGCAGGCCCGGCCGCGGCGGGCGGCGGCGGCGCGGTCCTGCTGACGCGGCGGGATGCCGTGCCCGCCGTCGTCGAGGCGGAGCTGGTCCGTCTCGCGCCCGCGAGGGTCGTCGTCGTCGGCGGGCCGGCCGCGGTCTCGGATGCGGTCGCCTCAAGAGTGCGGAGCCTCCTGGGAGCCGGCGTGGCCATCGAGCGCCTTGCCGGCCCGGATCGCTACGCGACCGCCGCGGCGGTGAGTGCCGCCTCCTTCCTCCCTGGCTCGGCCCAGGTCGCGTTCGTCGCGTTCGGCGGCGACTTCCCGGACGCGCTCGCTGCGGGCGCCGCAGCAGCTTCCATCGGCGCCCCCATCCTGCTGACCCGTTCCGACGCCATTCCCGACCCGACCGCGACGGAACTTCGGCGCCTTGCTCCCGGCCGGATCGTGGTCGTCGGCGGGCCGGCCGTCGTCTCAGCCGCGGTGGAGCGGGCCCTCGGATCCTTCGCGCCATCGGTCGAGCGGCTCGCCGGACCCGATCGGTTCGGGACGGCCGCTGCCGTCGCGGGCCGATACTTCCCGGCGGCGTCGACGACGATCGTTGCGACGGGGTTGGCCTACCCCGACGCCCTGGCGGCCGTACCGCTGGCGGCGACGCTCGCCGCCCCGGTCCTCCTCGTGCGACCCACGGCCGTCCCCGCACCGACGCGGGAGCGCGTGCTGGCCGGCCGCCCGTCGACGATCCTCGCGGTCGGAGGCCCCTCGGCAGTGGCCCCGGCGGTGCTCGACGAGCTGGCGGCATGGGCGTTCGGGAGGCTCGCCTCGCTGCCGAGCGGGCCGGGCTACCCGACCTACGACTCCCGGTACCACGA
>DATHYZ010000046.1:0-5122 GCA_035458865.1 Candidatus Limnocylindrales bacterium
GAGGCGGGGCCGCCGTGCGGTCGCCCTGAATCGATCCAGCGTCCGATTGCGGGCGATCGTGCGAAGCCAGGTCGCCAGCGACGCGACGCCTGGATCGAACCGCTCGGCCCGGTCCCACAGCACCAGGAAGGTCTCCTGCACCACCTCTTCAGCCGTGGCTCGATCGCCCGACAGCCGCAGGACAAGGGCGAAGATCGCCGACCCGTGACGGTCGTAGAGCGCCGCGAGCGCCGACTCCGAGCCGTCGACGACAGCTCGCACCAGGGCCGCGTCGTCCTGTCCCGGATCGGCCGGCCCCGTCACCCTCTACGTCCCCCGGGCCGTCGCGGTTTCACCACGAGCCTGCAGGGACCCGGTGCAGCCGGGGCAGCGTGCCGGCGGGAAGGTGGGCCTCGAGGCAGGTGACGCCGTCCGCGCCAACGATGGCGCCGTGGACCGTGCCGGCCGGCAGGTCGAGGCGGTCGCCGGGATGAAGGCCGATCGGGGTGCCGACGACCTCGAAGACGATGGACCCGGCCGCGCACACGAGGACCTTGTCGTAGCCATGCTCGTGCGCCGCATAGCGGTCCCCGGGCCCGTTGCCCCAGGACGACGGATCCAGCCCCTCCCGCCGCAGGCGCTCGGCCAGCACGCCCGCCCCGGTCATCCGGCGACCCCGACGCCGATCATCCTGCCGACGAGGTAGGTGACGATCGCCGCCGCAAGGCCGAGGCCGGCCTGGCGCGCACCCGAGTAGAGGGTGCTCCGACCGGTCAGCAGGCTCACCGCCGCGCCCACGCCGAACAGCGCCACGACGCTGACCCCGAGGGACGTCCAGAATGCCACGGCGCTCTGGCCGAAGAGGTATGGGACCACCGGCACGACCGCGCCAAGGGCGAAGGCGATGAACGATCCGATCGCCGCCCCCCAGGACGAGCCGAGCTCGTCCGGATCGAGACCCAGCTCCTCGCGGACCAGCGTGTCGAGGGCGAGCTCGGGCTTCTCGAACAGCCGTCGGGCGAGGGCCGATGCCTCGGCCGCCGGGAGACCCTTGGCCCGGTAGATCGCGGCGAGCTCTGCCTCTTCCTCCTCAGGCATCGCGGCGATCTCGGCGCGCTCGAGGTCGATCTGGCGCTCGTAGAGCTCCCGCTGCGACTGCATCGAGATGTACTCGCCGGCGGCCATGCTGAAGGCCCCGGCGAGCAGCCCGGCGATCCCGGCGAGCAGGACGAAGCCGCCATCGGCCCCCATGCTCGCAGAGGCGCCGGCGACCCCCATCACGAGGGCCAGGTTGCTGACCAGCCCGTCCGAGACGCCGAAGATGATCGCCCGGAAGGTCCCCGATCGCCCGGCCCGGTGCCAGCGCTCTGCCGAGGCGATGTCGGCGGGCCGCCTGGCGGCCTCGGCCGCGGCGACCCCGGCGGCCTGGGCAGCCGGGCCGATCCGCTCGCGCCGGTCCGTGGCCTCCTTGCCGCCGATGCGCCGCCAGGCCTCGGCATGGGCCCACTCGTCGGCGGCGATCCCGGTCTCCTCCGGTTCCGGCGCGCGCTCGTAGACCGTCGCCGCGTCGCGCTCCATCGACAGGACCAGGGAGGCGACGGCGGTGCTGCCCAACAGGCGAGCGGCGAGCGTGATGGCCCGCACCCGCAGCGGGGGTCCGACCTCCCCCGGGACCGGCTCCCCGAGGCCGTCGAGGACGGCCGCCCAGATCCCGGCATGCCGGCGCTCGGCGGCGGCGATCGTCCGGAAGAGCTCGGCTCGGTCCGGGTCGCGCTCGAAGGAGGCCATGCGTTCGTACATCCAGGCGGCGTCGCGCTCGGACCGGAGGTGCTCGCGGGCGACCGCGGCACGTGAGTTCTCCATGGAGGGGAATCTAGGCGACGCGGCCGGTCGGTGTCGGGAGCGACCGGTCCCCTCGAGGCGGGACGGAGGTCGCCGCGATGGCACGGGTCGGACGACTGGACGGCCCAGGCTTGCCGACTACACTGACCCGGTGACCGACCTGCCGCCGCTGCGCTGGCTCTCCGCGGGGGACGTGGAGGCGGCGATGCCGGACCTCCCCGAGCGACTCGATCTCGCCGAGCGGACCCTGACCGCGCTGGTGCGCGACGCCGAGCTCCCGTCGAAGATCGCGGTCCACCCCCGGCCGGACGGCTCCTTCGCCCACGCCATGCCGGCGTTCCTCCGCGGACCCCAGCCGGCGGCCGATCGGCTCGGGATCAAGTGGGTGGCGGGCTTCGCCACGAACCTGGACCTCGGGCTGCCAGCGATCAGCGCCGTCGTCGTGCTCTCCGACGCCGCCACCGGCGTCCCGATCGCGCTGCTCGACGGCGGGCCCATCACGGCCCAGCGGACCGCGGCCGTCAGCGGGGTCGCCCTCCGCGCCTTCGCACCGACCACCGGCCGTCCGCCCGAGGTGGGCCTCATCGGAGCGGGCGTCCAGGGCCACAGCCACGTCCCGGTGATCGGGGCGGTGCTGCCGGGTACCCGCCTACGGGTGCACGACCGTGATCCCGGGCGCGCCGAGGAGCTCGCCCGGCTGGCCCGGGAGACGCCCGGGATCACCCACGCCGAGCCCGTCCCGAGCGCCCGCGCCGCCGTCGCCGAGGCTGACGCGGTCGTCACCGCGGCAGCGTTCGGCCCGGTCCGCCAGGTCATGACGAACGACTGGCTCGCCCCCGGCGTCACCGTGGTCGCGGTCGACTACGCCACCTACTGCGCCGCCGAGGTCGCCCGGGAGGCGGCGCTCTTCCTCGTCGACGAGCACGGACAGTTCCTCGCCAACCGGGACGCCGGCGCCTTCGACGACTACCCGGACCCCACCGCGACCCTTGGCGAGGTGCTGCTCGCCGGGACCCCGCGCCCTGCCGGCCGGGTCGTGGTCACGCACCTCGGCGTGGGGCTCGCCGACGTGGTCTTCGGGTCGGCGATCCTCGAGCGGGCCAAGACGCTCGGGCTGGGAACCCTCCTGCCGCGCTGACCGACACATCGCGGGGCCCGCGCCGCATCGCGGGTGTCCCGGTGCTACCCGCCCCTTCGGCCCTTCCGGACCGCCTGCGAGGCGATGGCGCGGAACGCGAGGAGAAGACCGACCGCCAGGGCCACCAGGTCGTGGGGCGTGCCCGTCCCGGCCTCGAAGACGGCGAGGTCGTCGAGCGAGGGCGCCGGACCCGTCCCGCGCGCGGCGCCGGGCAGGGCACGGGACCCGGAGAGTCGGCGCGAGGGGTGGGTCCGATGACGCATGGCGTCATATGGACGCCCGGACGGCCCCGCCGTTGCGGGACCGTGAGGCCGCTCGGCTACTCGAAGACCTCGAGCGGTCCGTCCGGGACCTCGATGAGCACGCGGCCGTCCTCCACGACGACCGGGTAGACGGCCAGCGGGAGGTCGGCGGGCGGGTCGAGCGGCTCGCCGTCGCTGAGGTCGAACCGCGAGAGGTGGAGCGCGCAGGTGATCGTGCCGGCCGTCAGGAAGCCCTTGTCGAGCTCGAAGTACTCGTGGCTGCAGATGCCCTGGATGGCCGTGAACTCGCCCTCCTGGTTGATGACCAGCACGGGATCCGAGCCCTCGGCCCAGGCCATCTTCATCGTCCCGACCGGGACGTCGTCCACACCGAGGAGGTCGATGCGTCTCACGGCATCACCCTAGCGCACGACGGCAACCCGGCGACCCTCCGACCGGACGCGCCGGATCCCCGGCCCCCGGCGACCGGGGACGAGTGCGGCCGCTGCGGTCTCAGGCGGGCACCTCGACGGCCGTCGCCGCTCGCTCGCCGGCCCATTTCGCCTCGAGGCGGGCGCGGATGCGCTCCTGGACGTCCTCCACCGGGATCCGGGCCACCACGGGCTCGAGGAAGCCCAGGACGATGAACTTCCGGGCCTCGTCCTCCGGGATGCCGCGGCTCTCGAGGTAGAAGATCTGCCCCTCGTCGATCGGCCCCACCGAGGAGCTGTGGGCGGCGCGGCGGCAGTCGGGCTGGTCGATCTCGAGCGATGGGATGGCGACCGAGCGAGCCTGCTTGGACAGGTTCATCGCGAACTCGCCGAGGTAGCTGTCGGTGCCGATGGCCGACCGCTCGATCGTCGCGAGGCCCTTCATGTACGTCCGGGCGCGGTCCTTGAGGGCGCCCTTGGCGAGGACGTCGCCGGTCGTGTCCTGGCCGACGTGGCGCGTGTACGTGGTGAGGTCGAAGAGCTGGTCCTCGCTGCCGAACAGGATCTCGACCTGCTCCAGCGAGCTGCGGTCGCCCTCGAGGCGGTTGTCGATCCGCGAGCGGACGAGGCGGCTGCCCAGCTGGGCCAGCGCCCAGCGCATCGTGGCGCCGTCACCGAGGGTCGCGTGACGGTGCTGGAACACGACGTGGCCCGGGCCGGCCTCCTGGAGCGAGGCGACCGAGAGCGTGGCGTCACGGGCGAGGCGGACCTCGAGGGTCCCGGCGAAGAGGGCCTGGGGGACGGACTCGCCCTCGGCGCACTCGATCCGCGGGCCGGACGGCAGGAGCTCCTCGACGACCGAGGCCTCGGCACCCCAGCCGGCCGAGATGATCGTCCGGGTCAGGAGCGCGGTCGACGGCGTCCCGGCGAGCCAGCGGACGAGGATCGGCCGCTCGAGCCTCACCCGCGCCGGGATCTCGACCCGGATGCCCTGGCTCCAGGCCGCCCGGGTCAGCTGCGCCAGCTTGTCGTCCGCGGGCAGGCCCGGAGCGCCCTCCAGGTCGGCCCGGAGGGCCTCTGGATCCCGGGCGAGCGCCTGGGCGAATGTCTCGACGAGGACGCCGAGCTCCTCCGCGTCGGGAGCCACGGCCAGGTTGACGACGCCGTCCTCGCGCACCTCGATCAGCGCGCTGGCCTCCTCGGGCACCTCGCCACCGCTCGCATCGACGCTCGCCGTGTACGGCCGCGCCCCGAACAGGTCGGCCGCCCGCAGGTCGAGGTACGGGGTGTAGAGCTGGTTCGGCTCCACGGGCAGGGCGTCGAAGCTGGCCAGGGCCGCGCCGCGGTCGGCGACCAGCCAGGCGGGCTCCTGGCGGGCGGTCGCGATCGCCTCCACGAGCGCGGCGTCGAGGAAGTCGAAGGGCAGGTCGCCGGGTGCCCGCCTCGGTCGGCGGGCCGGGCTCGAGCCGGCGGGAGCCTCGGTGGGCGTC
>DATHYZ010000047.1:0-7556 GCA_035458865.1 Candidatus Limnocylindrales bacterium
GCGAGGCGCTCGACGCCGCCGGGATCCCGCCCGATCCGCGTCGGATCGCGGAGGGCGATTTCGACTCGGCCAGCGGGCACAAGGTGATGGCCCACCTGCTCGATGCGGCACCCGACATGACCGCCTGCTTCGTCGCCAGCGACGTCGTCGCCCTCGGCGCGCTGGCGACCCTGCGCGAGCGCCGCCGTCGCGTGCCGGAGGACCTCGCGGTCATCGGCTTCGACGACATCCCGCTGGCACGCCACTTCGTGCCAGCGCTGTCGACGGTCCGACTCCCTGCCCGCGCGCTCGGGGTCGCCGCCGGTCAGGCCCTGCTCCGCCGCCTCGCCGGTCAGCCGGCCGAGGACCGCACCATCCTCGCCACCGAGCTCGTGGTCCGCGAGTCCACGATGGGCCCTCGCATCGAGCCCGGGGGGACCTGACGCCGATGCAGCACAGGCCAGGTCCGCAAGTGGTCATCCAATCCAGCACCCTAGAGGAGGCATAGGATCGTGAACACCGTCGAACGAAGCCCGTGGTGGCGTGCAGGCATCCTGCTGGCCGCCGTCGCCCTGGTCGTGGCGGCGTGCGGCGCCGGGGCGACGCCATCGCCATCGCCATCGCCGGGGGCGTCCACCGCGCCGCCGCCATCGCCAGGGGAGAGCATGGCGACCGACGACCTCACCGGCCAGGAGGTCACCGTCATCGGCGCCTGGGGCGGCTCCGAGCAGGAGGCCTTCCTGGAGATGGTCAAGCCGTGGGAGGAGGAGACCGGCGCCACGGTGAAGTACACCGGGACCCGTGACCTCAACACGGTCCTCACCACCGGCGTCGCCTCGGGCGTGCTGCCCGACCTCGCCGGGCTGCCCGGCCCCGGCCAGATGGCCCAGTGGGCGAGCAGCCTGGTCGATCTGGGCGGCGTCCTCGACGTCGCCACCTACGAGTCCGAGACCGCCGCACCGCTCGTCGAGCTCGGCATGGTCGACGGCAAGCTCGTGGGCGTCTTCATCAAGTCGGCCGTCAAGGGCCTGATCTGGTACAACCCATCGGTCACCCCGATCTCGTCACCGCCGACGACCTGGGACGACCTCCAGGCGGTCATCGACGAGAACGCGGCCGGCGCCCAGGCCGGCTGGTGCCTCGGCATCGAGTCCGGTGCCGCGACCGGCTGGGCGGCCACCGACTGGGTCGAGGACCTCGTCCTCCGCCAGTCCGGCCCCGACGTCTACAACCAGTGGTGGGCGGGCGAGATCAAGTGGACCAGCCCTGAGATCCGCCAGGCCTTCGAAGCCTACGGCGAGATCGTCTCCGACAGCTATGGCGGCCCGGACGCGGTCGCCACGACGAACTTCGAGGTCGCCGGCGATCCGCTCTTCGCATCGCCGCCGGGCTGCTCCGTGTTCCACCAGGCCAGCTTCATCACCGGCCTCGGCGGGTTCAAGGAAGCGACCGCCGGGACCGACTACGACTTCTTCCCCTTCCCCGACATCAACAGCCAGTACAGCGGTGCCGTCGAGGGCGCCGGTGACCTGTTCGGCATGTTCCATGACACGCCGGCGGCCCGGTCGCTCATGGCCTACCTCGTGACCGCGGCGGCCCAGGACATCTGGGTCGAGATCGGCGGTGCCCTGTCGGCCAACAAGAACGCCACCAGCTACCCCGACGACATCAGCCGTCGGTCGGCCGAGATCCTGACCAACTCGGAGATCTTCGTCTTCGATGCATCAGACCTCATGCCCAGCGCGATGAACGCCGCCTTCTGGGCCGGCATCACCCGCTACACGCAGAACCCCGACCAACTCGACTCGATCCTGACCGAGCTGGACGGCATCCAGGCAGACGCCTACAGCCAGTAGACCGCTGCCGGGGCGGGGCGGCCATGCCGCCCCGCCCCGGTCCCATTCGGAGGGAGCCCGTGGACGAACGCGTCCTCCTGATGATCGCGGTCTGCATCGCGGTGCCGGCTGCCCTCATCGGCTACATCATCCTCACGGAGATGGTGCTGCGGCCGATCCCGGACCGGCTCAAGCCGAAGTTCCGGCCCTGGCTGTGGCTGGCGCCGGCGCTGCTGTTCCTGCTCATCTTCCTGGTCTACCCGACGATCGGGACGCTGATCCGCTCGTTCCAGGACCAGACCGGGCTCGAGCTCGTCGGCCTGGACAACTACGTCTGGTTCTTCACGACACCCTCGACGGTCGCGGCCCTCAAGAACAACGTCATCTGGATCGTCGCCCTGCCGCTGATGTGCGTCGGATTGGGTCTTGCCATCGCGGTCCTGGTCGATCGTGTCCGCTACGAGTCGGCCGCCAAGTCGATGATCTTCCTGCCCCTGGCCATCAGCATGGTCGCGGCATCGGTCATCTGGCGCTTCATGTTCGAGTACCAGCCGACCGGCGAGGCCCAGACCGGCACGCTCAACGCCGTCGCGGGCGTCGTCGGGGCCGGACCCTTCCCCTGGCTGACGATCGAGAGCTTCAGCTTCAACACGATCCTGCTGGTCGTGGTCATGGGCTGGATGTGGACCGGCTTCTGCATGATCATCCTGTCGGCCGCCCTCAAGGGGATCAACCCCGAGCTGCTGGAGGCTGCCCGGGTCGACGGGGCGACCGAGTGGCAGGTCTTCCGGCGGATCACCTTCCCGCTCCTCCTGCCGACCATCACCGTCGTGGCCACGACGATCGTCATCATCGCCCTCAAGACCTTCGACATCGTGTACGTGATGACCAACGGCCTCTACGACACCGAGGTCATCGCGAACCGGATGATCAAGGAGATGTTCACCAACGGGAACTTCGGCAGGGC
The DNA here is from genome assembly GCA_035458865.1 of Candidatus Limnocylindrales bacterium. GTDB lineage: Bacteria > Chloroflexota > Limnocylindria > Limnocylindrales > CSP1-4 > DATHYZ01. The sequence continues at coordinate 2,782 of DATHYZ010000047.1, forward strand.
AAGCGCGATCGCGATGATCCTGCTCCTCGCCATCATCCCGATCATGGCCCTCAACATCCGCCGGTTCCAGGCCCAGGAGGCCATCCGATGACCGCCCAGGCCACGACCGCGCCGGTTCCCGCCAAGGCCACCCGTGCCCGCCGTCCCCGCCTCAGCCGGCTGGCCCTCCACCTGAGCATCCTCGGACTCATCGTGCTCTGGTTGATCCCGACGATCGGCCTCCTGGTCAACTCCATCCGACCGTCCGCGGCGGTGACCGAGTCCGGCTGGTGGACGGCCATCTTCGAGCCCTCCCAGTGGACCCTCGAGAACTACCAGACCGTCCTCGGCCAGAGCGGCATCGCCGAGGCCTTCGTCAACAGCATCATCATCTCGGTCCCGGCCACCGTCATCCCGGTGCTGATCGCGGCCTTCGCTGCCTACGCCTTCGCCTGGATGGAGTTCCCGTTCCGGAACGCGCTGGCGGTTGCCGTCGTCGCGCTCCTGGTCGTGCCGCTCCAGACGACCTTCATCCCGGTCCTCCGGGACATCTTCGGCCCCAACGGGCTGGGCATCGCCGGCTCGTTCCTGGCGGTCTGGCTGGCCCACACCGCCTACGGCCTGCCGTTCGCGGTGTTCCTGCTCCGCAACTACATGGCGGAGCTGCCCAGGGAGATCTTCGAGTCGGCCGCCATCGACGGCGCGTCGCCGGTGACCTCATTCCTTCGGCTGGCCCTGCCGATGAGCGTCCCGGCCATCGCGGCCCTGGCCATCTTCCAGTTCCTGTTCGTCTGGAATGACCTGCTCGTCGCCTTCGTCTACATCGGCGCGGTCCGGCCGGAGAACCTGCCGCTGACCGTGGTCATCGCCAACCTCGTCAACTCGCTCGGCGGCGGCTGGCAGCTCCTGGGAGCGGCAGCCTTCATCTCGATGGCGCTGCCGCTGATCGTGTTCTTCGCCCTCCAGCGCTACTTCGTGCGCGGCATCGTCGGCGGCTCCGTCAAGGGCTGATCCCGATCCGCGCGTGACCCGACCGTCGAGGCGTGCCGGCGCCTCGACGGTCGTCCGTGTGGGCCAGGCCCCAGCCGGGTGGTGGCGCGGGGGAACGTCCGCGCAGGCGGCCGCTGGACGCTCGGCTCTCGGCCGGGCTGGGCGACCGGGGCGGGTCAGGCGCTCTCGGCCCGCTCGGCCAGGCGCTCGCGGTAGTTGGTCTCGTCGACGCCCTGGTCGAGGTCGGCCTTCGTCAGCAGCAGCGGGGCCCGCCCCTCCCGGATCGTCTCCTCGGTGATGATGCACTTGCGCACATCGGTCCGTTCCGGGATGTCGTACATGACCTCCAGGAGCGCCTCCTCGACGATCGAGCGGAGAGCCCGGGCGCCGGTCTTGCGGGCCAGGGCGACCTCGGCGGCGGCCGCCAGGGCTCCATCGGTGAAGACCAGGTCCACCTTGTCGAGGCCCAGGAACTTCTGGAACTGGCGGGCGACCGCGTTGCGCGGCTCGGTGAGCACGCGGACCAGGTCCTCAGCGGTCAGCGGGGCGAGGTTGACGACGACCGGCAGGCGACCGACGAACTCGGGGATGAGGCCGTACTTGAGCAGGTCCTCGGGCATGAGCTGGTCGAGGATCCGGCTCCGCTCGACCTTGTCGAGCCCCGCCTCGGACCCGAAGCCGATGGACCGGCGCCCGACCCGCTCCTCGACGATCTTCTCGAGGCCGTCGAAGGCGCCGCCGCAGATGAACAGGACGTTCGTCGTGTCGATCTGGATGAAGTCCTGGTGAGGGTGCTTGCGGCCGCCCTGCGGGGGCACGTTGGCGACCGTGCCCTCGAGGATCTTGAGGAGCGCCTGCTGGACGCCCTCGCCGGAGACGTCACGGGTGATCGACGGGTTGTCGGCCTTGCGGCTGATCTTGTCGATCTCGTCGATGTAGATGATCCCCCGCTGGGCCCGGGCCACGTCGAAGTCGGCCGCCTGGATGAGGCGCAGGAGGATGTTCTCGACGTCCTCGCCCACGTAGCCGGCCTCGGTCAGCGAGGTGGCGTCCGCGATGCAGAACGGCACGTCGAGGACCTTGGCCAGGGTCTGGGCCAGGAGCGTCTTGCCGGATCCCGTGGGCCCGACCAGGAGGACGTTCGACTTCTGGAGCTCGACGTCGTCGATCGCGTGACCGGCGTTGACCCGCTTGTAGTGGTTGTAGACGGCGACCGAGAGGACCTTCTTGGCCTGGTCCTGGCTGATGACGTACTGGTCGAGCGCGTCCTTGATCTGGCGCGGGTTGGGGAGCTTCGCCGCCTGCGGCTTGGGCCGCGGCGCCTCGAGCATCTCCTCCTCGATGATCTCCTGGCAGAGGTTGATGCACTCGTCGCAGATGTAGACGCCCTGGCCCGCGATGAGCTTGCGGACCTGGTCCTGGCTCTTGCCGCAGAAGCTGCAGCGGTACGGGACCTTGGGGCTCTTCCCGCCTGCGCTCGACGTCATCGCGCCTCGCTCCCTACCCGGACGACGCCGGCTCGGCCTTGTCGGCCTTGTCGGCCTTGTCGCCCCTGGACGACCGGCCGGACTTCTCGGCCGACTCGCCCTGCGCGTCGTGGTACTGCGCCGTCAGCGAGTCCCACTCTGCCGAATAGACCTCGTCGATGATGCCATAGCCCTTGGCCTGCTCGGGGGACATGAAGTAGTCCCGGTCGGTGTCCTTGACGACCTTGTCGAGCGGCTGGCTGGTATGGACGGCGAGGATCTCGTGGTTCCGCTGGACCAGGAACTCCCACTCCCGCATCTGGATGAGCGCGTCGGGGGCCGCGCCGCGGAACCCGCCCGAGCCCTGGTGGATCATGATCCGGCTGTTCGGCAGCGCGTAGCGCTTGCCCTTCGCGCCGGCCGCCAGAAGGACGGCCGCCATGGACGCGGCCATCCCGATGCAGATCGTGGACACGGGCGCCCGGACGTACTGCATCGTGTCGTAGATGGCGAGCCCGCTCGTCACGACCCCACCCGGCGAGTTGATGTAGAGGTAGATGTCCTTCTCCGGGTCCTCGGAGTCGAGGAACAGGAGCTGCGCGATGATCAGGTTGGCGACGTGGTCTTCGATGGCGTCGCCGAGGAAGATGATCCGCTCCTTGAGCAGGCGGGAGTAGATGTCATAGGCGCGCTCCCCCCGGCTGGAGGACTCGATCACCATCGGTACGAGCATCGTGGCTCCTCTCGCGTCGCTGCCGGGCCGCCTCAGCGGCTGCCGGCCGACTCCGTCGTGGTCGAGGCGTCCCCTGCCGCCTCGTCGGACCGGTCGTCGCCGGTGGCCATGACCGAACCGGGATCCGTCGCGCCGATCGACGCGGACGCCTGGACGGCCTCGACGTCGACCGGAGAGGAACCTTCATCGTCCTCCGCATGGGGCAGCGGCGGGTGCTCGGGGTGGGCGGCCAGCCAGTCGTCGACGAGCTGCTCGACCATCCGGCTCCGCCGAAGGGTGCTGCGGATGAAGTCGCGGCCGCGCTCCGACTCGAAGTAGCCGACCAGCTTCCGGTCGCTCGCGTAGCGCTCGCGGGCCCGGTCCACCTCCGCCTCGACATCGGCATCGGCGATGGCCAGGCTCTCCGTCTCGGCGATCCTGGTGATGACCATGAGGGTCTTCACGCGCTCCTCGGCCCGGGGCCGCCACTCCTCGTGGAGACGGCGATCGATGTCCTGCGGGGTCGCGGGACGCTTGCCCTCCGGCGCGGCCGCATCGTCCACGGTCTCGCCCGAGGCGATGGCCGCCGTGTAGGCGTCGTAGGTGATGCCCTGCCGCGCGAGGGCGCTCCGGAACTCGTCGTGCATCACCTCGACCTCCTGGTCGACGAGGACGTCCGGCAGCTCCAGCGTGGCGTTGGCGACGGCGTACGCGACGATCCGGTCGGCGAAGGCATGACGGGCTCGGTCGATGGCGTTGCGCTCCAGCCGCTCACGGACCTCGGCGCGCAGCGCGTCGAGGTCGGCGTAGGGCCCGAGCGACGCCGCGAACTCGTCGTCGAGGTCCGGAAGGATCTTCTCCCGGAGCTCCTTGAGGCCGACCTCGAAGTGGGCCGGCTGGCCGGCCAGGGTCGTGTCCGGGTAGTCGTCCGGGAAGACGATGTCGAAGCCCTTGGTCTCGCCGACGCTCATGCCGGCGATGTGGTCCTCGAACCCGGGGATCAGGCGTTCGTCGCCCAGGATGAGCGGCATCCGGTCCGACGACCCACCCTCGAAGGCGACGCCGTCCCGGGTCCCGGCGTACGAGATCACGGCGTAGTCGCCCTTGGCGGCCGGCCGGTCCTCGACGGCGGCCAGGCTGGCGTACTGGTCCCGGAGCTCGCCGATGACCGTGTCGACCTTGGCGTCGTCGGTCGCCTCGATCTCCGGCGAGAAGTTGAACCCGCGGTAGTCCCCGAGGACGACCTCGGGCCGCACCGGGACGAGGGCGTTGAAGCGGAGGGGCTTGCCCTCCTCGGCCTGGACCACCTCGACCTTGGCCTCGCCGAGCGGGACGAGGTCGGTCTCCGCGAGGGCCTTGCGGTAGGCCCGCTCGACGACCTGCTCGACGGCTTCGTCGAGGACGGCCGTCGGGCCGAGGACCGCCTCGAGCATGCCGCGCGGGGCCTTGCCGGGGCGGAAGCCGGGGATCTTGGTGCGCTTGCCGAGCCGGCGCACGGCCTCGTCGATGGCGCGGGCCAGATCCTCGGGGGGGAGCTCGACCTCGAGACGGACCGAGCTCTTGGGGGCACTCGTGGTGGTGACGTTCATCGCCCGGGAAGTATAGGGCCGGGGGGCCGGGGCGTCGGG
>DATHYZ010000048.1:0-6347 GCA_035458865.1 Candidatus Limnocylindrales bacterium
CCAGGGTCGGCCGACGCGCTCCCGAGCCCGAGCCGGCCGCACCCCACGGGCGGGGCGCCGTGACCGATGGGCCTGCGGCCACCTCAGGCGGCGGCCGGGACGGCCAGCACCAGGTGGACCCGGCCTCCATCGTCGGCCAGCTCTGCCGTCGCCTCCACCGACGCCGCTCGCGCGGCCACGTCGCGCCAGGTCGCCTCGGGCAGGACGATCGGCTCCGGGGCGACCGGGGCGGCCGCGCGCCTTCGGTCCTCGATCATCTCGGCCAGCGCCGGCGGCAGGTCCTCGCCGGGCGGTGGCGGCCCGACGTTCTCCTCGGCCGGCTCGGGCGGCAGCCTGGTCGCCGCGACATCGAGCGTCAGGCTCTCGTCGCCCCAGTCGAGCCGGACCTCCACCCGGTCGGGATCGGCCGCAAGGTAGGCGCCCAGGACCTCATCGACGATCCGGTAGAGGCTGCTCTCAACGTCGGTCGGGAGTCGCCGATCGACGCCGACGGTCTCGAAGCCCACCGGCACCGCCTGTCCCCGGGTCCGCTCGTGGACCATCCGGCGCAGGGTTGGCACCAGCCCGAGGTCGTCGAGGACCATGGGGCGAACGTCGAAGATGAAGGTCTTGGTCGCCTCCAGCGTCTGCTCGACCATGGCCGTCAGCTGCGCCAGCTCGCCGCGGGCCCAGGCCGGATCGCGGTCCAGGAGCCGGTCGACGATCTGGGCCTGGAGGACGATGTTCGTCAGGCTCTGCGCGGGCCCGTCGTGCATGGCCCGGGCGATCTCCCGGCGGAGGTCCTCCTGGGCGCCCAGGATCGCCTGGGAGACGCCTGGCGCGGGTTCCGGGAGGAGCGACCCGGCGCTGCCCCCGCTGCCGCCGGCCGTGGCACCGGCAGCGAGCGGCACGATGGCCGCGGCGTAGCCGGCCAGCGAGTCGCGGAACCGGGCCAGGGCCTTGCGCTTCCCCTCCAGGACCTCCACCTGGGCTTCCATGACGGCCGCGCGGCGGGTCAGGGTCGCGAGCTGGGCGCTGGCCTCGACGACGTCCTTGGGGTCGGCCTTGGCGCCCTTGCCGGAGAGCTTGTCGGCGGCCTGGGCGCGGCGCGCTTCGTGGCGACCGGCCTCCGTCCGCGCCTGGGCGATGAGCATCTCGATCTCACCGAGCTCCGCCTCGAGCGCACGAAGCTCGGTCTCGAGCCGCTCGGCCAGGCCCGCCAGGGAGGCGGGGGCGGGGAGCGACGAGGGCTCCGTCATCAATCCTCGGGCATCTTGATCCAGCCCTGGCGCATCGCGTACACGACGGCCTGGGTCCGGTCGTTCACGGCGAGCTTCCGGAGGATCGAGCTCATGTGGTTCTTGACGGTCTGCTCGGAGATGCCCAGCTCGTAGGCGACCTGCTTGTTCGTCATCCCCTGGGCGATGTTGTCGAGGATCTCGATCTCACGGGGCGAGAGCGGGGCGAAGATCTGGGTCGACTCCGTGCCGTAGACCGCCAGCTCCCGGAACTCCTTGAGGACCCGGGTCGCCACCGACGGACGGGCGAAGACCTTGTCGTTGATGAGGAACTCGCCCACCTTGACCCGGCGGATGATCGTCACCAGGTCGTCCGGGCCGATGTCCTTGAGGATGAAGGCGGCGGCGCCGGCCTTGATCGCCTCGAAGAGCTCCTCCTCACCCTCCTCGGTCGCCAGGATGATGATCCCGCACGACGGCAGCTCGCGCTTGATCCGCTGGGTCGTCTCGATGCCGCCGGGCGCCGGCAGCGACAGGTCCATGAGGATGATGTCGGGGCTCACCTCGCTGGCCGCGTCGATGGCCGTCCGGCTGCCATCCGCCTCGCCGACGATGTCGAAGTCCTCCTCGCGCTCGAGGATGTTGCGCATGCCGACCCGGAACAGGGCGTGGTCGTCCACCAGGAGGATCCGCGTCCGCTCCTCCGGGTTGCGCCGGTCGGGGCCGCCGCGGCGCCGGTCCGGGCCGGTGTAGGTCTCGCTCATCGGTCCTTCTCACCTCCAAGGGGGATGGCCAGCCGGACGACGGTACCGCCATCCGGTCGCGATCGTACTTCGAACCGGGCCCCGATCAGCTCCGCGCGCTCGCGCATGAACTCGAGGCCGAAGCTGCGACGACCGCGATCGACGGTCGCCTCGGGGTCGAACCCACGTCCGTCGTCGATGATCTCGGCGACCCAGGCGTCGGTCTCCAGGCGCGAGGCCACCCTGACCGTCGTCGCTCCGGCGTGCTTGCGGACGTTCTGGAGCGCCTCCTGGACGATCCGCAGGACCACGGTCTGCTGGGACGCGTCGAGCCCGTCGGCGGGAGCCTCCAGGCGGACGTCGATCGGCAGGCCGGTCAGGGCCGCCAGGCTCTCGGTCGCATCGGTGATCGCCCCGTCGAGCCCCAGCGAGTCGAGGACCGGCGGGCGGAGCTGGCTGATGAAGCTCCGGACGTCGCCGAGCTCGCGTCGCAGCAGGTCGCGCAGGAAGCGCAGCTCGGCCCGGGCAAGGCGGGGGTCCTGGTCCAGCAGCCGGTCGATGTGCTCGACCTGGAAGATGGCGTTGCCGAGCGCCTGGGCCGGCCCGTCGTGGACCTCCTGGGCGAGTCTCCTCCGCTCGGCCTCGCGGGCCTCGACGATGAGCATGCGGGCGTCCGCCATGCCGTCCTGCTCGAGGACGTCCGCCAGGAGTGACCGATCGCCGCGCTCGAGGAAGCGCCGCGTCCGCTCCAGGCCCTGGCCCGCCACGTCGAGACGGGACAGCTCCTGCTGGCGAAGTCCCAGGTCGGGTGCGGGATCGTCCCCGCGAGGCGGCTCGGCGCGGATGCCGTGCCAGCGGGCGAGCTCGTCGAGGTAGGCCGACCGGTAGCGGTCGCGGATGGCCCGCAGGTCGCCGGCGGCGTGGGCGACCGCCGCCCTGGCCTCGTCGTTCAGGTCGTCGAAGCGGTCGTCCACCGATCCGGTCACGGCGCTCGCTGCGTCCATCCGCGGCCGAGTATACGGGCCGCCGTCGGCATCGCCGGGGCCGGTCGCCGCGTCGTGCCGGTCACGCGCGCTCATGGGCAGCCGATCCGCCAGGCCCGGACGCCATCGAGCACCTCCGCCGCGGCCGGGTCGTCCGGGACGGCCAGGGGCACCTCCGTGAAGCACTCGCTGCCGGGCTCGCCGTCGTCGAGGGCGTCGGGCCAGCGCTCGTGGAGCCCGCCGAAGAGGACGAGCGTCCGGGTGCCCGGGAAGGCGGCCGCGAGGTCGAGGACCGCGGCCGGCGGCTCGTCGGGGAGCGCGAGCGTCTCCTGCCGCCAGGTCTCCGCCAGCCAGATCGGGTAGTCGGTGACGACCGGCGAGCTCGGGATGAGCGGCAGGCCGGCCTCCGCCAGCACCGGCCCGATCGCCTCGTAGGCGACCTCGGTCTGGCGCGATCCGGCCGCGAAGCTGGGCAGCAGGACGAGCGAGAAGAGGATCGACCCGACGATGGCGAACGTGGCCCCGAGCCAGGCGACCGGGCGGGTCCAGCCACGGATGACGCCGACCCGGGCGATGAGGCCGTCGAGCGCCAGGAGCGCGCTCACGACGAGCAGCACGTGGATCGCCCCGGCCGCGTGGAGGAACGTCCCCCAGGTCGTCGAGACCGGGAAGAGCAGGCTCGCCACCAGGAAGGTCACGACCGCGTAGACGACGAGCGGTCGGAGCGAGCGCAGCCGCGCGGCCCAGGGCAGGCCCAGGAGGCCGGCGATCGAGACCGGGATCCCCAGGAAGAGCAGGACGTTCAGGAGGTTGTGGAGGGTCCCCGTCACGCGGAGCTCCAGGAGCGTCGCCAGCCCCTGGTCGAGGTACCGCTGGAGCGTCGGCGGGTCCGCCCAGGCGAAGATGTCGGTCCCGTTGACCGAGAGCGCGTTGTCGAGGGCCTGGCCGGGGAAGGCGCTCCCGAAGGCGAGCCAGTCGCGGACCGCCCATGGCGCGTAGACCGCGATGGACACGAGCGCGGCGAGGCCCACGAGCCGGACCTTGGCGGCGCGGCCGATGGACCGCTGGACGACGACGAGCCCGGCCCAGGCCAGGGCGAGCCAGACCGCCTCGTTCCGGGTGAGCGCGCCCAGCCCCAGGAGCAGGCCGATCGCCCAGACCCGCGGATCGCCCAGGCGGCCCGCACCGGGGTCGCGCAGGACGCGGGTCATGAGCAGGCACGCGGCCAGGGCGATCGCGGCGAAGACGAGGGTGGAGTCGGGGAGCGCCCCCGACAGCACCACGGGGAGGTAGACGGCGGTCGTCAGGCCCACGCCCAGGGCGAGGGTCCTGGCCCGACCCGCCGGGAGCGTCCGCTCCACGGCCACGTCGGCGGCCAGCCGCCAGGCGAGCCCGGCCACGAGCGCCCCCGCGAGCATGCTCACCCACTGGGCGGCCGAGAACGTCGTGCCGAAGAGCCACATCGGTCCGACGGCCAGCAGGCTCGGCAGCGGCAGCCAGACCTCGAAGGCCGGCCGGGGGAAGGACAGCGGCGGCGTCGCGTAGCTCCAGATGGCATCGGAGACGAGGCCTCGGCCCTCCAGGACGTTCCTGGCCACGCCGACGTAGTAGGCGGTGTCCTCGGGCTTGGGGAAGACGATGGCGGTCGAGGCGACGATCCCCCCGACGAGGGCCACGAGCATGACCAGCCCGGCGGATGCCAAGGCCTCCCGGGCGTCCGGGCGCCAGGGCGTCGGGGTGGCGGGTGCGGCGGTCGCTGCGCCGACGTCGGAGCTCATCGGGTCGCCACCTCGGTCGCGCAGCGGGCGTCGTCCGGCTCCAGGCAGACCGGGTAGAGGCCCGCCTCAGTGCGTCCATCCGGCCCGCTGGAGGTCCAGATCGCCGGACCGATCCAGTCGGGCCGCTCGTCGCGGTCGAGGACCGGAACCATCGAGGCTACGGTGTCGCGCCGATCGAGGACCAGCCAGGCGATGTCGTAGGCATCGGCCACGGCCTCGATCGTGTCGACCGGGTCGTTCGGCAGGACGACGCCGCCCCGGCCCGACCAGTACTTCGTCCCGCCGGCGTCGATCGACATCACGCGATCGTCGAGCGTCGAACCGGCAGCGTCGAGCTGGGCCGCGACCTCGCGGAACGTGACGCGGCGGCTATCCCAGGTGGCGTGGACGCTCATCGTCGCCGGCACGGCGATCCCGACCACGAAGACGACCGCCGCGCCTGCGAAGAGGCGACCGGCCCGGTCGGGGTCCCACGTGGCGCGGCGTCGGGCGATCCAGCGGACCGCGACGACGATCCCTTCGAGGGCGAGGATGGCCGTGTACGGCACCAGGGCGCAGGCGGAGTGGATGAACGTGCCGCCCGGGACATGGACGGCGAAGGCGAGGGTGTTGGCCGCGAAGAGCAGCCCGGCGTAGACGTAGAACGGCGCCAGGCGACCGTCGCGCCGTCGGGCCCACGCGCCGATGACCGCGAACGGGGCGAGGACCACCGAGGTCCCCAGGACCACGAAGATCGTCAGGGCGGCCACGAACCCGCCGACCCGGCTGGCCACGAGCGGACCGAGCCCCTGGCCCAAGAGCCAGCCGAGGTCGGCCGGGGCGGTGATGCTGTTCCACTCGCCGATGTCCCGGATGAACAGGACCTTGCCGCTGGCCGCGGACGGGGAGATCGTGCCGAATACGGCCAGCTGGCGCAGCCACCACGGCGCCATGACCAGGACGAACAGCGCCACGCAGGCCACAGCGGTCGACAGGGGGATGGCCGGCGGTCGGGCACCCCGTGACTTCCAGGCCAGGAAGCGGTCCACCAGCCAGACGAGCCCGAGCGCGGCCAGGACCAGGACCCCGTCGTTGCGGGACAGCGTGGCGAACCCGGCGAGCAGGCCGGCGAGCGCAAAGAGGCGGGGCTCCCCACGGAGCCCCCGCGCGCCGAACCAGAGCGCCGCGGTGACGAGCGGCTGGTACAGGCCGAAGTTGTCCGGCTGGGCCATGAACGGGGCGAGCATCCCCGGGACGGCCACGATGGCCCCGGCCCCGGCTGCGAGCCATGACGGCGCCCCGAGGTCGCGGGCGATCGCCCAGGTGAGCGGTGCGGCGAGCGCCCCCACGAGGACGTACGAGGCCAGCTGCCCCGCGCCACCATCGCCCAGGAGCGCGATGAACGGAGCCGCCAGGATCGACGGCAGGGGCATCCAGTGGGCGTTCGAGGGGATCGGCAGGACCGGGTCGGCCGGGATCGTGCCGCCTACCTCGGCGAAGATCCAGACGAAGTCGACGCTGAAGCCCTGCCCGCCGCCCAGCGACCGGGCCACCTCGGTGTAGTAGAAGGCGTCGGGATACGCGGGGTCCGGGAAGCCGGCGGCCATGACCGCGCGGGCCAGGACGGCGAGCGCGTAGAGGGCGATC
>DATHYZ010000049.1:0-4626 GCA_035458865.1 Candidatus Limnocylindrales bacterium
AAGGATGCTCTGCCACGCCGGACCTGGATGAGCTCGGCGAGGATGGATGTCGCGACCTCGGCGGGGGTCTCTGCCCCGAGGTCGATGCCGGCCGGAGCGCGCAGGGCGGCGATCCGCTCGGCGGGGACGCCCTCGGTCTCGAGGTACTCGCGGACCGCCTGGGCCCGCCTCGGCGAGGCGACCAGCCCGACGTAGCCCACCTCCCTCCGCAGGAGCGAGGCGACGGCCTCCTCGTCCCACTGGCCCTGGGTCGCCACGACCGCGAACGGCGCCGCCTCGGGGTCGAGTCCCGCCAGATCGGCGTCGGCGACGACACGACCGGCAGCCGGGAAGTCCTCCGCGGTTGCGATGGGGTCGATCAGGGTGACGGCGTAGCCGGCCGATGACCCGAGCTCAACGAGCGCTGCGGCGATCGGCGTCGTCCCGACGACCCAGAGCGCCGGGGCTGGCAGGACCGGTTCCACGTAGATCTCCAGGGTGCCACCGGAGTGGCAGGTCATGACCAGCTCCACGATCCCGTCCCCGCGCCGGCTGCCGGAGCCGCCGTCCCGGGAGATCCGGAGCAGCCGCGGGTGGCCGTCTGCGAGGGCCCGAAGGGCCTCCTTGACGACGACCGGCTGGGCGCAGCTGCCGCCGACCCAGCCCTCGATCCGCCCATCGGGATGGACGATGCCGCGAGCCCCAGGGCGGGCCGACGTCGGCCGCACGACCGACACGACCGTCGCCAGCGCGTACGGCCGTCCGGCCTCGGCGAGCTCGGCGGCCCGGGCGAGGAGCTCGCTCGGACCGCCCCGGGCGGCTGCTACGTCGCCACCCCCTTCTCCTTCAGGATCGCCCAGACCTTCTGCGGCGTCAGGGGGATGTCGATGTGCCGGACGCCGAGATGCCAGAGGGCGTCCACGACCGCGTTGTTGACGGCGGGCGGAGCCCCGACCGTCGCCGACTCGCCGACCCCCTTGGCCCCGATCGGATGGTGGGGCGACGGGGTGATGGTCTTGTCGGTCTCCCACGACGGCGTCTCGAGGGCCGTCGGGAGGAGATAGTCCATGAAGGTCCCGGCGAGGTTGTTGCCCTGCTCGTCGTACGAGATCTCCTCGTAGAGCGAGGGGGCCAGCCCCATCGTCAGGCCGCCGTGGATCTGGCCCTCGACGATCATCGGGTTGATGATGTTGCCGCAGTCGTCCACGGCGACGAAGCGGCGGACCTTGACCTGGCCCGTGCCCTTGTCGATGTCGACGACGCAGATGTACGAGCCGAAGGGGAAGGTCAGGTTGGGCGGATCGTAGTAGTCGACCGCCTCGAGCCCGGCCTCCATCCCCTGGGGGTGGTTCGTGTAGGCGGCGAAGGCCAGCTCCTGGATCGTCTTGAAGCGATCCGGCGAGCCCTTGACCGAGAACTTCCCGTTGGTCCACTCAAGGTCGTCGGGGCTGCACTCGAGCAGGTGGGCCGCCAGCTGGCGGGCCTTCTCGCGGATCTTGCGGGCGGCCACCGCCGTCGCAGCCCCGGCGACCGGGGTCGAGCGCGAGGCGTAGGTGCCCAGGCCGTAGGGCGCCGTGTCGGTGTCGCCGTACTCGATCGTGATGTCCTTGGCCGGGATCCCCAGCTCCTCGGCGATGATCTGGGCGAAGGTCGTCTCGTGGCCCTGGCCCTGGGTCTGGACGCCGATGCGGGCGACCGCCGAGCCGGTCGGGTGGACCCGGATCTCGCACGAGTCGAACATCTTGATGCCCAGGATGTCGAAGGTGTGCGACGGGCCGGCGCCGACGATCTCGGTGAACGAGCTGATGCCGATGCCCATGAGCTCGCCGCGGGCTCGCTTCTCGGCCTGCTCCCGGCGCAGGTCCTCGTAGCCGACGATGTCCATCGCCTTGCGGAGCGCGGTCGGGTAGTCGCCCGAGTCGTAGTCCCAGCCGGTCGGGGTGTGGTACGGGAACTGGTCCGGCTGGATGATGTTCCGGAACCGGAACTCGGCCGGGTCGAGATCGAGCTCCTTGGCCGCCACGTCCATGATCCGCTCGATGGTGTGGACCGCCTCGGTCACCCGGAACGAGCAGCGGTAGGCGACGCCGCCCGGCGGCTTGTTCGTGTAGGCCGCGTCGACCTCGACGAAGGCCTGGGGCATGTCGTACGAGCCGGTGATGACGTTGAACAGGCCGGCCGGGAACTTGGACGGATCGGCGGCCGCGTCGGTGTAGCCGTGGTCGGCCAGGGTCTTGACCCGGAGGCCGGTCACCTTGCCCTCGTTGCTGACGCCGAGCTCGGCGTGGATGTGGTAGTCACGGGCGAAGGAGTCCGCCTGGAGGTTCTCCGAGCGATCCTCGATCCACTTGACCGGCCGGCCGAGCGTCAGCGACGCCACGATCGAGATGACGTAGCCGGGATAGACCGGCACCTTGCCGCCGAAGCCGCCACCGATGTCGTGGGTCTTGACCCGGATCTTCGCCTCGGGGATGCCCGAGACGAGGCTGATGACCGTCCGGTAGGCGTGCGGCGCCTGGCTGGTGACGTGGAAGTCGAGGTGCTCGCGGACGGGGTCCCAGTCGGCGATGCAACCGCACGTCTCGATGGAGGCGACGTGGATGCGGGGGATGTACACGTCGAGCGGGACGACCCGGTCCGACGCGGCGAGGGCGGCGTCGGTGGCGGCCCGGTCGCCCGATTCCCAGTGCCAGATGTGGTTGGACGCCTTCTCCGGGCCGCGGTCCGGGCGCAGCACGGGCGCGTCCGGCTCGAGGGCCTTGAAGGGATCCACGATCACCGGGAGCGGCTCGTAGTCGACGTAGACGGCGGCCGCCGCGTCGGCGGCCTGGTAGCGGGTCTCGGCGATGACGGCCGCGACCTCCTGGGCCTGGTACATGACCGTGTCGGTCGGCAGGACCATCTGCTTGTCGCCGGCGAGGGTGGGCATCCAGTGGAGCCCGGCGGCCTCGAGGTCCTTGCCGGTGATGACCGCCAGGACGCCCGGCATCGCCAGTGCCGCGGCCGTATCGATCGAGCGGATCTTGGCGTGGGCGTAGGGGCTCCGGACGATGTCCATCCAGGCCATGTTCGGGAGGATCACGTCCTCGATGTACTCGCCCTGGCCACGGATGAAGCGCGGGTCCTCCTTGCGCTTCATCGAGTGACCCATGCCGGCGACCTCGGGGGTCGTGGTGGGGGCTTGTGCCTCTGCCATGTCGTCGTCCCTCGCCGTCAGCTCGCCGCGGTGCCCGCGGGCGACTCGTTCGCCCGGAGCTCCTCGGCTGCCTGCTGGATCGCCTTCACGATGTTCACGTAGCCGGTGCACCGGCAGAGGTTGCCGGCGATCCCCTCGCGGATCTCCTGCTCGTTGGGATCGGGGTTCCGGGCCAGCAGCCAGGACGCCTCCATGATCATCCCCGGCGTGCAGAAGCCGCACTGCAGGCCGTGCTGGTCCCAGAACGCCTGCTGGAGCGGGTGAAGCTGGGCTCCCTGGGCCATGCCCTCGATCGTGGTGACCTCGGCCCCGTCGGCCATGACGGCGAGCATCGTGCAGGACTTGGCGCTCTCCCCGTCCACGAGGACGGTGCAGGCCCCGCAGTTGCTGGTGTCGCAGCCGACGTGCGTCCCGGTCAACCCGGCCACATCGCGGAGGAAGTGGACGAGCAGGAGGCGGGGCTCGACGTCCGCCTCCCGGGCCTCGCCGTTGACGGTGATCCGGACTCGCTGGGTGCTCATCGCATCCTCCCTCAGGACTCGCCGCGAGCCCGGGCGACGGCGCGCCGGAGGGCCCTCATCGTCATCTCGCCGGCCATCGCCCGCTTGTAGTCGGCGGGACCCCGGGCGTCGGCCACCGGGTTGGTCGCCGCGGCCGCGTCACGGGCGGCGGCCGCGAGGACGTCCTCGCTCGGCTCCGCCCCGCGCAGACGCTGTTCGGCGGCCTCCGCGACGAGCGCGTGGTCGGCGACGTTGGTCAGGGCGATGCCGATCTCCTTGATCCGGCCGTCGTCGGCCAGGAGGAGCTGCACGGCGGCGGCGGCGGTGGCGAAGTCCCCGGCCTTGCGCTCGAGCTTCTCGTAGGCGCCCCCGCTCCGACCGTTCATCCGCGGGATGCGGATCTCGGTCAGCACCTCCGCCGGCTCGATCGCGGTGACGAAGGGATCCAGGAAGAACCCCCGAGCCGGCAGCTGACGCTCCCCGTCGGCCGACCGCACGACGATCGTCGCGTCGGCGGCGCAGAGGACGCTCGGCCAGTCGGCTGCCGGGTCGGCGTGGGCGACCGATCCGCCGATGGTGCCCCAGTTGCGGACCTGCGGATCGCCGATCAGGCCGGCCGCGTCGGTGAGCAGCGGGTAGCGGGCGGCGACGGCCGGATGCTCGAGGATCTGCCGGTGGGTCGCCCGCCCACCGATGACCAGCGCGTCATCGGTCTCGACGATCCCGTCGAGGCCTCCGACATCACGGAGGTCGACCAGGAGGGCCGGCTGAGCCAGCCGCAGCTTCATGAGCGGGATGAGGGAGTAACCGCCGCCCAGGAGCTTGGCCTCCCCCTCACGCTCCTTGAGGATCCGGAGGACCTCCCCGAGATCGGTCGGTCTGACGTAGTCGAACTGCGGTGGGATCATCGCGGGCTCGCCCCTCCTGCTCGTTGCGCGGGTGGGTCGCCCG
>DATHYZ010000050.1:0-7350 GCA_035458865.1 Candidatus Limnocylindrales bacterium
ACATCGCCGTTCGGAATTCCACACAAGCGGGAGTGTCCTACGCTCTGGCCGCCGCCAACGACGCCAGCGACGCCTGCTCGTACACGCCCGCACGCACCGCAGAGGGGATGACCGTCGGAGCGACCTCGGACACGGATGCCCGAGCCAGCTTCTCCAACTGGGGTCCCTGCGTCGACTGGTTCGCCCCCGGGGTGGGCATCACCTCGGCGTGGAACGGCGGCGACACCGATACCAGGACGGTCAGCGGGACCTCCATGGCCGCCCCGCACACGGCCGGCGTCGCCGCGCTCTACCTGGAGCAGCATCCGTCCGATGCGCCCCAGCAGGTCCGCGACGCCCTGTTCGCCGCGACCACGAAGGGCGTGGTGGCGTCGTCCGGGACCGCCAACAACCATCTCCTGTACAGCCTCTTCGGCGGCAGCGGCGGCGGTGGTGGTAGCGGCGGGACGGGCACCAACGTCCCGCCGACCGCCGACTTCACCTGGTCCTGCACCTACCTCGACTGCACGTTCACCGATGCCAGCACCGACACCGATGGCACGGTCGTGGCCTGGGCCTGGGACTTCGGCGACGGGACGTCGTCGTCCGCGCAGAGCCCGCGGCACGTGTTCGCGGCGGCCGGGACCTACACGGTGCGGCTCACGGTCACCGATGACGACTCGGCGACGGGCGCGACCCCGAAGCCGGTCACCGTCACCGCGGCACCTGTCCCCGGGAGCTTCGACCTGGCCGCCAGCAGCTACAAGCTCCGCGGCTGGCAGTTCGTGGACCTGTCCTGGTCCGGCTCCTCGGCGACGA
This sequence comes from Candidatus Limnocylindrales bacterium, assembly GCA_035458865.1. Lineage (GTDB taxonomy): Bacteria > Chloroflexota > Limnocylindria > Limnocylindrales > CSP1-4 > DATHYZ01. The sequence continues at coordinate 799 of DATHYZ010000050.1, forward strand.
GCTTCGACGTCTGGCGCGATGGGTCGAAGATCGGCACGGTGAGCGACACGTCGGCCACCGACGAGCTCGGGGTCAAGGGCGGCGGCTACGTCTACGTCTACAAGGTCTGCGAGGCCGACAGCACATCGACCTGCTCGAACGAGGTGACGGTCGTCTTCTAGGCCGCGGCGCCGGCATCGTCGCGCGCCGGGCGGCCGGTCGGGGATCGGCCTCCGCCTGCGGTCTTCTCGGGAGAAGGTCAGCTCCGGCCGAGCCGGGCCAGGATCGGCTCGCAGTGATCGCTCGTCTCGTGCTCGGTCATGAGCACCACGAGCCCCACCACTGACCCCAGCTCGGTCCAGGGGTACTGGATCGGCGTGTCCCAACGGTCCGGCGGCATCGCGGCGACCGCCGCCTCGAGCCGGTCGTGGGTCGTCTCGTACTCGGCCCACACGTCGGACATCGGCCAGGCCCGACGCTCGCTCGCCGCCCGCTCGTTGTAGTCGTCGTAGAACCCGACCGAGGCGATGCAGGTGTACGCATCTCCGGCGGCGTGCGCCTCCAGCGACCGGGCAGCCTCGCCGTTCCAGACGCCCAGGTGGCCCAGGACGTCGCGGGCCCGCCAGGTCGGCGCATCGTCGTGGACGACCGCTCCCGGGGCGAGGGGCTCGAGCGCCGCCCGGGTCATCCGCCGCGTCCGCCGGAGCAGCAGCAGGGTCGAGTTGCGCTCATCGTCCATCTCGGTCCGCATCCGTTCCTCCTCGGCGGGGTCGCGTCGCTGCGGCAGACATCGGGGAGTCGGCCTGCCCGGGTGGGGATCGGCCCGGGCGTCGGTCGATGAGGCTAGGGCGTCGGAACCGCCGGGCGAGAGAGCCGATCGGCCTCTTGCGGGAGCGGGAGCGAGACCCGGACGCGCGACATCCCGCGCGCGGAGTCGCGGTGTCGTCCGCCCGGCGGTCGGTCGGGTTGCGTCGCGGGTCTGGGCTGCTGGCGGACGCGGCCCATCAGCCGACCGGCAGACTCGCAGAGCGCTGACCCGGGCCGACCCGGCCGCGGTCATGACGATCGCCGTCGTAGCCGTCGTGCCGCATCGCCCGCGAGCCGGGATCCGCCCGACGCCCGCGCCGGCGGCGGACGCCGAGCTGCGTGGCCGGGCACCTCGCTCCCGGGTCCCGGGCCGGTCGGCCCTCGCGAGCGTCGCTCAGGACAGGCTCTCCTTGACGAGCCGTCCCTGCTGCGCGATCAGGAGCATCTGCTCCTCGGCCAGGTTCGCGATGTCGTCGAGCGGGTCCCGGCCGAGGACGATGAGGTCGGCATCCTTGCCCCGCTCGAGGGTTCCGGTCCGACGGTCGATCCGGAGGCTCTCGGCGCCGGTCCGGGTCGCCGCCACGATCGCCTCCATCGGGTCGAGGCCGGCGTCGACCAGGGCGTGGACCTCATCGAGCGTCTGCTGGCCGAACGGGGTCATCGTGGTGTTGTAGGCGTCGCTGCCCACGGCGATCCGGATGCCGGCCTCACGGGCCGCCGCAAGGTTGCGGGCCTGGCGCTCGCGGAACACGGCGCGGAGCTCGTCGATGTCCGTCGGGAGGTCCCCGCCGCCCGGGACGTACGGCACGCCCGACCCGTACGGGCCGCTCTCGGTCTGCCACTCGAACCACTGGCGCAGCAGGACGAGCGTCGGGTCGAGGAACGTCCCCCGCCGGCCCATCTCGGTCATCGTCTCGGCGTCGATGGCCTCGCCGTGCTCGATGCTCCAGACGCCGGCGGCCACCGCGTCGCGGGCGGACGACGGCGACTCGGCATGGGCGATGACCGGGACGCGGACGAGCGTCGCCTCCTCGACGATGATCCGCAGCTCCTCGAGGGTGTAGTGCTGGGCGTCCTCCGGCTCGTTCTCCTGGAGGCCCCCTCCGCTGGCCCAGACCTTGATGCACTCCGCGCCGTTCTTGACCGCCTCGCGGACGGCCCACCGCACCTGCTCCGGACCGTCGGCGACGATCCCCCAGGGGTGGGACCGGCGGACGGCCTCGGGGCTGATCACCAGTCCATCGCCGTGCCCACCGGTCCGGGACAGGCCGCGCCAGCAGGGGACCAGTCGAGGCCCCTCGATCAGTCCCTCCCGGATCGCCTTCTTGAGATGCGGACCGTTGACCGAGATGTCCCGGGCGCTCGTGACCCCGTGGCGCAGCAGCTGGCCCGCCTGGTGCACGGACGCGATCGCCTGGAAGCGATCGTCCTCCAGGACCCAGCCGTCCTCGTCCGGCAGCGAGGCGCCGCCGAGATGGCAGTGGCAGTCGATGAGGCCGGGCATGACGACCGCGCCGGCCACGTCGAGGGTGCGAGCGTCCGCCGGGACCTCGACCCGCGATCGCTCGCCGACGTCGGCGATCGTCCCGTCGGCGCCGACGACCACGCAGCCGTCCGGGACGGGGTCCGCGCCGGTCCCGTCGATGATGGTGGCGCCGATGAGGGCGTAGGGCTGGATCATCCCGCTCCCTGTCTGGCCCCTCGCGTTCCCGATGCCTCGCGCCGCGCTGGCCTCGGCCCGACGGTGCCGCCGGTGGGCCGGCTGGTCCCACGGATCGCATCCGCCCGGCCGGCGCACATCGTGACACAGGCGGTCGTCGCGGCGCGCGGATCCCGGAGGCCCTGGGCGATCGGCCTGCCCCGGCGGCGTCGAGCCCTCCCGATCACGGTGCCAGCTCGGCCCCGCCATCGGCCAGCACGCCGGTGACCCAGGCCGCTGCGCGCGCGTTCTGGCCAAGCAGGACGGCATCGACGTTGTCGACCGTGTCGCAGGCGAGGTGGTGGCAGGCGTCGCCGGAGCCGATCCCGCCGACCGGCACGCCCAGCTGGGCGAACTGGAAGTGATCGCTGGCGTCACCGAAGTCCGCCAGCTCCCAGGCGAGCCCGTCGGCATCGAAGGCCTGGGAGAACAGCCGCTCGAGGACCGCCGAAGCCGGGTTCTCGAGGGCGGTCGCGTCGTACACCTGGCGTAGCCCGCTCGCCGACCCGAGCATGTCGAAGTTCAGGTAGGCGGCGATCGAGCGCCGATCCGAGCTGCTCAACGAGCTGGCGTAGCTGACCGAGCCCCACAGCCCGAGCTCCTCGCCTGTCCAGAACGCGACGCGCACCTTCCACGTCGGCCCGCCGTCGGTCAGGGTCGCCAGCTGCCGCGCGACCTCCAGGATGACGGCGACCCCCGTCCCGTTGTCGTTGATGCCCGGGCCGTCGATCACCGCATCGAGGTGGGCGCCAAGCATGACGACGCGGTCCGGATCCCCGCCCGGCGTCTCGGCGACGACGTTGTGGCTCTGCCGCATGACGGTCGTGGTCGAGATCCGGAGGCGGACCTCCTCCCCGGCCCGGGCCGCATCGGCAAGGGCCAGCCCGGCGTCGCGCGTCGCGGCGACGACCGGGATGGCAAGCCCGTCCGGGTCCAGCAGCGTCGGTCGGCGGACCTGCCCCGGAGCCCACATCGGGTATGACGAGATGAGGGCGGCCGCGCCCGCGTCCTGTGCGTGCTCGACGAGCGTGCGGACCCGACACGGTCCAGGCTGGACGAGGACGATCGCGCCCGCTGGAACGTCGCCCCAGGCACCCCCGTCGCAGCCGATCCCCTTGAGGTCCCCGGGTCCCGCCCCGGTGTCGAAGCCGAGCGCGTAGAGCGCCCCCGTCACGTCGCCCGAAGGCGACAGCAGCATCGCCTTGAAGTCCCGTGGCGCCTGGAGGTCGGGGGCATCGGCAGCAAGGATCTCGAGGACCTCCGGACCGCTCAGCGAGAACGACGGCGTCGAGACCGGATCGAGCGTGACCTCGTAGCCGGCGTCACGCAGCTCGCCGGCGACCCACTCGACCGCCGCGGCATAGCCGTCGCTGCCGGCCGCCCGGGCGCCGCCGTGCTCCTCGGTGATGGCGGCCAGGTGGTCGAGGTCTGCCAGGATCGAGGCGACGTCGACGGCATCGCGGAGGGACCTGGCGAGCGGCTGGTCATCCGGCGGGGACGGCGCGCTGGTCCGGCCCGCCGGCGAGGCGCTGCCGACGGTCGACGGCGCCGGGCTGACGTCGGGTGCGGCACATCCGGCCAGCAGCAGGGCAGTCACAGCGGGCAGGGCCCATGCCAGGGCAACCCGGGGGACCGGCATGACCTGGCGCGCCTGGGAGTGGTGCCCGTGCATGGCCGCAGTGTTCGCGTCGTCGGCATCTCGGCACAAGAGCCCCGTGCCCCGATGATCGGCGCACTCGCGTGCGGGCGCGAGGGCCCTCGGCGACCGGTCGATGACGTCGCGAGTCCCGCACGCCGTGCACCCGGACCGTGCAACGCGCGAGCGCCCCGCGCGTCAGCATCGGAGGAGGCAGCGAGGGCATGGATCACCGTCGTGAGGTCCCCGGCGCCGCCGCCGGGAGGCCCCTGTTGCGAGCGTTGCAGAGCCGTCTGGTCGTCGTCTTCGCCGTCGGGCTCTGGCTGCCCTTCGCCGCGATGGCGGCATTCGGCACCCTCTGGGTCATCTCGTTCGGAGGGGTGGGGGAGGGCGTCGTGACCTTCGGTGCCGCGGTGGCCGTCGCGGTCGTGATCCCGCTGGGGCTCTGGCTCTTCCGCCGTCCCGGGACTCGGATGGCCGGGCGGGGCGCGCTCCTCGCCTCCGGCTGGGGTGTCGCGGCCTGGGCGCTGCTCGACGGCGGCTATGGGGCGCCACTCTGGGAGGCGCCGGTCAGCGCCCCCGTCGTCGGCGTGATGCTCGCCGGCGTGGTGATGGGAGCGCTGCTCGGCATCGCCGTCATGGTGGACGTCGGCGGCCGCGCGTCCGGATCCGAGGGACGCGGGGGGTCCTGAAGGTCGAGTCCTCGCCGACCTGCAACAGGGACCCGACACGCGCCGCCTGGCTCAGCGCTGGTCAGATGGGCCCGCCCCTGTTGCCCCACACATACGCTGCTGCCGTGCCGTTCGCCACGATGGCGCGGACCTCGGCATCGGTGAGCGGCCGCTTCCTTCCCGATTCCCGCATCCTCGCGCGGCAGAACGAGCAGAGGATGACGATCTCGCCGTCGGGTCCCTTGGCCTCGAAGCGGTCGGAACAGAGGGGGCTGCCGATGGCCGTGGTCTCATCGCAGCTCGCGCAGGGCTCCCGCCACGCGTCGGCAGGCTCGACGACGGGTCGTCCGCGCCCGATCCATCGCCTCGCGGTGTCGATGAGCCTGGACAGTCGGTCGCGGCGGGTCACGGGTCGTCCTCGATGCGTCCCGGACCGCGGGTCAGAGTCGTTCTGTCAGGGATGCTCTGCACGGTGCTGTGGCCTCGCTCCGATCCCAGTCGCCACCTCGGCTGGCGACGAGCACGGTCCTCGCCAGTGGTCACCCCCGCGATGGTCCAGGGACGCGGCCTGGAGTCGCGAGCGGGCGCCCCTTCACCCATCTGACGCGATCCTCAGCGTCGCGGTGCACCCGAACGACCCCGAGGAGCCCGCGGCCGGTCGATCGCCGACCATTCAGGCGTTCGGCCTCTAGGCCAGTCGTTCCTCGACGGGCACCCTGATCGCCAGAGCGCGGGGGGTGCTGCGGCTTGCTCCTGCCGGCGCGCCTCGCGCCGAGGCGTCCCAGGAGGGATAGCTGATGCGCCGCCTGCTCGCGGTCCTGGGGGCGGTCATGCTCGCTGGATCGCTCGCCTCATCGGGCGTGGCTGCCGAGCCGCTCGGGCAGCCCGACATGTTCGTCGGTGCCTCGGGAGACTGGACCTACGTGCCTGTTCCTGCCGGGTTCACCATTCGGACCGCCGGCAACACCACCTTCATCGAAGGCACAGAAGTCTCGACGTTCACCGGGACGTTCGAGGGGACGTCCAGCGACGCGTTCGTCGTGGTCTGCCACCAGAAGGGCTCGGATTCCGTCACGAACTTCGTCAAGGGCACCGTCGCGTTCACAGGAACCGTCGATGGTCGAGCCGGCGAGCTCACGATGGGCTTCCGGGGCAAGCAGGAGTCGACGACCTGCGACCCGAGTGGAGCGATCTGGTCGGGCACGTGGGTGGTCATCGGTGGTTCTGGCGATCTGACCGATCTCCACGGACACGGGACGTGGACCGGGCCCAGCTTCGACCTGGACTACACCGGGCAGATCCACTTCCGCTGAGGAGCCCATCCAGAGGCGATCAGTTCGAAGTGGTGCGGCCCGAGCGGTGTGCCATGAGCGTGGAAGGGCGAGCGCCCGGCGGACGTAGGGGTGTCCTGGCACCGCACCTGAATGCTCGTTGCCTGACCCTGCTCGATCCGCGGACCGTTCAGGCCCTCGGCCTCTGGACCCGTACGTTCCACGACCGGCACCCTGGCAGTGCCGCGGTGATCGCCGGGACTGGACCCTGGCGCCGATGCGATCGGTAGCGAATTGCCCTCACCTTGGCCCGGGATCGGCACCACGTTCTGACGCTAGGCCTGCCACGGATGGGCCGTGTCGGCGCCCGAGGCGGCTCCACGGGCCGGGCTACTCGACAAGACCGACCGCAGCGATCTCGGCATCAACGCCAGTCTCGCGCAGCACGTTCACGGTCCCGCCGCTACCGTTGATCTTGAAGGTGTTGGC
>DATHYZ010000051.1:0-12747 GCA_035458865.1 Candidatus Limnocylindrales bacterium
CCCCGCCATGCGCGACCCAAGGCCCCGCCCGTCGGCGGGGCCTCGTCGTGCCCCGACGACGGGTGAGCGGCTCCTGGGGTTCCTGAGACGACGCCTCCACGGCTTCGTGCTCGAGCTGCTCTTCGCGATCTCCTCGACGACCGACCCGGCATGGCGCCGCCGCCTCCAGGGCACGTGGCGGGTGGCCGTGGGCGAAGCCTCGATGCTGCCGGCGCTCCGGCCGGGCGACTGGCTGCTGATCGACCCGACGACCCGGCGATGGCCTCGGCGCGGCACGATCGTCCTGGTCGAGGAGCCTCTCACCGGCACGCTGGCCGTCAAGCGGGTCGCCGGGCGACCCGGCGACCGGGTCCCCTTCGCCGGTGGCCACCTGCTCCTGGGGCCCGACCAGGCCTGGCTGCTCTCCGACGCGGATGCCGCTGCGACGGCCGCTGCCGGCTACGGACCGCCGATCGATTCGCGGCGGTACGGCCCCGTCGCCCTGGACCACCTCGTGGGCCGCGTCTGGTTCCGCTACGGGCCGCCGGGGCGGATCGGGCGGCTCGGGCGCCGCCCCAGCGGCACGCCCCCGGCCAGGGTCGACTGATCGGCGGTCAGGCCTCCCCTGCCACCGGGAGGTCGATCCGGGCGTCGATGAGCGGCAGGCCGGCCGCGAGCCAATCCTCCACGAACGACGCCTGGGCGGCTCGGGTGGGGTCCCAACGGGTCGGGAAGGCGATCAGCCGTGACAGCCCGAGCTCGGCGAGCTGGCCGAGGAAGTCCACCCGGGCCTGACCGGGCTCGCGGACCGGGGCGTCCTTGCAGTACAGCGAGATCTTGAGGGTGGCCGGGTCGCGCCCCTCTTCCTCGCAGCGGATGCGGGCGTTCTCCAGGTACTCGGGAAGCTCGGCCGGATCGAGGAACACGAGGTTCAGCTCGTCCGCGAAGCGGGCAGCGTAGCGCGCCGTTCGACGCTTCCCGTTGCCCCCGACGATGATCGGGATCCGCGGCTGCTGGAGGCCCTTGGGCTCGTTGATGGCCCCTCGAACGCTGGCGTGCGGTCCGGCATAGGTCGCTCGGCCGGGCATGAACATGCGGGTGATGACCTCGAGGTGATCGCCCAACGCATCGAGGCGATCGCCGAGCGGCGGGAAGCCATACCCGTAGGCCCGCCACTCATCCTCCTTCCAGCCGGCCCCGATCCCGAGCTCGAAGCGGCCACCGGAGATGACATCGATCGTCGAGCTCATCTTGGCGGTGAGGCCGGGGTTCCGGAAGCCCGTGCAGACCACCATGTGGCCCAGGCGGGCGCGCAGGGTGACCATGGCGATCGCCGCCAGCATCGAGAACGACTCGAAGGTGATCTCGTCCTCCGGGACCGGGACGGTGTGGAAATGGTCGAAGACCCAGAGCGACTCGATGCCGAGGGTGTCGGCGTGCTCGGCCAGCTCGACCGACCGGGCCCATGCCTCCTCGGGGCGCCATCCGTCGTACTCGCCCTTCCAGCCCTGGGGGACCATGAGGCCCAGCTGCATGCGATGCCCTCCTTCGTCGACGCTAGCCACGCAGGAGCACCTCGCCCATGAGGTCGATGTGCTCCAGATCGCGGGGGATGAAGTCCTGGAGCATGATCCGCTCGACGCCGACGGCGGCGAAGCGCTCCACCGCGGCCCGCGCCTCGTCCGGCGTTCCGGTGATCCAGCGCTGACGGCGGTCGGCCCACCAGGGCTCGAAGTCCCTGTCCGAGCCGAGCTCGATCATGAGATCGCGGCCGCGTTCCCCGAGCTCGGCCGCGTCGCGACCGATCAGCACGCCGATCATCGCCGAGTGGACGAGGTCGCGGGGCGACCGGCCGGCCGAGCGGCAGGCCTCGTCGAGCCCCTCGTAGATCGCGGCGATCCCCTCCGGGCCGGCCGAGGTGGCGTTGAACTCGTCGGCCCAGCGGGCGGCGATCCGGTAGGACCTCGGGGTGCCGGAGCTGCCGACGATGATCGGCGGACGTGGCCGACCCGGCCGGGCGACCGGCTTGGGGTACGAGCGGGCGTTCTCGATCGTGACGTGCCGACCCTTGAACGACCAGCCGTCCGGCTCCTCCCACAGGCCGTGGATCACCTCGAGCGTCTCCTCCAGGTGGTCGGCCCGATCCCGGATCGGCGGGAAGGCGAAGCCGTACTGGCGATGCTCGCCCTCGTGCCAGCCGGCTCCGACGCCGACCTCGACCCGGCCGCCGCTCATCTCGTCGACGGTCGTGACGACCTTGACCAGGTTGCCGGGGGTCCGGAAGCCCACCGGCGAGACCAGGACGCCCAGCCCGATCGTCGACGTCTCGCGAGCCAGGCCAGCCAGGACCGCCCAGGCATCGGTCGTCGGCCGACCCTCCGGCCCGGGGAAGGACTGGTAGTGATCCGAGCGGAAGAGCGTCTCGAAGCCGGCCGCCTCGGCATGCCGGGCGATCGCCAGCTGCTCGGCATACGAGAGACCCTGCTGGGCCTCGATCATCAGGGCGAAGCGCATGCGGACCTCCGGCGACCGGCGTCCCGGGAGGGGGGACCGACGGTCCTTCGTCTTGACGACACGGTTCATGTCGCTATGATCGTTCGCGTGACACGAACTATCGTCGAGTCGCTCGACGCCCCGTCGCCCGAGGATGCGGCCGCGGTCGAGGGCGCGGCAGCGACGGTCGACGCCATCATCGCCGATATCCAGGCCGCCATGTGCCGGATCCGGGCGGCCGGTTCCCGGAGGCTTCTCGAGCAGGGGGTCAGCCTGGCCCACATGCATGTCCTCTGGCTCCTCGAGGACCAGGGACCGCTGCCGATGAGCCGCATCGCCGAGGCTCTCGACATCTCGCTCTCGAATGCGACCGGGCTGGTCGATCGGATGGAGGAGCGTGGCCTGGTGGAGCGGGCGCGCGTCCCGCAGGACCGCCGCGTCGTGATCGTCCGCCCGACGGACCGGGGCCGCTCGGTGATGGACGAGCTCGAGCTCCTGCGCCAGAGCCACATGGAGCGCATCCTTCGCCACCTCGACCCCGTCCAGCTGGCAGGCGTCCGACGCGCCCTCGACGACGTCCGGGCCGCCTACGTAGCCGAGGGGATCGGCGGAGGTACCTGACCCGAGACCGACGGGCAGGACCTGCGCCCGCCCGACCCACGAGCTCCGCCCTGCGAGGAAGCCGAACCCCGATGGAAGCCACGTCCACCCTCACCGACGCCGCCAGCGGCCCGCCACCGAGCGTTCACATCGACCGCCGCCAGCGCTTCGGGATCCTCGGCGCCATCCTCCTGGCGCTGCTGCTCGGTGCGCTCGACCAGACGATCGTCGGCGTCGCCCTCCCGCGGATCGTGGCCGACCTCTCTGGCACCGACCTCTACACGTGGACGGTCACCATCTACCTGCTGACGAGCACGATCAGCGTGCCCTTCTGGGGCAAGCTCTCGGACATGTACGGCCGGAAGCCGATGCTCCTGGGCGGGATCGCCATCTTCCTGGTCGGCTCGGCCCTCTGCGGCCTCTCCCAGGAGATGTGGCAGCTGATCCTGTTCCGGGGGATCCAGGGCATCGGCGCGGGCTCCCTCTTCCCCATCGCCCTGGCCGTCATCGGCGATCTCTTCAGCCCGGCGGAGCGGGGCAAGTACCAGGGTCTCTTCGCGGCGGTCTTCGGCTTCGCCGCGCTCATCGGGCCGGCGCTCGGCGGCTTCCTCACCGACACCATCAGCTGGCACGCGATCTTCTACATCAACATCCCGGTCGGACTCCTCTCGCTGGCCGTGATCTGGCGGGTCATGCCGAACCTCGGCCGGACGGGCCGCCGCCACGACCTGGACATCCTGGGGGCGGCGATCTTCACCGCGGCCGTCGCCCCATTCCTGATCGGGCTCACGAACGCCCAGGACAACGACTTGCTCACGCCGCAGGTCGGTGGGCTCATCGCGGCGGGCCTGGCGATCGCGGTCGTGTTCCTGATCGTGGAGGCCCGGGCCAAGGAGCCGATCATCCCGTTGGACCTCTTCCGGAGCCGGACCTACTCGGCGTCGATCGCGGCGACCTTCTTCGCCTCCCTTGGGTTCTTCGCCGCGATCATCTTCCTGCCGCTCTACTTCCAGGTCGTCCTGGGCAGGAGCGCGACCGAATCCGGCTACCTGTCGTTCCCGCTGCTCATCGGGGTCATTGCCGGGTCGATCGGCTCGGGCCAGATCGTGGCCCGCACCGGGCGCTACAAGCTCCTCATGCTGGGGGCCCTGGTCCTCGTGGCCGTGGGCTCGTTCCTGATGACGAACCTGCGGGCCGAGACCGACTACCTCGTGCTCTCGGCGTGGATGCTCGTCCTCGGCCTGGGCGTCGGGCCCACGCTGGCCGTCTTCACGATCGTCGTCCAGAACGCCGTGCCGATGTCCCAGCTGGGGGCGGCGACGTCCTCGCTGACCTTCTTCCGACAGATCGGCGGCTCCGTCGGGCTGGCGGTCGCCGGGTCGTTCTTCGGCAGCCGCATCGTGACGAACATCAGCGACGGGCTCAGCGCGGTCGGCGTGCCGCCGGAGCTCGCCGCCCAGTTCTCCGGCTCCGGCTTCGACCGCAATGCGCTGAGCGCCGGAACGGACCTGGCCGCCACCATCACGGGGGCCATCTCGGCGGCCCCGGTCCCCGACCTCTTCAAGGAGCAGGCGCTCGCCCTCGTCCCCACGATCGTCGACGCCTTCTACGCGGCGATGGCCCTGACCATCGGGGAGATCTTCTGGCTCGGCGTCGGCGCCGCGGTCCTGGCCTTCGTCGCCTCGCTGTTCATCGCCGAGCTCCCGCTGCGAACCACCGTCGACCATCGCCCGCCCGGCCCGGAGGACCGCGTGGAGGTGTCGCCGGACCGACGTCTCGAGCCGGCGACCGCGGTCCCGGTGCCGGCCGACGCCGGGTAGGGCGCGACCGAGGCCCGCTGGAGGTACGTCGATGGCTGATCTGCGACCCTTCCCGTTCCGGGCGGCACTCGCGGTCCGGGGCGCCGCCGAGGCGCCCCTGCGCGCGCTGATCGACGCGGCCGAGCTGCCGGTCGGCGGGACGCGCCGGGTCGCGGTCGAGGACCTCGACCTCCTGGTGGTCCACCTTCCCGAGGGCATCGTCGTGGTCGACGATCGCTGCCCCCACATGGCCGCGCCGCTCTCCATCGGGCAGCTCGACGGCTGCGTCATCGCCTGCCCGCTCCACGAGGGTCGGTTCGACCTCTGCTCCGGCGATCCCGCCCAGCTGCCCACGACCGGCGGGCTCGACCCGGACGGGCGGCCGTTCCCTCCGTGGACGCCCTCCGGTCGGGAGCCGAAGCCGGACGTGCCGGGCTCGAAGGCCGAGGCCCGCCGGCTCACGCGCGTCCGGAGGTTCCGCTACTACCCGGTGGCCATCGTCGACGGCATCGTGATGGCGCGCATCCCGGTCGCCTGACCGGCGCTCCGCCCCGGGCCGGGCTCAGCCGCCGTCGCCCGCCTCGGCGATCCTCTGCCTCCCTCGTCGACGCCGCCGGCGCGTGGACGCGGCGATGACCCGGACGACCTCCGCGGGATCGTCGGTGATGGTCACCAGGTCGAGGTCGGCCGCCGAGATGGTGCCGCCCGGGACCAGCGTCCGGCGGGCCCACTCCACGAGGCCGGACCAGAACGCCTCGCCGACCAGCACGACCGGGAAGTGCTCGATCTTGCCGGTCTGGATCAGGGTGAGCGACTCGAACAGCTCGTCGAGCGTGCCGAAGCCGCCCGGCATGATGACGAAGCCGTCGGCGTACTTCACGAACATCGTCTTGCGGGCGAAGAAGTAGCGGAATTCGATGGCCCGGTCGACGTACGGATTGATCGCCTGCTCGTGCGGGACCTCGATGTTGCAGCCGATCGACAGCCCACCCGCCTCCCGGCAGCCGCGGTTGGCGGCCTCCATCAGCCCGGGGCCGCCACCGGTGATCACGGCGAAGCCGGCGTCGGCGAGCGCATGGCCGATCGCCCGGGCCAGCTCGTAGCGCGGGTCGCCCTCGGGAACGCGCGCCGACCCGAACACGGAGACCGCCGGACCGATCCCCGCAAGCGCGTCGAAGCCGTCCACGAACTCCGAGAGGATGCGCAGCGCGCGCCACGGGTCGCTGTCGAGGAAGGCCGGTCGGCCGGCCTCCCGGAGCAGCTTCTGGTCCTCGGTCGGGCGGCGCGGCGGCTTGCGTCGCGGAGCCCGAGGCCGGGTCTCGTCGCTCACGGAGCGAGCATGCCACAGCGCGGCGTCCCCGGTCGGGACCCCTGGGCGCTCAGCCGCGGGTCCGGGCGAGCCAGACCCTCCAGGTCGCCTCGTCGCGGCCGACGCTGACCTCGGCCCCCCACCGGACCAGGGGCAGGCGCAGCAGTCCCTGGTCCCCGAGCAGGCGGGCGGCGACCTCCGCGTCGTCCATCCGCAGGTAGCCGAGCCCGGCGTCCCGGTAGGCCCGGCTGCCCTCGTCGAGGAGCGCGCGGGCGCCCAGGCGCTCGACGAAGCGACGGAGCTCCCCGGGAGCGATCGGCTTCCTGCGCAGGTCCACGAAGTGGATGGTGACCCGTCGCTCCTTGAAGAACCGCTGGGCGGCGCGCGTCGCCTGGTCGTCCTCGCGACCGAAGATCTGGACCGAGGGGTCCGAGGCTCCGGAGCTCACGATGCCGGTCCCGGGTCCGGCTCCAGGACGACCAGGGGGACGGGCCGTCCCGCCTGGCGTCGGTAGAGGTCATAGCCGGGGTACGCATCGAGCACGTGTCGCCACAGCCGAGCGTGCTCGTCTGGATCGGCGACCCGGGCTCTGATCGCCCAGGAGTCGCCCCGGTGCTGGACCTCGCCCAGCGGCTCGACCTGGAGGTTGGTCCACCAGGCCGGCTCGACCCGCCGACCGCCGTTGGTCGGGACGACGACCCAGGCAGGCGGCCGCTGGCCGTCGCGGGCCGGGTCCCGGAAGCCGTAGAGCGCGGCCCGGCGACGCCGCCCTGTGCGCCGTCCCGTCGTCGTGAGGACGATCGTGTCGATCCCCAGGGAGCGGCCGGCGATCCCCCGGCCGCCCACCCGCCGGTAGACCGTCGCGTGGAACCGCCCGAACGTCCGGTTGGCAAGCAGGCGACCGATCGCCGAGTAGGCAGCCGGTCCGAGGTCGCGGGCCATCGCCACAGGGTATCCGGGCGCCGCCGGATCCGCCGGGGCCCGCCGGGCGCGATCGGGTGGCGACGCAGCGACCACGCTACGATTGGCACAGGAGGTCGATGTGACGGTCTGGTTCACGGTCCTGCTCGACGACCGACCCGGGTCGCTGGCACGGGTCGCGGGAGCGCTCGCCCAGCGGCAGGTCAACATCACCGGGGTCATCGGCGTCGCCGAGGACACCGACGGCGCCCTGATGCTCACGACGAGCGACGCCGATGCCACGCGCAAGGCCCTCGAGGAGCTCGGGGTCGCCTTCGAGGAGCACGATCCCGAGTCCCCGCTCACGCCCGAGACGATGTCGGTCGCCGACATCCGACGGGCTCGCTGAGGCGGACGCGTGACACGGCGCCGCGGAGGCACGACGGTCGCGCTCCGGGTCATCCACCCGGACCGCCCGGACGTCATCCCGGCCATCGCCGACCGTCTCGGGCGGGCCGGCGCCCGGATCCGCACGCTGGCGACCATCCGTCGCGTCGCTGCCCAGGCCGACCGACCGGCGGCCGTCGAGTCGGAGCTCGAGTTCGAGGACCTCGCCGAGGACGACGCGATCGCCGCCCTGGCCGAGCTCGGCGACCTCGCCGAGATCGTCGCGACCGATCCGGCCCAGCGGGTCTGGGGCAAGCGGATCATCGTCGTCGGGGGTGGCGCGCAGGTCGCCCAGGTCGCCCTGGGCGCCGTGTCCGAGGCGGACCGCCACAACCTGCGCGGCGAGCGGATCTCCGTGGATACCATCCCGCTCGTCGGCGAGGAGGCGATCGCGGGCGCCGTCCGGGCCGTGGCCGACCTCCCCCGGGCGAGGCTCCTGGTCCTCGCAGGATCGCTCATGGGCGGCGACATCAGCGAGGCGGCCGACGAGCTGCGCGAGCACGACGTCCCGATCATCGCCCTGAACATGGCCGGCTCGATCACCGAGCACGTCGACCTGGTCGTCTCGGACCCGGTCCAGGCCGGGACGATGGCGGTCATGGCCGTCGCCGACACGGCGGCCTTCGACCTCGACCGGCAGCGCGGCCGACGCTACTGAGCAGCGGATGCGGATCGCCACCTGGAACGTCAACTCGCTGAAGGCCCGCCTGCCCAAGGTCGAATGGTGGCTGGAGCGGGCCGCCCCGGACGTGCTCCTGCTCCAGGAGACGAAGCTCGCGGACGGCGATGCCCCGCTCGTGCCCTTTCGGATGGCCGGATACGAGCTCCTGCACCACGGCGAGGGACGCTGGAACGGCGTCGCCATCGCGGTCCGCGCCGGGATCGCGGTCGAGGAGGTCGTGGCCAACTTCGACGGCAGCCCGGTCCGCGACTCGACGGCCGGCTCGCCGGGCGCGGGCGAGGAGGACTTCGACCCGTTCTCCGAGGCGCGGATGCTGAGCGCCATCTGCGGGGGGATCCGGGTCGCCTCGGTCTACGCCCCGAACGGTCGCGCGCTCGAGACGCCCTTCTACGAGGGCAAGCTGCGCTGGTTCGCCCGACTCCGGGCCTGGCTCGTGGAAGCCCGCGACCCGGGTGAGGCGCTGGTCGTCGGCGGCGACTTCAACGTGGCCCCGGCCGATGCCGACGTCTGGGACGCGGCGGCGGTCCACGGGGGAACCCACGTCTCCGAGCCCGAGCGAGCGGCCTTCGCGGCACTCCTCGACTGGGGCCTCGAGGATGCCTACCGGGCGCACCACGCGGAGCCGGACCGGTTCAGCTGGTGGGACTACCGCGCCGGCAACTTCCACAAGAACCTCGGGATGCGCATCGACCACCTGCTCGTGAGCCGGTCGCTCGCCGAGCGGGTCGCCTGGGCCGAGATCGATCGGGAAGCCCGCAAGGGCAAGGACCCCGTGCCGTCCGACCATGCCCCGGTGGTGATGGACCTCGATGCACCCGGTCGCCCGATCGACGCCGGCTGGGCGGGTGCCATGGAGCGGATCGCGGCCCGTTCGCGCAAGGGGACCTGAGCGCAGAGCCGGACCGCCCTGGCGGACGAGCGCTGGGTCGTGGGAACCGGTGGCGCCCTTTGGGCGTCAT
Organism: Candidatus Limnocylindrales bacterium; assembly: GCA_035458865.1. GTDB lineage: Bacteria > Chloroflexota > Limnocylindria > Limnocylindrales > CSP1-4 > DATHYZ01. Next base: position 9,169 of record DATHYZ010000051.1, read on the forward strand.
CGACCCGTGCCGTCGCCCCAGGATCCACGCGACTTCGCCGAGCTCGTCCGCGCGCACGAGCGGGCCGTGCTCGCGTACGCCCTCCGGCGGACCCGCACGATGGCCGACGCGGAGGACGCCGCGGCCGAGACGTGGACGATCGCCTGGCGTCGACGGGACTCCCTGCCAGCCGACGCGCTGCCCTGGCTCTTCGCGACGGCCCGCCGCGTCCTGGCGAACCAGCACCGTGGTGGGCGGAGACGCCACGCGCTCCTGGAGCGACTCCGCGGGCGTGCTCCGGTCGAGGTCACCGAGACGCGCCTCGGCGAGCCCGAAGGCCCGGTCACTCGTGCCCTGGAGCAGCTCCGTCCCGATGACCGGGAGCTGCTGCGACTCGTCGCCTGGGAGGAGCTCGACCACGCTCGGATCGCGGTCGTGCTGGGGATCAGCCCGAATGCCGTCGCGATCCGGCTCCATCGGGCGCGGGCGCGGTTCGCCGCAGCCTACGCGGAGGTCCAGCGAGCGATGAAAGATGGCGAGGGCGAGCGGACACATGGGTCGATGAGGGCGACCCTCGCCGGAACGACGGAGCGTGTCGAATGAACCAGCAGCCCGGACCCGATCCATTCGAGCGGCTGGTCGAGGCCGATCCGGTTCCCGACGGGGCGGTGCCTTCCGCGTCGCTCGCGCGCGTCCACGCGAGGATCGAGGAGTCCATCGCCATGGCTTCATCCACTCCGGCCCCGCGCGACCGTCGCCTGGCCCTCGCGCTCATCGGTGTCACGGTCGTGGCCGTCGCGGCGTTCGCCCTTGCCGGCGCCGGCGGCCTGTTCGCCGGTCCCAGCGCCGCTCCACCGGTGGCGAACGGGCCCACGGCCGCCCCACCCGACGATGGGGGCGCCGCGGGCGGCGGGAGCGCCAGCTGCCTCGCCTTCGACCCGACGACGCTCGCCGCCCAGGGGTTCGCCTTCGACGGGACGGTGACAGCGATCGACGGTGACGAGATCACGTTCGCCATCGGCCGAGCCTACGCGGGGGTCGATGGGGACACGTTCGCGGTGACCGACCAGTCGGTCGGGATCACCCTCGACGGCGCGCCGGAGTACCAGGTCGGCGGCCGCTACCTCGTGAGCGGCAACGACGGACTGGCCTGGGCCTGCGGGTACTCCGTGGCCTGGGACGAGGCCGCTGCCGCCGTCTGGGACGCCGCCTTCGGGGGCTGACCACGCCTGACCGGGGTCCCGAGCGTGCTCGGGACCCTAGGTCGTCTCCAGGCCCTCGAACTGCCGGGACACGAGTGTCCCGGCGGTCCCATCGAGGAGTTCCTGGGCGTCGGGCAGCGCGCCGATGGCCGCGGTCCCGCTGGTCGCCCTGGCGAACTCGATGGCGGCCTCGACCTTCGGTCCCATGGAACCCGCAGCGAAGGCGACGGCCTCGAGCGCATCGGGATGGGCCCGGGTGATGCGCCGCTCGTTGGGCGAGCCCCAGTCGAGGAACGCCCCGTCGACGTCGGTGAGCATCAGGAAGGCGTGGGCGTGGAGCGAGCGAGCCAGCAGCGACCCGGCCCGGTCCTTGTCGATGACCGCCTCGACACCGACGAGGCTGCCGTCCTCCAGGAACATCGTCGGGATCCCGCCCCCGCCGGCGCAGATGACGATCACCCCCTGCCGGACCAGCAGCTCGATGACGCGGATCTCGAAGATCCGGCGGGGCAACGGCGAGGGGACCACCCGCCGCCAGTGCTGGTTGTCGGGGGCGATCGTCCAGCCTCGTTCGGCCGCCAGGCGCTCCGCCTCTTCCTTGGAGTAGATCGGGCCGATCGGCTTGGCCGGATGCTGGAAGGCCGGGTCGCGCGGCGACACCTCGATCTGGGTGAGGATCGTGGCGAACGGCTGGTCCGGATGGAGGAGGTTCCCGAGCTCCTGTTCCAGCAGGTAGCCGATCATGCCCTCGGACTCGGCACCGAGGACGTCGAGCGGGTAGGGCTCCACCTCGGTGTAGGCGGCCGACTGCAGGGCCAGGAGACCGACCTGGGGCCCGTTGCCGTGGGTGATCACCAGCTGCTGGGACTCGGCGATGGGCGCCAGCGACCGCGCCGCCACCCGGACGTTCTCCCGCTGGTTCTCGGCGGTCATGGGCTGGCCTCGTCGGAGGAGGGCGTTGCCGCCGAGCGCCGCGACTACTCGCATGATCGGCATCCTGCCCGTCGTTCGATGCCGGCGCAACAGGCCGACCGGCCCGGCACAGCGGCCCGGTCGGCCCGGCTCGAACCGGTTCGGCCCATGCGCTAGATCCGGACGATCCGCTCCAGGTCGACGATCAGGACGGTCGCGCCGCCGTGGGCCACCGTCTGCGCCTTCCAATCGTCCATGCGCTCCAGCAGGACGAGCGGCACCTCGACCTCGCGCGGATGGGACACCTGCTCGAGGGTCGCCAGCGCATGGTCGACCTCGTCGTCGGAGACGGCCATGAGGTACGTCTCGTTGGGCTCCCCCAGGAACCCGCCGAACGACGGGATCCGGGTGAAGCGGATCCGCGCGCCTCGGAGCGCGTCCGAGACCGCGTCGGCGTCGTCGTGGTGGACGATCGCCACCAGCAACTTCTGGGGGGCGGCAGGCTCGCTCATGCCGTCAGGATACTTTCCCGCTCGTCGCTCGGCGACCCTTGCGGGGTGCAGACCGGGCTCCGTCGTCCGTCGTCTCGCCGTCGCCGCCGTTCGTGTCCGGATCCGGCGATGCGGAGCCCACGTACCGCTCCCGGACCGTCCGGCTCGATCGTGCGCCGTCGTCCGCGTAGCCATCGGCGCAGTGGAGGTCGAAGGCGTGGACGCTGGCTTCCGTGTTCGCATACCGCCCGGCCGTCCAGCTGCGCGACCGCGTGCCCATCTGCTGCATCTCGCAGACCTTCCAGTCCTGGCGATTGGTGAGGTCCCAGAACTCGATCGCCGCGGAGGGATCGAAGTCGTCCGCCGCGATCGTCGCCGGCTCGAACAGCCAGTCACAGCGGACGATCGTCCGACCGGCGTCGACCGGCACCAGGGTGTGGACGAGCAGGTAGTCGGGATGGATCGAGATGAAGCTCAGGGGCCACAGGACGTAGTAGTAGATGCGCCGCTCGTCGAGCGGCGTGGCGCCGGCAATCGCAGGGCGTCCGCAGCGCAGCCCGTCGTCGAGCGCCATGGTCTCGGCTCCGGCCACGAGCTCCATCCAGCCGCCCTCCCAGGGACCCTCGGACGCGTAGTCGGCACCGACGTCATAGGGGGTCAACGCGTTGAGCTGGGGATGGAGGGGTGGGCAGTGGTAGCACTCGCTGTAGTTCTCGGCGATGAACTTCCAGTTGGCCGCCACGTCGTACTCGATCCGCCTGACCCGCCGCAGCGCGGCCAGCCCGAAGCGCTCCAGGTGGCCCGGAAGGTCGTCGAGCCACTCGAGCAGGGGCGGAGCGTCGGGTTCCAGCGAGAGGAAGACGAACCCTTGCCACGTCTCGCAGCGGATCGGGGTCAGGCCGAAGGTCTCGAGGCTGAAGTCCTCGAGGTCGTCGGTGTGCTTGGCCCGGACGAGGCGGCCGTCGAGGTCGTAGATCCAGGCGTGGTAGGGACAC
>DATHYZ010000052.1:0-2646 GCA_035458865.1 Candidatus Limnocylindrales bacterium
CGCTGATCGTCGAGTTGGTGACGGTCAGGGTGGCCGCTTCATCGCCGTAGATGCCGCCGCCGCTCTGGGCCGTGTTCTCGCTGATCGTCGAGTTGGTGACGGTCAGGGTGGCCGCTTCGTCGCCGAAGAGGCCGCCGCCGCCGCTCTGGGCCGTGTTCTCGCTGATCGTCGAGTTGGTGACGGTCACGACGACCACCCCGGTGCCGCCGTACCCGAGGCCGGCTGCGAGGATGCCGCCGCCGACATCGGCCGAGCCCTTCGTCACCGTCAGGCCGCCGAGGGTGACGGTGCCGCTGTTGACGGTGAACGGCCGGTAGGCGTTGGCGCCATCGACGGTGATCGCACCGCCGCCGTCGATCGTGAGGTCCGAGGCGATGGCGGGCGGGACCGAGCCGAGGGTGATCGTGCCGGCCACCGAGAAGGTGATGACGTCGGTGCCCGATCCGGCCGCGCAGCCCCCGACCGTGCTGTCGGAGTTGGCCGCGGCGATCGCGTCGCGCAGCGTGCAGGCACTGCCCCCACTCGTGTCGTCGAGGCTGTTCACGACAATGCTCGCGGCGCTGACCGGGGCCGCCCCGAGGGCGAGCAGGAGCGCCGCGGCAGCGGTGAGGGCGCCGAGCCGGCGCAGCGACGGGACGGACATGGGCGGGGGCCTCCCAGTTCGAATTGTCCCGACACCCTACACGAGAAGGTCAACCTCGAGGACACCCGCCGCTGCGCCGCCGGCGGACGGGAGCCAGCCGTCCCACGACCCCGGCGGTGCCCCCGACCGCGTTGGTCCGATCATCCCGCGCATGCGGCAGGAGGACGCCCGACCGGCTCGGCGACGGGTCTCCGTGCCCGCACGCCAACGACGAGGCCGCCCCGTGCATCACGGGACGGCCTCCGGGTGCTGAGGGGTCGGGTCCGGCCTAGCGGCGGCGGAGGGGGCTCCAGCGGGCCGTCGAGGCGAGAAGGCCCGTGGCGAGCAGGACCAGGAGCGCCGGCAGGAGCGGCGAGCCGCCTTCACCGGATCCCTCGGCGAGGGTCTCGGTCGGCGGCGGGGTCAGCTCGCCGACGCCGCCGCTCGGGCTCGGGCTCGGCGACGGGCTCGGCTCGGCCGACGGCACGGGGCTCGGGCTGGGGGCCGGCTCGTAGGTGATCGAGCCGCCGAAGACGACCCCGGCCGGGTTGCGCTGATAGGGGCAGTCGGACTGGCAGATCAGGGCGTTGGCCGCGCGCACGACGATCGTGTTGTCGCCCTCGACGAGGTGCGACCCGATGTCGACGGTCTTGAGCGAGTCGGGGCTGCCGTGTGTGCCCGCCGACGTGCCGTTGACGAACACCTCGACGCTGTCGTCGGCGCCGAAGGAGATCGACCCGGCGGTCGGCGTGCCGGGGACCGTGATCGTCTTGGCGAACGTGTAGGCATCCAGGTCGGCCGGCGACGTGGAGCTGTCGATGCCCGGCGCCCAGATCCACCATGCACCGGGGAGCCCGGACAGGTCCGCCGACCATCCCCCGCCCGCCCAGCCGTAGAGCGTCGCGCCGGCGGGGCAGCCGGTGGGTGCGGACGCGTTCAGGCACACGAGTTGGGCGGGCGCGGGCAGCGTCAGCGCGGGTCCGACCGAGGGATCCGCGTCGTCGGCCATCCAGGACGTGTCGGAGGCGAACGTGATCGTGGTGGGCCCGGCCGCGAGCGTACTCGGCACCAGGGCGAGCGACAGGAGGGCCAGCGCGGCGAATGCTGTGAGGCCGCGACGCGTCGCGGGATGCCGCAACACCTGCATGTCCAAGTCCGATCTCCCGAACGCCGTGTGGGACGCGTGGCGCGGCGATCCACGGCGCCGGGGCAGTAGCACGCGGGGAGCGCTGCGCGCGGAAGACTTCCGCGGCTGGTGGTGCGTCCGAGCGATCGGTCGAAGGCACGAGCGGATCGCCCGCCCCCCGAGGGACAGGCGATCCGGTCCGAGCGATGGCCGACGAGGGTCCGCGTCCCTAGGACCCGAGCGACGGCTTCATCACCATGAGGAGGATCATCACGACCGAGAGGGTCATGAGGATCAGGCCGTTGCGCTGGCTGCGGCGGACGGCTGCGGCCAACTCCGGGGGCGGCCCGCCGGCCGCGCCGGGCCCGGGCGACGCCAGGGCCGGGATCGGTCCACCGGGACCACCACTCAGCTCGATGATCCGGATGGTCGTCGGACGCTGGACGAGCCAGGCGAACAGTGTCGCACCGACGTAGAGGACGATCGAGAGGAGCAGCCACCGGTAGGCCGGCTCGAAGACCGGGAGGTCCCGCGACCAGATCAGCAGGACGCCGGTCACCCCGACGACGACGATCGACGGCTCGACCATCCGGTCGCTTATGACGTGGGTCAGGCGGGTCGCGAAGTTGGCGAACCGAGGCTCGCGGCCGCCCATCATCCCGATGAGCGGGAAGGCGTAGGCCGGTCCCAGCGCCACGATGGAGAACATCGTGTGCAGGAAGAGCAGGAACGGGAACAGGTCGGGCATCTCCTGGACCTCGGTGCGGCTTGGTGGACCCGACGATGGAGCTGCCGGCCCGCCACGGACCATCAGCGTCCGACGACGCGCGGTCGCGACGGTTGACGTAGGCGCGGGTCGTCGTGCCAGGCAGCGGGCCGCGCGTCACCGACCGTCGCG
>DATHYZ010000053.1:0-2455 GCA_035458865.1 Candidatus Limnocylindrales bacterium
GCCGAACTCGGTCTCCCGGTAGTCGAGGATCGCCTGGCGGATCTCGTCCTCGGTGTTCATCACGAAGGGCCCGTACCGCGCCACCGGCTCGCCGAGGGGCCGACCCTGCAGGAGCAGCCACTCGACGCCCTCGGACCCGGCGTGCAGCTCGACGTCGACATCGGCTCGCAGGACGGCACCGGTGCCGGCAGCGATGGTCTCCCGGCCCGCGACCGTGACACTCGAACCGGTGAAGACGTAGAGCGTGCGGATCGTGTCGGGTCCGCCGGCCGCCGGCATGGTCCACCTCGCGTCACCCTGCATCGTGCCGTGCCAGATGGCGACGTCGGCCTCGGCGCGAGACGCCCACGAGTCCGGCGGCGGGTCGAGGGGCACGGCGTCGCCGAGTGCGCCGGCCACCACGGTGACCCGGGTGGTGCGGCCGTCGGCGTCGGCCGCGACGTGCACCGGCGTGTCGTCACGCCACAGCATCGTGAAATAGGGCGGCACGAGCTTGTCGGCGGCCGGCAGGTTGAGCCAGATCTGGAACAGCTCGAGGGGATTGGGGCCCTCGGCGTCGATCAGCGGGAACATCTCCGAGTGCTGGATCCCGGCGCCGGCGGTGAGCCACTGGGTGTCGCCCTCGCCGAACCGGGCCGTGGCCCCGAGCGAGTCGCTGTGGTCGATGAAGCCCCGCCGCACGTAGGTGACCGTCTCGAACCCCCGGTGCGGGTGCGACGGGAATCCCGGCACGACCGTGCCGTGGTACATGCTCCAGCCGTCCAAGCCGGAGAAGTCCTGACCGAGCGCCCGACCGGCGAGGGACGCCGCCGGGGCCAGCCGGTCGTCGCCGGCCGGGTACGCGTCGTCGTGGTGGGCCACGAAGAGGAAGGGATCGACCGTGGGCCACTGGGCCCCGAGCGGGAAGGTCTGGCGGACGACGTCACTCATGGTTCGACCGTAGCGACCCGGGGGTCCGGAGAGTCGGGTCGTGGCCACGGCGACGAGCGCGGGTTCAACCGCAGCGAAAACGTCCGCCCCATCCCGCCCGCCGATCCGGACGTCGCCGCGCTGTATGCCCGGCGAAACGACGCCGAGTCCATCAACCGGCACCTCGACGACACCCTCTGGCTCGGACGCGCCCACAGCATCGGCCACGCCCGCCAGCACCTCAACCTCCTCGGCTACGCCCTCGCCGTCAACAGCGTCGCACTCCACGAACACCGACGACGCCGACCCGACACCGCCGCCGCCTGAACCCGACCCGGCTCCAACAGGCGGCCCCAGCGCGTCCATACCCGAGCAGCGGACGAGCCGAACTCGCGGCTGGTGAGCGACACTCAGGGCAGCGAGGCCCGACCCCGGCCCAGCACTAGCCTCGACACCCGAACGGGGGTTTCGCGCCGCGAACTCTCCCGGTCCCGCCCTCGTAGCTCAGTGGATAGAGCGTCGGTTTCCAAAACCGTGCGTCGCAGGTTCGATTCCTGCCGGGGGCACCGCTCCTCACTGTCACACCCTCCTTCTAGAGTGAGGTCATCGGTCGCCGGGCCGTCATCCCGGTACTCCACGAGACCACTTCCCCTGACCGATTCGAGGGAGGTGTACGTGTACGAGGACTGGATCAGCGAGCTGGCAGGCCGCATGGTCGTCCCGGATCGGCCCCGTCTGTGCGCGGAGTTGGCGGACCTGGCCCGTCTCCGGGCGGCGACGGATGCCCGGGAGGCGCGCCTCCTCGCCGCGGTCGACGCCCTCGACGACCGCGGCGCACCGTCCTCGACCGTGGCCCGCAACGCGGCGAGATGCTCACAGCGGGAAGCCGACCGCCGGGCCCGTCGGTCCGCCACGCTGCAGCAACTCCCGCAGTTGGCCGATGCGCTGGCCGAAGGCCGGCTCTCCATCGAGCACGTCGATGCGCTGGGCCGAGCCGCCGAGGCGACATCCGCCGACGCAGTGGCCGCATCCGGTCTGGTGGAACAGGCGTGCCGAAGGCCCGCCGACCTGACCGCGAAGGATGCACGCGATTGGGCGCGTCGACAGCAGACCGAGACCGCGATCGAGGAACAACAGCGGCGTCGCCACCGGGCTCGCCGAGTGTCGCTCTTCGAGAACGACGACGGCATGGTCGTGCTCCACGGGGAGTTCGATCCGGTGACCGGAGCCGAGATCCGCAGCGCCATCGACACCGAGACGAACCGGCTCTTCCACGCCGACGGCGGACGGGGCCTGGCATCCGGGTCCCGAACGGTCGAGCAACGCCGAGCCGACGCCCTCGCCGCGCTGATCACCGGCACCACCCGGCGTCAGGCCGGATCGCCTGCGCCTGCGCCCGTGCGCAATCAACTCGTCGTGCTGGCCGATCTCGCCGACGGCACCATCGGCCGGGGGCGACTCGTCGACGGCACCCCTCTCCCCGAAGAAGTCCTCGAGCGGCTCTCCTGCGGATCCGATCTCTTCGGGCTCGTCTTCGCCGGACCCG
>DATHYZ010000054.1:0-22182 GCA_035458865.1 Candidatus Limnocylindrales bacterium
GCGGCAACGTCTCCGAGAAGCTCGTCTTCGGCGACACCACGACCGGCGCCAGCAACGACATCGTCAAGGCCACCGACCTGGCACGGCGCATGGTCACCGAGTTCGGGATGAGCGAGAAGCTCGGTCCGCTCGCCTTCGGCAAGCGCGACGAGCTCGTCTTCCTGGGTCGCGAGATCGGGGAGCAGCGCAACTACTCCGACGACGTCGCCAAGCAGATCGACGAGGAGGTCCGGGCGATCATCGACCGGGCCTACGAGCGGGCGCAGGAGGTCCTGGAGACCCACCGCGACCGCCTCGATGCCCTGGCCATGAAGCTCATCGCTGAGGAGACCGTCGACGGGCCGGAGTTCGAGAAGCTGTTCGCCGACCTGCCGCCGAAGTCGGAACTCCACGGGCCGCCGGTCCGCAAGAGCCCGCCGTCGAAGGAGCCGCCGGTCGACGATGCCGCCGCCGGCACCAAGGCACCGGCTCCCCAGCCCGCCTGATCCGCAGCGTCCCAGCCACACCAGCCACCCGAACGGGCGGGCCATCCGGCCCGCCCGTCGTCGTTCCCGGTCGCTAGGATGGCCTGGACCCAGCCCAACGAAGGGAGCCCGATGACCGCCCTCGATCCCGCCCCCGACCCCGCGCTCGAGGCCTACCTGGAAGCGACCGCGGGGGTCCGGCTGGCCTCGTACCTGGAGCTCCTCCGCATCCCCAGCATCTCGACCGACCCGCGTCACGCCGCGGACTGCCGCCAGGCCGCGGACTGGCTCGCCGCGCGGCTCCTTGCCGTCGGCATGGAGAACGTCGAGGTCGCCGAGACGGGGGGCCATCCCATCGTCTACGCGGACTGGCTCCACGCCGAGGGCGCTCCGACGGTCGTCGCCTATGGCCACTACGACGTCCAGCCGGTCGACCCGCTCGACGAGTGGACGGACCCACCCTTCGAGCCGGCGGTCGTGGATGGCCGCGTCCTGGGTCGCGGGGCGAGCGACGACAAGGGCAACGTGGCGATCATGCTCCAGGCCGTCGAGGGCCTCATGGCGACGCGCGGTCGTCTGCCCGTCAACCTCCGCTTCGTCCTCGAGGGCGAGGAGGAATCCGCCTCGGAGCACCTCGAGCCGTGGCTCGTTGCCAATCGCGAGCGCCTCGCCGGGGACCTGGCGATCGTGAGCGACGTGGGCTTCTTCGAGGGTAACATCCCGGCCCTGACCGTCGGGCTCCGCGGCCTGATGTACGCCCAGATCGACGTCCAGGGACCGTTCCAGGACGTCCATTCCGGGGGCTACGGCGGCGTCGTGGCCAACCCGGCCAACGCGCTGGCCAGCATCATCGCGGCGCTCAAGGGTCCCGACGGCCGGGTCCTGATCCCTGGCTTCTACGACGACGTGGCCCCCCTCGACGAGGCCGACCGGGCCGCCTATGCGGCGTTGCCCTTCGACGAGGAGGCGTTCCGGGCGAGCCTGGGCGTCCCGGCGCTGGTCGGTGAGGTGGGCTTCTCCGTCCTGGAGCGGAAGAGCGGTCGGCCGACCCTCGACGTGAACGGGATCTGGGGCGGCTACCAGGGCGAGGGCGGCAAGACGATCATCCCGGGTCGCGCCCATGCCAAGGTCAGCTGCCGCCTCGTGGCCGACCAGGATCCCGAGCGCGTCTTCGCTCGGCTCCGGGACCACGTCCTCGACATCGTGCCGCCCGGGGTGCAGGTCGAGGTGCGGTACATCGGCGGGGGATCGCCCAGCCGGACCGCGATCGACAGCCCGGCCGTCGATGCAGCCGCGGCCGCCCTGGGGGCGATCTTCGGGCAGACGCCCGTGTTCATCCGCGAGGGAGGCTCGATCCCGTTCGTGGCCACGTTCGAGCAGGTCCTCGGGCTGCCGGTCGTCCTCATGGGGTTCGTGCCGCCGGACGGCAACTTCCATGCCCCGAACGAGTGGATGGACATGCGCAACTTCGAGCTCGGGATCCGGGCGATGGCCCGCTATTGGGACGAGCTGCCGGCCGCGCTCGCCCGTTGAGCTGCGCGAGGCCACGCAGGGCGGACCGGTACCCGCCGGTACATTCGGGCAGGGGCGTCCCGGCACCGTCCGGTGCGAGGATGCGCCCGACGGCGGTGCTACCCTTGCGTCCGTCGTCACCACCGGGGAGGTCGATACCAGCGTGAGCAGCGAGCTGCAGACGAATACGGCGCCCGCGGAGTCCTGGCGTCTCGATACCGACAACGGCAGCATGGTCCCTCGGTCCGCGCTCGACGTGCTCGTCGATCTCAACGACCGCGTCACCGCCGGCGAGGTGGGGGAGTACCAGCCGGTCCCGCTCGGCTTCACGCCTCTCGACAAGACCATCGGGACCGGCCTGCGGCCCGGCGAGCTCCTGCTCATCGGCGGCGCGCAGGGTACCGGCAAGACGACGATGGCCCTCCAGATGGCCCGCAACGTCGCCTCGGGTGGACAGGCCAACGTGCTCTACATCTGCTTCGAGCACGAGGAGCACTACCTGCTGAACCGCCTGATCGCCTCCGAGTCGGCCCTGGCCCATCTGCCCCACAAGACCGGGGCGATCAAGGTCCAGGACGTGCGGAAGGAGATCCTCGGGACCTGGATGGCGGAGGGCGCGTCGGGCCCGCAGCTGGCGACCAACCCGCGCCTTCGCCCCTCGCTCGACCGCATCGCCCGCTACGGGCAGAACCTGTTCCTCATGCGCGGGTCGGCCACGGCCAGCACCGTCGAGAACGTCCGCCAGCTGGTCCGCAAGCACCGGGCCCTCTCGGGCGACCGCCGCCTGTTCGTGATCGTCGACTACCTCCAGAAGGTCCCGATGATCCCGGAGCCCGTGACCGAGGTCGAGAAGGTCACCTACGTCGTCCAGGGCCTCAAGGACATCGCCCTGTCCGAGTCGGTGCCGATGATCGCCATCGTCGCGGCCGACAAGGAGGGCCTGAAGGCGTCGCGGCTGCGGAACTTCCACCTCCGCGGCAGCTCGGCCATCAACTACGAGGCCGACATCATCCTGATCCTCAACGAGAAGTACCACATCGTGGCCAAGGTCAACATCGAGTTCAACCCGTACCAGGCACAGCGCTTCCGCGACTGGGTCGTGGTCTCGGTGGAGAAGAACCGCGGCGGCCAGGACAACGTGGACCTCGAGTTCGAGAAGCACTTCGAGTTCGCCTGCTTCGACCCCAACGGCCGGACGGTGCAGGAGAAGCTCATCGAGGAGCGCCTCTACAACGACTGACCCGAGCGGGTCGCGCCCGGCGCGCCTGTTCGCTCCCCGGTCGACAGCCGCCCGGCGCGGTATCGTGAGGCCATGAGCAGGCAGCACGAACGTTTCCCCGACGTCGTCGAGATCGTCGTCGAGATCTCGCGCGGGAGCCGGAACAAGTACGAGTTCGACGAGAAGGCCGGCGTCTTCCGCCTCGATCGGGTCCTCTCGTCGGCAGTCTTCTACAACTTCGACTACGGGTTCATCGAGGGGACCCGGGCCGACGACGGCGACCACACCGACGCCCTGCTCATCATCGACGAGCCCACCTTCACCGGCTGTCACGTCTGGGCCCGCCCGATCGGCGGCCTCGAGATGCGCGACGAGAAGGGGTTCGACTTCAAGACCCTCTGCGTCGCTCTCGGCGATGCGCACCAGGCTCATATCGAGCGACTCGACCAGATGCGCCCCCACCGGCTCGTGGAGATCGAGCACTTCTTCGAGACCTACAAGCTCCTCGAGGAGAAGGCGACCGAGGTCGTGGGCTGGCGCAGCCGGGAGGATGCCCTGGAGGTCCTCCGCCACGACCGCCAGGTCTGGGAGCGCGAGCGAGCGAGCGCCACGGGCCAGGGGTGATCCGCCGACCGGACCGGCCCGCGAGCCGGCGCCTCTTCGTCGCGGTACCGCTCGACGTCGGAGCCGTCGCCGCGGTCGGGCGGCTCGTCGGCGAGGTCCGCTCGACTGTCGAGGGCCAGCACGAGCGACCGGTCCGGTGGGTCCGTCACGAGGGCCTGCACCTGACGCTGCGGTTCCTTGGCGCCACGGCGGAGGATCGCCGGCCGGCCGTGGAGGCGGCCGTGCGTGCCGCCGCTGCCGGGGTCCCCCGGTTCTCGGTCAGGCTCGCCGGGAGCGGCGCCTTCCCGACGGCTGCACGCCCGCGGGTCCTGTGGCTCGGGATCGCTGATGGAGCCGACCAGCTCCGAGACCTGGTCGAGAGGCTCGGGGAGCGACTCGCCCCGATCGGGTTCCCGCCGGAGGATCGGCCCTACGCGGCGCACCTGACGCTCGCCCGCAGCGATGGCCTGCGATCCGGACCACCCACGGCTGCCGCCCTGGCGGCTGCGACGGCCGGCTGGTCGACGAGCTTCGAGGCCGATCGGGTCACGCTGTTCGAGAGCCGCACCGGCGGCGGGCCGGCCCGCTACGAGGCCCTCGTCGAGGTCCCCCTGGCGGATTGACCGGGCGCTCCGGCGCCTTCCGTCGGTCCGGCGGACCGTCGGTTGCGTGGAGCGGAGGCCCGGCGGTAGGCTCCGCAGCAGCCCGGGCGGCCGACGGCCCTCGCCGGGGCGCAGCTGCTTGCCCGCCGAACCCGGCCCGGAGGACCTCATGGCTGACGATCGCACCAAGTACGTGCTCGACGAGGACCACATCCCGCGGGCCTGGTACAACATCGCGGCCGATCTCCCCGAGCCGCCTCCGCCGGTCCTCAACCCGGGTACCGGCCAGCCGATCGGACCCGGCGACCTGGCTCCCCTGTTCCCGATGGAGGTGATCAAGCAGGTCGTCTCGACCGACCGGGAGATCGAGATCCCGCAGCCGGTCCGGGACGCCTACCGCCTCTACCGGCCCAGTCCGCTCTACCGGGCTCGCCGCCTGGAGAAGGCGCTCGACACCCCGGCCCACATCTACTACAAGTACGAGGGCGGCAGCCCCTCGGGCAGCCACAAGCCGAACACGGCGCTCGCCCAGGCCTTCTACGCCAAGGAGGAGGGGGTCACCCGGCTGGCCACGGAGACCGGCGCCGGCCAGTGGGGCAGTGCCCTGGCCTTCGCGGGCTCGGTCTTCGGCCTCGAGGTCAAGGTCTACATGGTCCGCGCCTCGTACGATCAGAAGCCGTACCGGCGGGTCCTCATGGAGACCTACGGCGCGTCGGTGGTGGCAAGCCCGAGCCCCGACACCGAGTACGGCCGCAAGGTCCTGCGCGAGATGCCGGACCACACCGGATCGCTCGGCCTGGCGATCAGCGAGGCGATCGAGGACACCGTCTCGCATCCGGGGACGAAGTACTCGCTCGGCTCGGTCTTCGACTTCGTCCTCCTTCACCAGACGGTCATCGGCCTCGAGTCGATGGAGCAGATGGCGATGGCCGGCGAGGATCCGGACGTCATCATCGGCTGCGCCGGCGGTGGCTCCAACTTCGCCGGGCTCACCTTCCCCTGGCTGGGTCGCAGGTTCCGCGAGGGAGCCGCCTACCGGGTCGTCGCCGCCGAGCCTGAGGCTGCCCCGTCCCTGACCCGCGGCATCTACGCCTACGACTTCGGCGACACGGCCCGGATGACGCCGCTCGTGAAGATGCACACCCTGGGATCCGACTTCATCCCGGAGCCGATCCACGCGGGCGGCCTGCGCTACCACGGCATGTCGCCCCTCGTGAGCCTGCTCAAGGAGAGCGGGGCGATCGACGCCCGGAGCGTCCATCAGCGGGCCTGCTTCGAGGCGGGCACCTTGTTCGCCCGGACCGAGGGGATCCTGCCGGCGCCGGAGCCCACGCACGCGCTCAAGGTCGCCATCGACGAGGCCCTCGAGGCCCGCGAGGCAGGCGAGGAGCGGGTCATCCTGTTCAACCTCTGCGGCCACGGCCACTTCGACCTGACGGCCTACCAGCGCTACCTCGACGGCTCGCTGGAGGACTACGAGTACCCGGCCGAGAAGGTCGAGGAGGCCCTCGCCGCCCTGCCGAACGTCTGAGCCGTGCCGCGCCTCGCCTGTCGGTCGTGCGGCCGTCAGATCTACACCACCGCGCCGATCGAGGCGCTCTTCTCCGAGGAGCGCCGCTGTCCACGCTGCGGGGCGAACCTCGCGACCGACCGCCGGCAGGGCGACCGCCGGCAGGGCGACCGCCGCAAGAACCCGCCCGACTCCCCGGGGCCGCCCGGCGGTATCGAGCGGCGGGTCGCCGACCGCCGGCGTGGGCCGCGGCGTCGCTCCGGTGATGGTGGATGGCTCACGTGAGCCGGCCCGGATGACCGCTCGCATCGCCATCCTGGGGTTCGGCCTGATCGGCGGCTCGATCGCTCGCGCTCTCGCGCGCCTGCCCGAGGGTCAGCGTCCCCGCGTCGACGCCTGGAGCCCGAGCGGCGAGGGCCCGGCGATGGCGGTCGCCGATGGCGTCCTCGACGGCCGCCTCTCCGAGCCCGGCGAGGCGTGGGCGTCGGAGCTGGTCGTCCTGGCGGCTCCACCCCTGGCCTGCCTCGACCTCCTCGACGCCCTTGCTGCGAGGCGCCCGAGCGCCGGGTCGACGACGACCGTGACCGACGTCGCGTCAACCAAGGCGAGGATCGTCGAGCGGGCACGGGCGCTCGACCTGTCGTTCGTGGGTGGGCACCCGATGGCCGGGCTCGAGGTCACCGGCTACGGTGCGGCCCGCGCGGACCTGTTCCGCGACCGTCCCTGGGTGGTCGTGCCCGGCGGACTCGCCCGACCCTCCGACGTGGACCGGGTGGAGGAGCTCGCCAGGAGCGTGGGCGCTCGCCCGATCCGGATGGATCCGCAGGGCCATGACCGCGCCGTCGCGGCCATCAGCCACCTGCCGCTCCTGACGGCGGTGGCGCTCGTCGAGGCGGTGGTGGGCGGCCCGGGCGGGCTGGACAGGCCGGGCTGGCCGGCGGCCCGGGCTCTCGCCGCTGGTGGCTGGGCCGGCATGACCCGCCTGGCGTCGGGTGACGTCGAGATGGGCGCCGGGATCCTGGCGACGAATGCCGACGCCACGGCCGCGGGGCTGCGGGACCTTCGGGACGCGATCGACGGCTGGCTCGCCGAGCTCGAGCGGCCGGGCGGCCCTGATGCGGCGAGCCTGCGCTCGCGGCTCCGGGCGGCCCGGGAGCGCCTCGTACCGCAGGAGCCGGCCGACGACGAGGGTGCCGCCGCCGGTGGCGATCCCGGCGGTGACGACGCGTGACCGCCGCCGAACGTGTCCTGGTCGTGCCCCGGATGGCCGTGATGGACCAACCCGGCTGGTACGGCCTGCGGACCGACGACGTCGACCGAGTGCTGGCGACGATCGCCGCCGAGGGGCGGTTCGAGCCGCGCGAGCGCATGGAGGGCGACCCCGCCTTCAAGCAGGTCATCCCGTACCTGGTGCTCCGCGACGAGGGTCGGATCTTCCTGATGCGCCGGACCAGGGCTGGCGTCGACGCTCGCCTCCACGACCGCTGGTCGATCGGGATCGGCGGCCACATCAACCCTGGTGACGAGGACCTGCTCGGCGGTCTCCGGCGCGAGTGGCGCGAAGAGCTCATCGCCGACTTCGAGCCGCCGTTCCACCTGCTGGGCCTCCTGAACGACGACACGACGGACGTGGGCTCGGTCCACCTTGGGGTCGTCTTCGAGGCTCAGGCCGCGGGTCGTGCCGTGGCCATCCGTGAGACCCACAAGCTCAGCGGGGAGTTCGTCGAGCCGTCGGCCGTGCTCGAGGTCGAGGAACATCTCGAGTCGTGGAGTCGACTCTTGGCAGGGGCGATCCTTCTGCCGGGTATGGGATGATCGGTCCGGAGGTCCGGACCATGTCACGAGCCATCCGCCGCTCACTGCTCGTCCTGTCGATCCTGGCCGGCGCCCTGGTGCTGGCCGGCGGCGAGACAGGGATCGCCGTCGCCCAGGACGGCGGCTCCGACGGTGGCCCGGGCACGATCTACGTCCTCCCCACGACCGGCACCGTCGACAACGTCATGGCCGGCTACATCGAATCCGGCCTCCAGCGAGCGGCGACCGATGGTGCGTCGGTGGCGATCATCCAGCTCGACACCCCGGGCGGCAGCCTGGCCTCCACCCAGGCGATCGTCAGCTCCCTGCTGGATCCGCCGCTGCCGGTCATCGTCTGGGTGGGCCCGCCAGGCGCCAAGGCCGCCAGCGCCGGGACCTTCATCACCCTCTCGGCCAACCTCGCCTACATGGCACCCGGCACCAACATCGGGGCGGCGTCGCCGGTCGGCTCCGGTGGCGAGGAGATCGAGGGGACCCTCGGCGACAAGGTCATGAACGACGCGATCGCCAGCATCACGGCGATCGCCGAGGCACGCGGCCGCAACGTGGACGCGGCGGTCGCGACCGTCAAGGAGGCGGAGTCCTACCCGGCGAACGAGGCGGTCGAGCTCGGGATGGTCGATGCGATCGCCGCCGACCTCGAGGCGGTCCGGGCGGCGGCCGACGGTGAGGCGGTCGAGATGGGCGGCGAGTCCGTCACCCTCGACATCGCCGACGACCCGTTCTTCGAGCTGCCGATGAACCCCTTCCAGTCCCTGCTCCACCTCCTGTCGGACCCGAACATCGCCTTCATCCTGTTCACCATCGGGTTCTACGGGCTCCTGTTCGAGCTCCAGAACCCCAACTTCGTGACCGGCATCCTCGGAGCCCTGGCGATCATCCTCGCCTTCATCGGCTTCGGCAGCCTGCCGCTGAACGTGGCCGGCCTCATCCTCTTGGGCCTGGGCCTGCTCCTGCTGGCCCTGGAGCCGCTGGTGGCGAGCTACGGGCTGCTCACGGTCGGCGGCCTCGTGTGCCTCGCCCTGGGCGCCTCGGCCCTCTACACGGATCCCGGGACGCCAACCGCCCCCGACGTCTCGGTGGCCATCCCGGTCATCGTGGTCGTGGTCGTGACCATCGGCGCTCTCATGGTCCTGGTGACCATCGCGGCGATCCGGAGTCGGCGTCTGAGGCCGTCGCCCGGGACGGTCGGGGCGGCCGTGGCCGTCGGGACGGTGGGAGAGGTCCGCAGCCCGCTGGCCCCCATCGGCAGCGTCTACCTGGCCGGCGAGGAGTGGTCGGCCCGGACCGAGGACGATCGCCGCCTGGAACGCGGGACGCCCGTCCGCGTCATCAGATTCGACGGGCTCCTCGCCATCGTCGAACCGGAGACATCCGCCACCCAGCACTAGGGGAGAGGTCAATGGAGAACATCGCCATCCTCCTGGCAGGCGCCGCCCTGATCATCGCGATCATCGCGTTCATCGCCTACCTGTCTATCCGCATCGTCCAGCAGTACGAGAAGATGGTCGTCTTCCGGCTGGGGCGGACGAACGAGGGACTCGTCCGCGATCCGGGCCTGCGGTTCCTGATCCCGGTCGTCGACCGGCCCGTCAAGGTCGATCTGCGGGAGCAGTTCATCGAGGTCCCCAGCCAGACGAACATCACCCGCGACAACGCGCCGATCAGCATCGACTTCCTCATCTACTGGAAGATCGTCGACCCGCTCAAGAGCCAGGTCAACGTCGCCAACTTCGCCGGCGCGCTCGTCGGCGTGGCCACCACGACCCTCCGTGCGGTCGTCGGCGACATCCTCCTCGACGAGGTCCTCTCGCGGCGCGAGCAGATCAACGAGATCCTCCGCACCAAGCTCGACGAGGTGACCGAGCGCTGGGGTGGCAAGGTCACGACCGTCGAGATCCGCGAGATCACCCCGCCCCGCGACGTCCAGGACGCCATGAACCGGCAGCTGTCGGCCGAGCGGACGCGGCGGGCGGTCATCACCGAGTCCGAGGGATCGCGGCAGTCGGCGATCAACGTGGCCGAGGGCCAGAAGCAGTCCGAGATCCTCAAGGCCGAGGGTGACCGCCAGGCAGCCATCCTCCGGGCGGAGGGCTTCAGCGAGGCCCTCGAGCGGATCTTCAGCGCCGCCAAGGGCGTCGACCAGAAGACGATGGCGCTCCAGTACATGGAGGCGCTCAAGACCATCGGCACCAGCCCGTCGACCAAGTACGTCATCCCGGTCGAGTTCACCCGGCTCCTCGAGCCGCTGGCGCGCTACGCCGAGCAGGGCATGAGCGCAGGCGGCAGTGGCCACGACGTCGACTACGGCCGGAGCTCCCTGCCGACGCCTCCGGAGCAGCCCAGCTGAGCGGTCGCCGCCGGTGATCCGCCGGGCCCTGGCCGCCGGTGGGGTCGCCGCCCTCGCGGTGGCGGCCGTCGCCGTCGGCCGGGTGGCCCGCAGGGGAGGCGATCGCATCCTGCGGGCGCCCCGCACGCTGCCGGATGAGGCTGCCCTCGCGCCGGCCCTGGACGCGCTCGGCGGGGAGGTCGTCCGCCTGCGCTCCCGGGACGGGCTCCGGCTGACCGCACGCTGGCTGGACGCCGATCGTCCCGCCGAGGCGGCCGGGTCCGACCCCTGGGTGCCCGATCCCCGCGAGGCGATCCTCCTGCTCCACGGCTACAGCGGATCGGTCGCCCCCGATCTGGTCGAGTTCGGCCCGTTCCTGCGGCGGACCGCGGGGGTGCTGGGGCTCGACTTCGGGGGCCACGGCGGATCCGACGGAGCGCCGACCACCTTCGGCCTCCGCGAGACCGAGGACGTCGCCGGGGCGTTGGCCTGGCTGGGGGAGCGCGGGATCCGCCGAGTCGCCCTCTTCGGGACCTCGATGGGCGGGATGACGGCGATCTCGGCGACCGCGGTGCTCGGCGACGGCCGCCTGCCCGCCGCCGACGCGACCCCCGATGCGCCGGCCACCACGGATGAGGCGCCTCGCCCGCGGATCGTCGGGATCGTCGCCGAGTCGGTCGCACCGGAGCTCAGGGTGGTCGTCGCCAGTCGGCTGCCGGGACCGGCTGGGGGGCTCCTCGCCGACCGCATCCTGGATGCCGTCGCCCGGGACGTCGGCGACGACCTCCGCTCCCTGGAGCCGATCAGGACCCTGCCGCTCCTGGAGGACCTGCCGGTGCTCCTGATCCACGGCGGGTCGGACCGGACGATCCCGCTGGAGGCCGGCCGGCGACTCGCCGCGGCGGGCGGGCCCGGCGTGGAGCAGTGGATCGTGGACGGGGCGGACCACAGCCGCAGCCATACCGAGGACCCGGCCGCCTACGAGACGATGGTGGACAGGTTCCTGCGGACCGCCTTCGGCTCGGCTCGGGACGAGTCCCCGGGCCGTTGACCCCGGGGGTCCTCCCGGCGGCCGGGACCTCCGGGGGATGACCGGGAGGGGAGGGTCCTCGGCCTATAATCCCGGTGCAGCCCCGCACCGCCCGGTGCGCCGGCGCCAGTCCGGAACCTCACCTTCAATCGGGGGCACCATGGCCAGGATCCTCGTCGCCGACGACGACCAGAACGTCCAGCGGATGCTGCGCTACACCCTCGAGCAGGAGGGGTACGAGGTCGTCATCGCAGCCGACGGAGCCGAGGCGCTCCGGCTGTGGGAAGCCGAGCAGCCGGCCTGCATCCTGCTCGACGTGACCCTGCCCAAGCTCGACGGGTACCAGGTCGCCACGAAGCTGCGCTCGCAGGAGGGGCAGGGCGTCCACGTCCCGATCATCATGCTCACTGCCGAGCGCGACGTGGAGCAGAAGGTCCGCGGCCTTCGGGCCGGAGCCGACGACTACCTCGTCAAGCCGTTCCACCCGGCGGAGCTCATCGCGCGGATCAAGAGCCTGCTCGCCCGGTTCGCCCCCCAGGAGGCCCTCGTCGGGACGCCCGCGATGGGGCGGGTCCTGGCCTTCTACGGCGCCAAGGGCGGCGTGGGAACGACGACCCTCGCGATCAACACCGCGATCGCCCTCCACCGCGAGCTGGGCCGCCGGGTCGTCCTCGTCGACGGTTGCCTGCAGTTCGGTGACCATCGCGTCTTCCTCGACCTCGGGTTGGACAAGAAGAGCATCGTGGACGCGGTCTCCGCGCCGACGATGGACCAGGACCTCCTGCGCAACGTCGTCGTGCGCCACGAGTCCGGGATCGACCTCCTGCTCGCCCCGCCATCACCCGAGACCGCCGAGCTGGTCACGCCCGAGCGCCTGGCCGGCGCCCTGGAGCTCCTCCGCGACCTCTACGACTACGTCATCGTGGACATCGACCAGCGCCTTGACGACCTCAACCTCCACGTGCTCGACGAGGCGGACCGGGTCGAGGTCGTCATGACAGCCGACCTGTCCTGCCTCAAGAACGTCCGGTTGGTGCTCGAGACGGTCGGTCATCTCGGCTGGGAGTCCACGAAGATCCAGCTTGTCCTCAACCGCTCGAACGCGTTCACCGGGATCAGCGTCAAGAACGCCGAGAGCGCACTTCGGCGATCGATCGACTACCAGGTGGTCAACGAGTACCGGGGCGCGATCAGCGCCCTCAACTCGGGCTCGCCGTTCATGGTCGCCAAGCCCGACTCGACCATCGGTCGATCCATCCTCGACTTCGCCCGCGGCGTCGACAAGCAGCCGACTCCGGCCGCTGCCGCCGTCCCCGCGAGTCGCGGCTGAGCCACGGCCGGCGCGCTCGTCGCGGCGCGTCCGCCCCGACCGGGCGCGATCGCCGGTGAAGCGCCCGTGAAGCCCGCCGTACGGGGGCGGTGACCCGGCGACGCCAGGATGCGGGCCATGCTCGCCACCCTGCTCTCCGCCACGCTCCACGGTCTCCAGGGCCGGGTCGTGCGCGTCGAGGTGGATGTCACCCGGGGCCTTCCTGGGTTCCGGCTGGTCGGCCTCCCCGATGCGGCGCTCCAGGAGGCCAGGGAGCGGGTCCGCGGGGCCGTCCGGAACGCCGGCTTCGAGTACCCGCCGAGCCGGATCACCGTCAACCTCGCCCCCGCCGACGTCCCGAAGGCGGGGTCGGCGATCGATCTCGCCATCGCGCTCGGGCTCCTGATCGGCTCGGAGCAGCTGGTCGCCCGGGAGCGGTGCGCGTGCCTGGGTGAGCTGGCGCTCGGAGGCGAGGTCCGCGAGGTCCCGGGGATCCTGCCCATGGTCCTCGAGCTGGGTCGCCTCGGCGTCTCGCGGGTGATCGTCCCGGAGGCCTCCGTGGCCGAGGCGTCGCTGGCTCCCGGGGTCGTCGTCTCCGGGGCTGCCACCATCGGCGATGCCGCCCGGATCCTGCGCGGTCGAGCGGCCAGGCGGAACGTCGCTCCACGGGCGGAGGTCGTGCCGCAGAGCCTCCGGTCCGGGCCGGATCCCTCCTCCGGCGGCCGCCGGAGCGACCCCGACGTGGATGCGGTCGATCTGGCCGAGGTCCGCGGGCAGCTGGCGGGTCGCCGGGCCCTCGAGGTCGCCCTGGCCGGCGGGCATGGGCTGCTGCTCGTCGGGCCGCCCGGGTGCGGCAAGACCCTCCTGGCCCGGACGATCCCCGGGCTCCTGCCTCCCTTCGAGGACGCCGAGGCGCTCATGGCCACGGTGGTCGCGTCGGCTGCCGGGCTGCGGCCGACCCGGCTCGTCCGGGAGCGGCCGTTCCGGGCGCCGCACCACACGATCTCGTACGCGGGCATGGTCGGGGGCGGCCCGAGGCTCGGGCCCGGCGAGGTCACGATGGCCCACGGCGGGATCCTCTTTCTCGACGAGCTGCCGGAATTCGGGCGGGACGTCCTCGAGGCTCTCCGCGAGCCGCTCGAGGGCGGGCGGGTGGTGATCGTCCGGGCGGGCCGGGCGGCGTCGCTGCCGGCCTCCTTCCAGCTCGTCGCGGCGATGAACCCGTGCCCCTGCGGCGGCGCCGGTGGGCCAGAGTCCGCCTGCCGCTGCCCGGAGCCGACGGTCCGTCGCTATGCCGCGCGTGTCTCGGGACCGCTCCGTGACCGGATCGACATCCGTGTCGACCTCCCCCGTGTGCCGCCGGCTCGTCTCGTCGAGGGCGTCGAGCCGGAGACGTCCGGTGTGGTCGGCCCCCGGATCAGACGGGCCAGGTCGGTCCAGATCGAGCGCCAGGGTCGTCTCAACGCGCGCCTGGCGGGCCGCGCCCTGCGGTCCGCCTGCCGGATGCAGCCCGCGATCGCTGCCCGTGCCGTCCACCTCGCCGAGCTCGAGGGGTTCACCGCGCGCGGCACCGAGCGGCTCCTGCGGGTGGCGCGGACGATCGCGGACCTCGCCGCCTCGGAGGTCGTCACCGCCGAGCATCTCGAGGAGGCTGCAGCGTTCCGGACGCTCCGGCCGGCCATCGGCCTGGCGAGCTGACGATGATCGGGGTCGGAGCGGCCGGGCCTGCCAGGCAGCCCGGGTCGGTGGCGGGCGGGGCCCAGGCCATGATCGAGCCGGACCGCATGGTCGTGGCCGCCCTCGCCGTGGCGGACGGGATCGGACCACGCCGGCTCTCCGACCTGCTCGGGCATCACCGCTCACCCGAGGCGCTCCTGGTCGCGGCCCGGGAGATCCGTCGCCGGTCCGCCCGAGCCCGCGGTCGCGCCGGGCGGCGATCGACCGTCGGCGGCAGGGCCCCCGGAGCGCCGGCGACCACCGACCCGCTCGTCGAGGATCCGGGCCTCGTCCCTCGCGTGCTCGAGGCCGCGGCCCAGGTGGAGCGGCTGACCGATGCCGTTCGAGCCCTCGGCCTCGGGGTCGTGACCCTCGACGACGCGACCTACCCGGAGCGCCTCCGCCGCATCGATCTCCCGCCGCCAGTCCTCTTCGTGCTGGGGTCGATCGACGCACTGGCGGCCCCGAACGTCGTCGCGGTGGTCGGCACCCGTCGCCCCTCGGAGGGGGGCCGCCGTGCCGCCGCCCGGATCGCCGGCGCGCTGGCTCGCGCCGAGGTGACGGTCGTCTCCGGTCTCGCGCTCGGCATCGACGGCGCGGCCCATCGGGCCTGCCTCGACGAGTCCGGACGGACGGTGGCCGTGCTCGGCAGCGGCCACGGCGTCCTGACGCCCCGGGTGCATCGCCAGCTCGCCGACGCGATGGTCGGCCGCGGCGGCGCCGTGGTCTCCGAGTTCGCTCCGTGGCGGGAGGCAGCCACCTGGTCCTTCCCCCGGCGCAATCGGCTCGTCAGTGGGCTGGCCGACGCGACCGTCGTGGTCGAGGCGGGTGTCGGCAGCGGTGCCCTGATCACGGCTGGTTGGGCGCTCGAGCAGGGCCGTGAGTGCTTCGTCGTCCCGGGCTCGATGGACGCCCCGACGGCGGCGGGCGGTCTCCGCTTCCTGCGCGAGCACCACGGTCTCGCCCGCATCGTGTCCGACCTTCCCTCGCTGCTCGAGGACCTCGGTCTTGGGGCGGAGCGAGCGCCGATCGTCGTGCCCGGCCTGTCCGATCTGGGACCGACGGCCGCCAGGGTCATGGAGCGCCTGGCCACCGCCGACGCGACCGTGGACGAGATCGCCATCTCGCTCGAGCTGCCGACCGCCGGTGTCCTGGCGGTCCTCGCCCGCCTGGAGCTTGCCGGTCTCGCCGTCCAGGGACTCGGACGCTACCGTCCAGCTGGCCTCCTGGCGACCCGGCCATCGGCGGGACCGGCCGCCGGAGGTCCGGGTCCTGCGGTAGCCCGATGACCCCGTTGCCCGGGTATCGACCCGGTGCTAGCCTCGCCAGACCTAGCGACCGGCCGATGTTCTGCCGGGGTCGCCCGGGGCGGTCGATCGCCCCGTCCCGCTGTCGGAGTACGCCCGCCGATGATCCGGAACGCCGTCATCCACATCGCCAACGAGCAGCCGCTGATCGCGGACCTGTTCCGGATGCCCGAGCCGGCCGACCAGGGCCTCCTGCTCACGAACCTGCGGACGCTCAGCGGGACCCGGCCGGTCTTCATCGATGACTCCGCCGGGACCTTCTTCTTCCCGTACCGGTTCATCCGGTTCGTCGAGATCCCGGCGGCAGCCGCGTCGGGGAGCGCCAAGGCGATCGACGAGGACCAGGTCGCCGGCGAGCCCGACGAGGACCTGGACCTCGACGAGGACTTCCTCCGCCGGATCCGCGAGGTCTGACGACGCTCGCCGCCGACGCCGGAGCGCTGCACGCCGACGAGGCGTCGGCGGGGTAGCGGCACGGGCCACCGACGGCCATTCGAGCGGTCAGGCTTGGGGCCGGTGCTAGACTCCGCGCCGACATGGGGACCAACCTCGTCATCGTCGAATCGCCGGCGAAGGCAAAGACCATCGAGCGCTACCTCGGGGCCGGGTACACCGTGCTCGCCTCGTACGGCCACGTCCGCGACCTGCCCGAGAACCCGGGCAAGGGCGAGTTCGGGGTCGACATCGAGCATGACTTCGCGCCCCAGTACGAGGTCGTCGCCGACCGTCGGCGGCAGCTCGGGGCGATCGAGAAGGCGGCTCGTCGGGCCGACGCCGTCTACCTTGCCACCGACCTCGACCGCGAGGGCGAGGCGATCGCCTGGCACGTGGCGCAGGCGATCGCGCTCCCGCC
Organism: Candidatus Limnocylindrales bacterium; assembly: GCA_035458865.1. GTDB lineage: Bacteria > Chloroflexota > Limnocylindria > Limnocylindrales > CSP1-4 > DATHYZ01. The sequence continues at coordinate 16,270 of DATHYZ010000054.1, forward strand.
CGAGAAGGCCCGGAGGGTCACCTTCAACGAGATCACCGAAGGGGCGATCCGCGAGGCGTTCGAACATCCCCGGTCCATCAACCTCGACCTCGTGGACGCGCAGCAGGCTCGCCGCGTGGTCGACCGCCTCGTCGGCTACACCCTCAGCCCGCTGCTCTGGCGCAAGGTCCGGTCCGGGCTCTCGGCCGGGCGGGTCCAGTCGGTCGCGGTCCGGCTCGTGGTCGAGCGCGAGCGTGAGATCCGGGCCTTCGTCGCCCGGGAGTACTGGACCCTCGGGGCGACCCTGGCGGCCCCCGACGGCGCGACCTTCCAGGCCGAGGTCGTCCGGATCGGCGGCCACAAGCCCGAGATCGGCGACGGCGAGACGGCGACCCGCCACGCCGAGGCACTCCAGGCGACCCGGCCCGAGGTCGCCTCGGTCGGCACCAAGCGGACCTCGCGCAATCCGGCCCCGCCATTCACCACCTCGACCCTGCAGCAGGAAGCGAGTCGGAAGCTGGGGTTCAGCCCCAAGCGCACGATGAGCGTCGCCCAGCGCCTCTACGAGGGCATCGAGCTGCCGGGAGAGGGCCAGGTCGGGCTCATCACCTACATGCGGACCGACTCGGTCGCGATGTCCCGCCAGGCGATGGCCGAGGCGGGTGACGTGATCCGGGGCCGCTTCGGGGCCGAGTACGCGGCCGAGAAGGGCCGGGTCTACCGGAACCGCTCCCGCAATGCCCAGGAGGCTCACGAGGCCATCCGTCCGACCTCCTTCGCTCGTGACGCCCTCGCCCTCGAGGGCCAGCTCGGCCGCGACGAGGCGCGCCTCTATCGCCTGATCTGGCAACGGGCCCTGGCCAGCCAGATGGCAGCCAAGCAGCTCGAGACGTCCACGGCGTCGCTCGTCGCCGACGACTACGAGCTGCGTGCCTCGGCGACGCGAACGGTCTTCGATGGCTTCGCCCGCGTCTACACGGAGGGTCGTGACGACGGCGACGACGACGCGCCGGAGGGCCGCCTGCCCGAGCTTCGCGAGGGCGATCGGACCACGGTCCTCGAGATCCACCCGGAGCAGCACTTCACCGAGCCGCCGCCTCGCTACACCGAGGCCTCCCTGGTCAAGGCGCTCGAGGAGAAGGGCATCGGTCGACCGTCCACCTACGCTGCGACGATCTCGACGATCGTCGACCGCGGCTATGTGAAGGTCCAGGATCGGCGGCTCCGCCCGGAGCAGGTCGGCGAGATCGTCACCGACCTGCTCGTGGGCCATTTCGGCGACTTCGTGGACTTCGACTTCACCGCCCGCATGGAGCACGACCTCGACGAGGTGGCCTCCGGTCAGCGACCGTGGGTGCCGCTGGTCCGCGGGTTCTACGAGCCCCTGCGATCGCTCGTCGAGTTGAAGTCGAAGGAGCTCAAGCGGGCAGAGTTCACGACCCGGCCCTCGGACGAGGTGTGCTCAGAGGGCCACCCGATGGTCGTCCGTCTGGGTCGCTACGGTGAGTTCCTCGCCTGCTCCCTCTACCCGGAGCACCAGGAGACCCGTCCCATCCCGGGCTCGGAGGAGGCTGGCGGCGACGGATCCGCGGGGGAGGGGACCGGTCCGCAGCTGGAGGGCGTCGGGGATGCCTGTCCGACGTGCGGGTCGACGGAGGGCGGCCACCTCGTCGCCAAGCGCGGTCGCTTCGGATCCTTCGTGGGCTGTGACCGCTACCCGGCCTGCACCTACATCCACCGGACCGGCCCGCCGCCACCCGACCAGCTGCCCTTCGAGGTCGGCTGTCCCAAGTGCCGTGACGGTCACCTGGTGGCGCGCCGGGCGCGTCGAACGGGCAGCGTCTTCTGGGGCTGCTCCCGGTATCCCAAGTGCGACGCCACGACGTCGATGGAGCCGGTCGGGGCCGTCCACGACGTCGACGGCGCCCCGGTCGCCCGGTCCGGCGAGGCCGAGGGCCGTTGCCTGGCGTGCGGATCGAAGATCGATCTCCCTGCGGACGCCTCGGCCCTGGTCGGGGCCCGGCTCACGGGAGGCCCGCCGGATCCGGAGGCGCTGGCCCGCCCACGCCGCGGCGGCGGGAGCGGGCGCCGGTCCGCTGGGCGAGGCCCCGCCCGGGGCGGCAGCGCCGGTCGCCGGCCGCGTCGCTCGACGGGGGACAATGGCCGAACGCCGACCGGCGACGCGTGAGTCCCGAGCCCGCCGGCCCACCCGTCCTCGATCGCTTCCTCGCCAGCCTCGCCGCCCGTGACGCGTCCGTCCACACGCAGCGGTCCTACCGGACCGCGGTCGGCGCCTACCTGCGCTGGCTGGACGAGCGCGGTGTCGACTGGCGTGAGCCGACGAGGGCGGATCTTCGGGCGTACCTCGCCCGGATCTCGGAGGACCATGCCAGGACCTCGGTGGCCCAGCGGCTCGCGGCGATCCGCTCGTTCCATCGGTGGGCGGCCCGGAACGACCTGGCGTCCGGGGATCCCTGGGGCCTGATCGCGACCCCACGGCAGCCGCGTCGCCTGCCCAAGGTCCTGGAGGTCGGCCAGATCGAGTCGCTCCTCGCGGTCGTCGACGAGGACCTGGCGGCGATCGGGGAGAGCCCCCGCGTGGCCCTTGGTGTCGCCCTGGCCGAGCGCGACCGGGCGATCGTGGAGACGGCCTATGCAGCGGGTCTCCGCATCAGCGAGCTCGCCGCGGCCGACGTCCGCAACGTCGATCTGCGCCGCGGCGAGATCCGGGTCCTGGGCAAGGGCCGCAAGGAGCGGATCGGGCTGCTCGGGCGGCCGGCCCGCGAGGCGCTCGCCGAGTACCTCGGCGGCGGGCGCCGGATCCTGCTGGCGCGGCAGCCTGTTCCGGGCCCGGAACCGTCGATCCTGTTCCTCAACCACCGGGGCGGCCCACTGGGCGTCCGCGGCCTGCGCGGCCGACTCGACCGTCTGCGGCGGCGGGCCGGGCTGCCCCCGGGGGTGTCGCCGCACACGCTGCGTCACTCCTTCGCGACCCACCTGCTCGACGGGGGCGCGGATCTCCGGGTGGTTCAGGAGCTCCTGGGTCACTCCAGCCTGGCGACGACACAGGTCTACACCCACGTCTCGCCGGCCCGGCTGCGTGCCGCCTATCGGACCGCCCACCCCCGGGCGACCGAGTCCGGTCGCGCTCGCTCCGCTTCGGGCGACGCGGTCGAGACCGCACCCGCCGGCGCCACGGACCGTCGGCCCGAACCGTCGACAGAGCCATGACCGTCGCGCTGGCGCGAGCCGGGATCATCGTCGCCGGGGCCTTCCTGGTCTCGCGCATCCTCGGTTGGCTGCGCATGACCGTGATCACCGGCGTGTTCGGCGTCACCAGCGACGTGGACGCCTTCTTCGCCGCGTTCCGGATCCCCGACCTGATCTTCCAGCTCGTCGCGGCCGGCGCCATCGCCTCGGCCCTCGTCCCGGTGGTCTCGGCGCTCCTGGCAGGGGAGGCGCAGGCCCGCGCCTGGAAGGTCGTTTCGACCGTCCTGAACCTGACGCTCGTCGCCTCGGTCGGGCTGTCGATCCTCTTCTGGATCACCGCCCCGGCGCTCGTCCCGCTGATCACTCCTGGCTTCGACGAGGCGACGACGGCGCTCACCGTGGATCTCTCGCGGCTGATGATCCTGGGGCCGATCTTCCTTGCCCTCGGGGCGGTGGTGACCGCGCTGCTGAACGCGTCCGGCCGGTTCGCGGCCGCTGCCCTGGCACCCATCGCGTACAACCTCGGCATCATCGTCGCGGCGCTGCTCCTTGGGCCGAGCCTCGGTGTCACCGCCCTGGCGGTTGGCGTGGTCGCGGGCTCGGCCGGCCACCTCCTCGTCCAACTGCCTGCGGTCCGGCGCCGGACCACGTTCGCCTACGAGCCCAGGATCCAGCGCGACGATCCCGACGCACGGAAGGTCTTCGCGCTGCTCGTGCCGCGGGCGATCGGCATGGGCGCGGCCCAGATCACCTTCATCGTCAACACGACCCTCGCGTCGACGCTGGTCGCCGGGTCGATCACCGCCTACTACGTCGCCTTCACGATCCTCCAGCTGCCCATCGGCTTCCTGGCCGTCCCCCTCGGGATCGTCCTCCTGCCGACCCTCTCGCGCACCGCCGCTGGGGGCGACGCGCGGGAGCTGGCCCGCATGGTCTCCGCGGCCCTGCGCCCGTTGGCCTATGCCATGATGTTCGTGACGGCCACCGCCATCGTCACCCGTGTCCAGATCGTGACCCTGCTGTTCGACTACGGCCGGTTCGACCAGGCCGCCATCGACCTGACATCGAGCGTCCTCCTGGTCTTCCTCCTCGGCCTCGCCGCCCACGGGGCCATCGCCATCCTGGCCCGCGCCTTCTACGCGTCCCAGGACACGAAGACCCCCGTCGCCGCGGCCATCGTGTCGGTCGCCGTCAACGTCGTCGTCTCGGTCGCCACCATCGTGCCGCTCGGCCTGATCGGCCTGGCCCTGGGGATCGCCATCGGATCCTGGGTGGAGGTGGCGATCCTGCTCTGGCGGCTCGCTGCCGTGAACCCGTCCTTCGGCGCCCGGGCGCAGCTCCGGGCCTGGGGCGGCTTCGCGGCCCTTGCCCTCGCGGCCGCAGTGCCGGCAGCCCTCGCCCTCATGGCCGTCGGAGTCCTCCTGGGTCCGGATCTCGGCAAGGTCGCCGCCCTGCTCGAGGCCGTCGTCGCCACGGCCGTCGCTCTCATCGTCTACGCGGGTCTGTCGAAGGTGCTCCACATCACCGAGCTCGACCAGGTCGTCCGGATCGCCGTCCGCTCGGTGCGCGGCGAGCGAGCACGCTCATGAGCGGACCGAGCGACCGCTCCGCTGGGCCATCCACGGGCGAGGTCGAAGGTGGTCAGACCCCCGGCGGATCCATGGCCATGGACGTCGAGCGCGACCCGGGGGCCTGGGACGCGCTCGTCGAGGCGGCCCCGCGCGGCTCCTACCTCCAGCTGCCGGCATGGGCAGACGTCAAGGCCGCCAACGGCTGGCGGTCGACCCGCATCGCCGTGGACGGACCGGTCGGTCCGGCCGGCCTGCAGGTGCTCGCCCGACAGCCCCGACCGCTGCCGTGGGCCTTCGCCTACGCGCCCCGCGGCCCGGTCTGGACCGCAGACCCGGCCGGTGCCGTCGCGCCCCTCACGAGGCGCCTGCGGGAGGAGCTGGCCTCGTCGCTCGGGCGGACCTCCCACCTGCGCATCGACCCCGAGATCGAGCGTGACGGTCCCGAGGACGACGGCGGTGCGTTCCGCGATGCGTTGGCGGCCTCCGGATGGCGGCCGGCGCCTCCGATCCAGCCGGACCGGACGCGCCTCATCGACCTCCGGGCGGACGAGGGCGCCCTGTGGTCCGACCTGCGGAAGAAGTGGCGCCAGTACGTCAACCGTGCGCGGACGGCGGGGGTCCGCGTCGTCGAGGCCGAGAGCGACCGGCTGCCGGAGTTCTACGAGATCTACCGCGAGACGGCCAGCCGGGCCGGCTTCCACATCCGGACGGAGGCCTCGTATCGTGCCGTCTGGGAGGCGTTCCGTCCGCGCGGTCGAGCCTCGCTGCTGTTCGCGGAAACCGCCGACGGCCAAGCCGTGGCCACGCTCTTCCTCGTTCGGGTCGGCACCCGGGTCGTCGAACCCTACGGGGGCATGACGGCACTGGGCGCCGAATCCCGCGGCAACTACCTCCTGAAGTGGGAGGCCATCCGCCGCAGCCGCGAGGCCGGCGCCGAGACCTACGACCTGTGGGGCCTGGCCCATCCCGGGATCGCCCACTTCAAGACGGGCTTCGGCGGTCGCGAGGTCATCTACGTCGGGGCCTGGGACCTGGTCGTCGACGGCCTGGGGCGTCGTGTCTACGCGGGGGCCCAGCGCGTCCGCGTGTGGCAGGCTCGACGCTCGCTCGAGCGGGGGGCCTCGAACCAGCTCGGGGGCGACGAAGGGTGACC
>DATHYZ010000055.1:0-12142 GCA_035458865.1 Candidatus Limnocylindrales bacterium
CGCGGCTGGTATGGGTTGCGGCGGATCCGGGAGATCGGGATCTCGGCCGGCGCAGCGACCGGCGTCGGTCGTTGCGGTATCAGCGATGCGAGACCTCGTCCGAGGCCCGGGCGGTCGGTCGGCGTTGTCATGACTCCACCAGTGTGAGCGCGGGGCTCGCCCCCGTGTCGGCCATGGACGGATCGGCGATGGATGGGTCCGGGATGACGTCGCCGCGGTGGTCCCGGGCGCGGAACTCCGCGGCGAGCGCCTCGTAGGCCAGCGCCCCCTTCGACTCGGGACGGTAGAGCGCGATCGGCACGCCGTGGCTGGGGGCCTCCGAGAGGCGGACGCTCCGCGGCACGACGGTCCGGAAGACGGCGCTCCCGAGGTGCGCGCGCACCTCGTCGGCCACCTGCGCCGACAGGTTGGTGCGGGAGTCGTACATCGTCAGCACCACGCCGCGGACCGCCAGGTCCGGGTTGAGGTGGTCACGGATGAGGTTGATCGTGGCGATCAGCTGGGTCAGACCCTCGAGCGCGTAGTACTCGCTCTGGATCGGGATGAGGACCTCGTCCGCCGCGGTGAGGGCATTGACGGTCAGCAACCCAAGCGATGGCGGGCAGTCGACGAGCACGTGGTCGTACCGGGTGGCGATGTCACGGAGCATGGCGCGAAGCCGACGCTCCCGCTGATCGACCGTGGCGAGCTCCACCTCTGCTCCGGCCAGGGCGATCGCCGCCGGGACGATCCGAAGGCCCGGCACGGCCGCATCCTGGACCAGCTCCTCGAGCGAGGTGGCACCGGTCAGGGCGTCGTACACGGACCGCTCGAGCGATCCCCGGTCGATCCCGAATCCGCTCGTCGTGTTCCCCTGGGGGTCGAGATCGACGATGAGGACGCGGTCGCCAGCGAGCGCCAGGTAGGTCCCGAGGTTGACGACGGTGGTGGTCTTGCCCACGCCGCCCTTCTGGTTGGCGCAAGCGACGATGCGGCCCACTCAGCCGCCGACGGAGGACGGGATCACATCTGGGATTCTAGCAGGGGACGAGGGGTCCGGCCTTTCACGGGGCACTCGGACATCATGGCGGCCGCGACTGCATCGGCCCATATCGGACCGTTGGCGGTGATCGACGGTCCCACCTCGTTCCGGCGGGACAGCCGGAGGCGCGACCACGGCGTCCACGCGGCCCTGTTCCACGTGCAACATCTGACCACGAGTCGGGCATATCGCTCGCAAGCCAGCTGGGTGGTCCTCGGGCCCCTCGCCGACCGGGTCATTGCCGACCTCGAGGGGGCCTCCTATACTCGCTCGGACGCCCCTGGAACCCTGCCGGGGTGTGGTCCGCTGGGTCGGCGGCCCAGCGCCTTCGATCGAGGTTCGACGCCATGGCCCTGACACTCGCCGCGGTCGGGTCGGTGGCCGCGGCCCTCCTCGAGCTATCGCTCTGGCCGTACATCTCCATCGGCGGGGCGCATCCCCACCTGGTGCTCATCTATGTCGTCATCCTCAGCGTCGCGCTCGGGCTCGACGCAGGTCTTGCCGCCGCCTTCATCGGCGGTCTTGCGATCGATCTGCTGGCACCGCGCCCCATCGGATCGACCGCGTTCGTCCTGCTCCTGTGCGCCGGCGGCGCCGTCGGGATGGCCCGACTCCTGGCGCCGGTGCGATACCTGGCGCCGATACCCATCGCCTTCGTCCTGAGTCTGTTCTATTCCGTGACCCTCGCTGCCCTCTATCAAGCTCTCGGCGGGCCCATCGACCTCTCGAACCCGCTGCCGACCCTGCTGCCGGGCGCCGTCTACGACGCGGTGATCGCCGGCGTGGTCGGCCCACTGGCCGTGGCACTGCGGGTCCGGCGCCTGGAAGCCGAACGGGTGGATTGGTGAGCACCTGGACCGCCGATGATGCCGGGGCGATGCGTCGACCGGTGCGCTTCGCCGTGTTCGGCCTGGCGGTCGTGATCGGAGTCGGCGCCCTCACGGCACGCCTCGCGCAGCTCCAGATCATCCAGGGTGGGGAGTTCGCTGGGATCGCCGCCCGGAACGGGCGCGTCGAGCAGGCGATCCCCTCGGCGCGAGGCCTGATCTACGACCGCAGCGGCATCGAGCTCGTCAAGAACATCCCGACCTACTCGGTGAAGGTCCGCCCCGCCGATCTGCCGCTCGACCGTCGCGAGCTGGTGGTCGGCCGGCTCGGCGGGCTGCTCGGCCTGGAACCCGCGGACATCAACACCACGATCGATGCCAACGCCGGGTCGAGGTTCGACCAGGTCCGGATCGCCCGCGACGTCCCCGAGGACACGGCCCGGCTCATCGCGGAGCACGCCGATGAGCTTCCCGGGGTGTCGGTCGTCGTGGAGCCGACACGGTCCTACCCGCTCGGGCCACTCGTGTCGCAGATCCTCGGGTACACCGGGCCGGTGAGCCCGGAGGCCTACGAGGGACTGAAGACGAAGGGCTACCTGCCGGATGATCTCGTGGGAGTTGCCGGCGTCGAGGCGACCTACGAGTCCGAGCTGCGCGGCACCTACGGCATCGAGGAGGTCGAGCGAGATGCCCTGGGCCGCCGGCTCCAGGTCCTCCAGACCGTCCGCCCGGCCGTCGCCGGCGCCTCGCTCGAGCTGTCGATCGACGTCCAGGAGCAGCGCTACGCGGAAGAGGCCATGCGCTGGGCGATGGAGATCGTCGGCATCAAGCGTGGCGTGGTCGCGGTCATGAACCCCCAGACCGGCGAGATGCTCGCGCTCGTGAGCCTGCCGACCTATGACAACAACCTGTTCGCCCGGGGCATCTCCGTGGCCGACTACCAGCAGCTGCTCCAGAACCCGGACAAGCCGCTCCTGAACCACGGGATCGCCGCCCACTACCCACCTGGCTCGACGTACAAGCTCGTGACCGGGACGGGGGCGATCGCCGACGGGAAGGTGCGCGCTTCCACCAAGGTCCAGACGAAGCCCTACCTGACCCTCGGCTCGACGAAGTTCTACGAGTGGAACCGTCGCGGCTGGGGTCCCTGCGACCTCGATTGCGGGTTCGGTCACTCCAGCGACACCTACTTCTTCCAGCTGGCGGGGATGCTCGGGATCGATCGCCTCGGGTACTGGGCGAACGAGTTCGGATTCGGCGAGCGGACCGGGATCGACCTTCCCGGCGAGGTCGCCGGGATCGTGCCGACGAACGAGTGGAAGCTCGACACCTTGGGGCAGCCGATCTTCGCCGGCGAGACCTACCACGCTGGCATCGGCCAGGGCTACGACGTGGTGACGCCGATCCAGCTCCTCAACGCGTACGCGACACTCGCCAACGGCGGGACGGTGTACGAGCCCACGGTCGTGCGTCGGGTGCTCGGTCCGGATGGGGAGGTCGTCAAGGACTTCGAGCCCACGGTCCGCCACACCATGGACGTCGACCCCGCCGTCCTCCGGGACATGCGTGAGGCTGCCCGCAACGTCGTCCTCATCCGGCACACCTACAACCTCGTCGACATGCCCGTCGTCGTTGCCGGCAAGACGGGGACGGCCGAGTTCGGCGTCCGCGACAGCAGGGGCCGCCTCCCCTATCACTCCTGGTTCGCCGGCTTCATCCCCAAGGAGCCCTACCGGACCGCCGACGATCCGACCGGCATGAAGGCGATGGCCCGGACGGATTCCGAGCTCGCGGTCGTCGTCTTCGCCTACGATTCCCGGACCCGGGGGAACGCGGCGACCGAGATCGCCAAGAAGTGGCTCCAGCTCCACTTCGGGATCACCCAGGACTACACGCGCGTCGATCTCCTCGAGCGCGGCAACTTCTACGGCAACTGACGATGTCCGAGCATCGCCGCGACATCCGCCGAGGTGGCCGCTGATGGGCGTCCTGCACGCCGAGTCCGCTCGGGCATCGGCCTGGGTCGGCCGTTCGGCCGGCGCGGTCTGGCGCCTGTACGACATCCAACTGACCGTCTACGCCGCGCTGCTGCTCGGGATCGGCCTCGTCATGGCCTACACGAACAGCATCAGTGGGGGCGACTCGGCCCTCGAGACCGGCTCGACGTTCACCCGGGGGTTGCTGTGGGCGGCCCTGGCGATCGTCGCCTTCGCCGCTGCGACCGCCTTCGACTACCGCTGGTTGCGGACCTTCGCCTGGCCCCTCTACGGCCTCAACCTGGCTCTGCTCGCCCTGACCCTGGTCGTCGGCGACGGGGTCGGTGGCGCCCAGCGGTGGATCTACCTCGGGCCCCTCTCGTTCCAGTTCAGCGAGCTGGCCAAGGTGATCATGATCGCCGTCCTCGCCAACTACCTCGCCGCGCGCCACGACCGGCTCGACTCGCTGATGGTCATCCTGGGCGCCTGCCTTCTCGTCGTCCCACCATGGATCCTCGTGCTGATGCAGCCCGACCTGGGCACGTCGCTCGTCTTCGGGGCGATCCTCGCGGGGATGCTCTTCATGAGCGGCGCCAGCATGCGTTGGCTCGGGCTGCTGGCTGCGAGCACGATCGCGGCGATGCCGTTCATCTGGTCGAACATCCTGCGTGACTACCAGAAGGAGCGGATCACGGCCTTCCTCGATCCCGGCGCGGACATCCAGGGCGCGGGCTACCAGCTCTACCAGTCACAGGTCGCGGTCGGGTCTGGCGGCATCCTCGGCAAGGGCCTCACGAACGGGACCCAGAACCAACTTGACTTCCTGCCCGTCCAGGAGACGGACTTCGTCTTCGCCATCCTGGCCGAGGAGCTCGGGCTCGTCGGCGGCATCGTCGTCTTCGCCCTGTTCGTGCTCCTGCTGTGGCGCATCCTCCTCGTGGCCTGGCGCTCGCGCGACCCGTTCGGCGTGGCCTTTGCCAGCGGGATGGCCTCGATGCTCCTGTTCCAGCTCGTCGTGAACGTGGGGATGGTCATCGGGATCATGCCCATCACCGGGATCCCGCTGCCGTTCGTCACGCACGGGGGCGCCTCGCTGATCAGCCTGGCCCTCGGCCTGGGCGTCCTCCAGAGCATCAACATCCGGCAGGCCAGAGCGGAATGGTGACGCGCCCCAGCCGCGGATACGCCCGGCAAGGGGGCTGACCGGGGACCTGGTCGGCAGTTGCGCTCCGGCCGCCGCCGGGCCCGCTGGCACGGCTAGACTCCTCGCCAGGATGCGGCCGCTGCGCCCATCGCGGCCGACGTTGGAGGACGGGACCGTGACGGACGACGCCCCCGACCATCGTGAGCGCCCCGAGGCCCGGCTCGACCGCTCAGCCCGCGTCGCCGACTGCGTGCAGCTCCTGGCGATCGAGCCCCTGCTGGTCCATACGGGGGACGATCTCCTCGAGGTCCTCCGTCGAGCAGCCCACCAGCCCTCGACCCGTCTCATCGGGGTCGTCGATGACGCCGGGATCATGATCGGGGTGATCCGGATCCGCGACCTCGTGGAGGACGTGCTCGCCAATACGATCCCCGAGGCCCTGATGTCCGATCTCAGCTCGGTCGAGGACGTGGCCCGGTTCGGCCAGCAGGTCGAGGCTCGGATCGCCGGCGAGGCGATGCTGCCGCCGGCCGTGGTCCCACCCGATGCGACGGTCGTTGCCGCGTTCCGACGGATGCTCAAGGACGGGCTCTCCGGCGTCTACATGATCGACGCCGACGGCCGGCCCATCGGCTACCTCGACCGCCTGGAGCTGGCCTACCTCGCCACGATGGGACTCCCGCCGACCGGCCAGCGGCCGTCGGACGGCTGATCGGCCCAGACGTGGACACCTGGATCGCCGCCGCGGTCTTCCTCGCCACCTACGCGATCATCGCGACCGAACGGCTGGACCGGACGGTGGCCGCCCTCGCCGGCGGCGTGGCGATGGTCGTCCTGGGCATCGTCACCCAGGAGGAGGCCCTGGCCGCCGTCGAGCTCGATGTCATCCTCCTGCTCGCCTCGATGATGGTGATCGCCGGCGTCCTGCGAGAGACCGGCTTCTTCCAATGGGTCGCGATCCGCTCGGTCCATGCCGCAGGAGGCGACCCGATCCGCCTGCTGATCGTCCTCGCCTTCGTGACGGCCGTGCTCTCGGCGTTCCTGGACAACGTGACCACGGTGGTGCTGATCGCGCCCGTCACCCTCTTCGTCGCGGCGACACTCGGGGTATCGCCGCTCCCGTTCCTGATCGCCCAGATCCTGGCCTCGAACATCGGCGGCGCGGCGACCCTCGTGGGCGATCCGCCGAACATCCTCATCGGGGCGGCGACCGGCCTCGACTTCGTCGACTTCCTCGTCAACATGGCCCCGGTGGCGATCGTCGTCCTGGCCGCGTCCCTCGGCTGGCTGGGGTGGGTCCTCAGACGCTCGGTCTCCTCCACCGTCGATGTCGACGTCGCCCTGGCCTCCCTCGACGCCGACCAGGTCATCACCGATGTCGGCCTGCTTCGCCGATCCCTGCTCGTCCTGGGCCTGACGATCGTGGGCTTCCTGCTGGGCGGGACGCTTGGTCTCGAACCGGCGACGATCGCCCTGACCGGCGCGACGGTCCTCCTGCTCGTGACCAGCCGCGACATCCACGCGGCGCTCGACGAGGTCGAGTGGCCGACGATCGCCTTCTTCGTCGGCCTCTTCATCGTCGTCGAGGGGATCGTGGCCGCGGGCATCGTCGAGCGGATCGCCGACGGCCTCCTGCAGCTGACCGGCGGCGATCCGACGTTGACGACGATCGGGCTCCTGTGGTTCTCGGGGGTCGCCTCCGCGGTCATCGACAACATCCCCTACACGGCGACGATGATCCCGGTCGTCTTCGAGCTCGGCAATGCCGGAGTCCCGATCGAGCCGCTCTGGTGGGCGCTCGCTCTCGGCGCCTGCCTCGGCGGCAACGCCACGATCGTCGGTGCCTCCGCGAACGTCGTCGCCTCTGGCATGGCAGCGCGAGCGGGCCATCCGATCAGCTTCCGGATGTTCGTGCGGTACGGTATCCCGGTGACCCTGCTGTCCCTGGCGATCAGCTCCGTCTACCTCTGGATGCGCTACCTGACCTGAGGGAGGTCCGATCCGGTGCCCTTCACCCTGCTCCAAGGCGGCGTCCCCGCCGACCCGATCACCCTGGCTGCGTCGACCGCCCCTACCGAGGTGCTCTTCGGGCTGTTCCTCCTTCTCCTCGCCGCAAAGCTCGGGGAGGAGGCGGCCAGGCGGTTGGGTCAGCCTGCCGTCGTCGGCGAGTTGATCGGCGGATTCCTCGTCGGTCCCTTCGCCCTCGGTGGTCTCATCGGCCTCCCCGAGCCCGGTGAGACCGCGGCGGTCTTCGCGGAGATCGGCGTCGTCATCCTGCTCTTCGCCGTGGGCCTCGAGGTCCGGCTCGACGACCTCTTCGCCGTCGGCCGTCCGGCCGTCCTGACGGCTCTCATCGCGATGGTCCTGCCGATCGCGGCCGGTTTCGCCATCGGGGTGGCCATCAACGAGCCGTTCGGGACCGCGGCGTTCATCGGCCTTGCCCTGGCGGCGACCAGCATCGGCATCACGAGTCGGGTCCTCGCCGACATGAACGTGCTCGATCGGGCCTTCTCACGGGTGGTCCTGGGGGCGGCCGTGATCGACGACGTCCTGGCGCTCATCCTCATCGGCATCGTGTCGGGGCTTGTCGAGGGCGACCTGTCGGCGACGACCTTCGTGGCCGCCGTCGCCGGAGTGGCCCTCGTCATCCTGGGGTTCGCCATCGCCCGGCGGGCGCGCGGCGTCCGGCGCGAGGCCTTCACCTGGCCGCTCTTCGCCGACACGCCCCTCGTCCCGGCGTTCCTCATGATGCTGGCCTTCTCGCTGCTCGCCGTGTTCGTGGGCCTGGCCGCCATCATCGGTGCCTTCGTCGCCGGGCTGATCGTCGCCGAGACCGAGGCGCGCGAGGAGCTCGAGCACGAGATCCGGCCGCTGGCCTCGATCTTCACGCCGTTCTTCTTCGCCTTCACGGGCGCCCAGCTCAACCTCGGAGCCCTCGCCGACCCGGCGATCACCGCCCTGGCCATCCTGCTCGCCGTCGTCGGCGTGGTCACCAAGGCGCTCGGCGGCATCCTCGGCGCCCGTCGCCTCGGGCGATGGGGCTCGATCGCCGTCGGCGTCGGCATGGTGCCCCGCGGCGAGGTCGGCATCGTCGTGGTCACCCTGGGGCTCGCTGCCGGCGTGCTGACCGAGTCGCTCTTCAGTGCCGTCCTGATCGCGGTCGTCCTCACCACGGTGATCGCCCCGTTCCTCCTGAACTGGGCGATCCCGAAGGCGGTCGAGGAGCGGGTCCACGCCCACGACCCCGGGTCCGGGACGGCCTAGCGTCCGGTCGCCGACTCAGCGCCGGAAGAGGCCGCGCCCCTCGCGCTGGCCGTGCGGCGCAGTGCGACGCCGGCCGGCCTTCCGCAGGAGGGCGTCGATCTCCTCGCGGTAGGCCCGGCCGATCGGCGCTCGATCGAGCCACTCGATGTATTCGAGGTCGGTGCGGGCGATCTCGCCGAGCGACCACCCGGCGTACCGCCCGAAGCCGAGGACCGTCCCGGACGGCTTGCCCGGGGGAGGGCCGGCGGCGCCATGGCCCTCGGCCCCGCGCATCGTCGAGGGGTCGTAGCCGCCACCCGAGGTCGACCGGCCGCTCGTCCAGTCCGGCGAGACCGATTGAGCGTGCCCCGTCGGTGGGCCGGGCGCAGCCGTCGGTCCAGGCCCCGGAGGCGGCGATGGCAGCGGGTCCGAGGCGACACGCCGCGCGCGACTCCGGTCGTATGCGGCCCGCCGGTCGGGATCCCCGAGTACCTCCCAGGCGGCATTGAGCCGGGCCATCCGCTCCGGGTCCGCCGAACCCCCGACATCGGGGTGGAACTTGCGGGCCAGGCGGTGGTAGGCGGCCTGGATCACCTCCGGGTCCGCCTCGGGGTCGACCTGGAGCACCTTGTAGAGATCGGGCGGCACGCTCGGATCCAGGCTCATCGTGCCGCGGTCAGGATCCGCCGGGCCGCTCGGGATCGGGCGGCGTCGCGTCGGCCCCTGCTTCGGGGGGCTCGTCCCCGCCCGTCGTTCCGCCCGCCTCGGCCGCCGCCGCGGCGGCCTGGGCCCGGCGCCAGGCAGCCGGCCGGAGGGCCCGCGTCTCGGCTTCGGACACCGGCACCGGCTCCGGGGCGAGGCGCATGAACAGGTACCGGAGCACGTCCCGCCCCGTGGCGGTCACCGGGATCGCGAGGATCGCCCCGAGGAGACCGCCGAGCGCCCCGCCCAGGACGATGACGAACAGGACGGCCGACGGGTGGAGGTCGACGGCATCGCCCTGGATCTTGGGGACGAGGAAGTTGTTCTCCAGCTGCTGGACCAGCAGGTAGAGGAGCAGCACCGCGATCGCCGCGTCCAGGCCCCCCGTGGCACCGAGGATGAGCGCCGGGATGGCGGCGATGATCGGGCCGATGATCGGGACGAGCTCCAGGACGCCGGCGATGATGGCCAGGAACACCGCGAACCTGGTGAACACCGGGTCGACGAAGATCCCGAGGAGCTCGAGGCCGACGAACGTCGCCACGCCGACGACGACGCCCAGGAGGAGCTGGCCGCGCAGCCAGCGCCCGAAGACCCGCTCGATCACCCGCCCCAGCGCTCTCGCATCGGCTCGCCACGTCTCCGGCAGTGAATCGAGCGCGCCGGCGACGAGGGTCGGCCGGTCCTTCAGCAGGTAGAAGACGAAGATCGGGATCACGAAGTAGGCGACGACCGACGTGGCGACGCGGGCGATCGGTCCGGCGAACTGGAAGATCTGCAGGAAGCCGAGCAGCTCGTCGAGGCCGGGTCGCGGGCCCTCGCCCGTCAGCGATGCGACCAGCTCGTCGAGCTGGAGGGCGATCTCCGCCCGGACCTCCTCCGAGAGCCAGGCGAGCCCTGCCACGAACTCCTGGAGGGCCCCCACCCACTGGCGGAGGAGCTCGGGGAGCTGGTCCACGAAGTCGGCCAGCTGCTCGACCAGGGCGAGGATCGTGATCCGGCCGACCAGGACCAGGACGGCGACGATCAGGACGTAGAGCGCCAGGATGCCGATCCAGCGCGGAAGGCGCAGCCGGCGGTTCAGGAAGGTGACGACCGGGTCGAGGATGTAGGCGACAAGGAGCCCAAGGACGAACGGGCCCAGGGCGTCGCCGCCGAGGTACAGGAGCGTGCCCACGACGAGGGCCGTGAGGACCGCCAGCGCGACCTGCGGGGTCGGCATCCGGACCCGGCGCACGGGCGGCGTGGGGCGGGCGCCCTCCTCCATCGTGGCGCAGACTACCAGAGCAAGGGAGGGCCACCGAGACCGATGAGCACGCCCGTCCAGCGCTGGCGGATCGTCTACCGACGCGGCCCCGGAGCCAGTGGCCTCGCCCAGCGCGACGAGCTCGCGGCGTGGGAGGCTGCCCTCGCGGCGACGGGGCTCCCGCTCGTCACCACCGGCGGCGAGCGACAGCGGCCCCGACTCGCGGCGGCGGTCCAGCTCCCGGTCGGCATGACGGCAGACGCCGAGCCGATCGAGATCCTGCTCATGGAGCGCCGGACCCGGGCCGAGGTCCGGGCCGCCATCGAGACGTGCCTTCCCCCGGACCATGCGCTGGTCGATGTCCACGACGTCTGGATCGGAGCTCCGTCGCTGCCGGCGTCCGTCGTGGCGGCCGACTACCGGGTCCTCGTCGAGGCCGAGCCCGAACCCGTGGCCCCGCTCCGGGCCGCTCTCGAACCGGCGGTCGTTCGCCTGCTGTCCGCCGACCGCCTGCCGCGCGAGCGGGCGAAGGCCGACCGGGTGGTCGGGTACGACCTGCGGCCGTTCATGCTCGACCTTGGTGTCGAGGACGATCCCGCGGGTGAGTCGGGCCGGGCCGTCCTGACGATGCGCCTCCGGGTCGATCCGCAGCTGGGCGCCGGCCGACCCGACGAGGTGGTCGCCGCCGTGGCCGACGCCGCACGGACCGGGCTCGTCATCAGCGGAGGGGTGCGCATCGGCCTGGGGTTCGCCGACGAGCCGCCGGCCGGGACACGCGCCGACCCGCGGTCCGCCCCAGCGAGCTGAGGCGCACGCGTCCGCGTGTTCCGACACCGGTACAATGCGCGGGCGCCACAGACGCGTGGCATGCTCGGGGTCGGCGGCAAGGGCGATCCAGGGAACCCGCGATCGCCCCCGAAGGTCCCGGGGCCGGGTATGGCAGTCCCAGCCCCACGCGGCCTGTTGGGGCGAGCTGACAACCCGGTGCGATACAGGAGCGTCCGATGCGTCCCCGACCCCTGACCATCCTCACCCTGACCCTCTGCGCCGTCGTCCTTGCGGTCGCGGCCTGCTCGGGCGACCAGCCGAGCGCCCCGGAGACCGTGACCGTCACGCACGCGGCCGTGACGCCCGTCGCGACCATCACGGGAGCGGCCGACGGCGTCGGGACCGTGCGCCTGTTCCACGCCGAGGCGACCTTCGAGGGCATCGGCCCCGGCTCCTTCGACGCCACGATGACCACCACGTGGGTGGATGCGGCGGCCGGCGCGGAGACGCGGATCACCACGATCGTGTTCGTGCTCGACGGGAGCAACGACCAGCTCATCATCGAGGGGTCGTCGATCTATCCCACGGCCGGCTCGACGATCGCGCTCGCCGCCACCGTGACGAGACCGGTCATCGGCGGTTCCGGCACCTGGTCGGGCGCACGCGGATCGGCCGAGACGACGCACCTGGCGGACGGTTCCTGGGAGCACGTGTTCACGCTGGTGCCCTGATCACGGCTCGCACCCCGCGCCGGGCACCCATGGACCGGCGGCTCACGAGGCGGAGAGCACCATGACCCTGTTCGAGTACCTCTCGATCGCGTACACGCTGGTGCTCTCGTTCGCCGCCGTCCGCCTCCTGGACGGCCTGTCCCATGCGTTCGTGGCCCACCGCAGGTACTGGGTCCATGCGGCCTACGTGGGCTTGATGCTCCTCGCTGTGCTGGTGGTGTTCTGGACGCACTGGTCGGCCCACGATCTGGATTGGACGTTCCTGACGTTCGCCGTCAACCTCTCGGGACCGGGCGTGGTCTATGTCCTATCCCGCACCCTCGTGCCCGACGAGCCGGGGGCCGTGGCTTCCTGGCGTGACTACTACTTCTCGGTCCGGGGGCGCTTCTTCGGGGGGCTCTGTGCCTGGGCGGTGCTCATGTTCGCTCAGACCACGCTGGTCGTGGGCGTGCCACTGCTCCACGCCTCGCGGAGCATCCCGGTG
>DATHYZ010000056.1:0-2130 GCA_035458865.1 Candidatus Limnocylindrales bacterium
GTCGGTGTGCTTGGCCCGGACGAGGCGGCCGTCGAGGTCGTAGATCCAGGCGTGGTAGGGACACTGGAAGCGGACCGCGGTCCCGCACTCGCGCTCCTCCACGGCGGTGCCCCGGTGGCGGCAGACGTTGTAGAAGGCCCGGAGGACCCCGTCACGGCCGCGGACGATGAGCACCGACTCCCCGAAGTGGTCGCGCAGCATGAAGGTCCCGGGATCGGCGACCTCCTCCTCCCGCCCGACGACGATCCAGTCCCGGAAGAAGACGTGATCCACCTCCCAGGCGTAGACGTCGGGGTCGTGATAGGCCCGGCCCGGCAGGAGGCCGGCGCCGCGGAAGCCGCGCCGGACCGCCTCGATCTCGGCGGCCGTGAAGGGCGCGGGCGGGTGGAGCGGGCGGGGCGCGACGGTCATCGTCGTCCTGGTACCTCGTCGGCGGTGCCCGGACGCCTCGTTGGCGCCGGCGCGGGTCGTGGCCCGGGAGTCTAGCGCGGGGCCGCCGGAGCCCGGTCCGGTCGGGAATGGCCGTCCCGCCTGATGCGCCGTCGTCCCGTCGGCCGACCCGACCAGGGTTCAGTCGAGCGGGACGCGCTGTCGCCAGCGGGGAACGAGCGTGTCGAAGCCGAGCGCGCGGACCTTGGGCTCGATCGCCACCTGGGCCTCCGGATCGCCATGGACGAGGAAGACCCGCCGAGGCACTCCGGGATCGCCGGGGCTGCGGCCACGGACGAAGTTCCCGAGCCAGTCCAGGAGCTCCGACTCGTCGGCGTGGGCCGAGAAGCCGCTGATGGTCCGGATCGCGCAGCGGACGGCCCGTTCCTGCCCGTCGAGCCGGATCGTCCGGGCGCCCGCCTGGAGATGGGCCCCCAGGGTCCCCTCCCCCTGGTACCCGACGAAGAGGAGGACCGCGTCGGGATCATCGATGAGGTCGCGGAGGTGCGCGAGGACCCGGCCCCCGGTGAGCATGCCGCTCGATGCGACGATCATGTACGGCCGGCGGGCCCGGGCGATCGCCTTCGATTGGGCGACGCGGTTCGTCGTCTTCTGCCGCGGGTAGTCGAGCGGCGATGAGCCCGTCTCGAGCAGCCGACGCGTCGTCTCGTCGAAGTAGCCGGCGTGGCGGCGGTAGATCGAGGTCGCCTCCGACGCCATCGGCGAGTCGAGGAAGAGGGGAAGGAGCGGGATCTCGCCGGCCTCGATCAGGCGGTCGAGGGTCCAGACCAGCTCCTGGGTCCGCCCGATGGCGAAGGCCGGCACGAGAAGGACCCCCTCGTGCTCGGCCACCAGGCGGACCGTCTCGGCGAGGATGCGGATCGCCTCCCGCTGCGGCTCGTGCTCGCGGCCGCCATAGGTCGTCTCGCAGATCACGTAGTCGGCCTCCGCGAGCGGCGTCGGGTCCCGGATGATCGGCGTGTTCGGTCGACCCAGGTCGCCCGAGAAGACGATGGTCCGGGCCGGCTCGCCATCCTCCGCCTCGATGCGCAGACGGACGATCGCCGAGCCGAGGATGTGCCCCGCGTCGAGGAGCGTGGCGTGGACCCCGGGCGCCACCTCCCGCTCGACGTCGTAGCGGAGGCCCCGGAAGGCGGTCGCTGCCCTGCGCGCGTCGGCCTCCGTGTAGAGCGGCGCGTCGAGGTCGACGTCCGCCTCCGGCCCACCGGCCCGCAGGTCGTCCTCCAGGTCCCGCTCGCCGTCGACCGACCCGCCCTGCTCGGCGAGCTCGACGGCGTCCTCGAGCGCCTCCAGGTCGCGCCGCTCGCGCGCCGCCGCTCGGTCGGGGTCGCGCCGGGCCCGCCGCTCGGCTCGCTCCGCGAACTCCTCCTGCAGCCGACCGGAATCCCGCAGGACCAGCTCGGCGAGCTCGACGGTCCCGTCGGTCGCATGGATGGAGCCCCGGTAGCCCTCGCGGACCAGGACGGGCAGGAGACCGCAATGATCCAGGTGGGCGTGGGTCAGGACGACCGCGTCGATGCCGGCCGGATCGAAGGCGAACGGGACCCGGTTCCGGATCGCCTCGTGGGGTCCGCCCTGGAACATCCCGCAGTCGACGAGGACCCGGGCGCGCCGCGTCTCCAGGAGGAACTGCGAGCCGGTGACGGTGGTGGCCCCACCGAGGAAGTGCAGGTCCATCAG
>DATHYZ010000057.1:0-3822 GCA_035458865.1 Candidatus Limnocylindrales bacterium
GGCGGCTGTGGAGATAGAAGACGTCACCCGGGTAGGCCTCACGTCCGGGCGGCCGGCGGAGCAGGAGGGCCATCTCCCGGTACGCCCACGCATGCTTCGAGAGGTCGTCGTAGACGCAGAGGGCGTCCTTGACGAGCCCCTGGCCGGCGACCTCGACGCCGTTCTCCATAACCTCCTCGCCCATCGCCACCCCGGCGTACGGAGCGAGGTACTGGAGTGGCGCGGGATCCTCGGCGCCGGCGACCACGACGATCGTGTGGTCCATCGCGCCGTACTGCTCGAGGATGGCCACGGTGTTGGCCACCGTGGAGAGCTTCTGGCCGATGGCGACGTACACGCAGACGAGGTTCTTGCCCTTCTGGTTGATGATCGTGTCGATGGCGATCGTCGTCTTGCCGGTCTGCCGGTCGCCGATGATCAGCTCGCGCTGGCCGCGGCCGATCGGGATGAGCGCGTCGATCGCCTTGATGCCGGTCTGGACCGGAGTGTCGACCGACTGGCGGACGATGACGCCGGGGGCGATGCGCTCGACCGGGCGGGTCCGGGTGGCGTTGATCGGGCCCTTGTCGTCGAGCGGGCGGCCCAGCGGATCGACGACACGGCCCAGCAGCTCGGGCCCGACCGGGACCTCCACGACACGGCCCGTCGTCTTGGCGGTGTCGCCCTCGCGGATCGAGGTGGCGTTGCCGAGGATGACGCAGCCGACCGTCTCCTCCTCGAGGTTCAGGGCCATGCCCATGACCCCGCCGGGGAACTCGATGAGCTCCGAGGCGAGCGCGCCGCCGAGCCCGTAGACCTGGGCGATGCCGTCGCCGACCTCGACGACCGTACCGACGCTCCGCATCTCGGCGGTCTCGTCGAAGCGGTCGATCTGGGACTTGATGATGCTGATGATCTCGTCGGATCGGATGGCCATGGGTCCTCCGTTCGGGCCGCGGCGCTACGCGCCCGAGCTGTGGGCCGGCCGACTGCCGGCGAGGAGCTGGGAGCGGAGTCGTTCGAGGCGACCCCGGACGGATGCGTCGAGGAGACGGTCACCGAGGCGGATCGTGATGCCGCCGATAAGGTCTGGGTCGACCTCGGCCCGGATCTCCACGGTCGTGCCGGCGAGCTGCTGCACCTGCGTGCGAACCGCCTCGAGGTCGTCCGCGGCGAGCGGCATCGGCGTCGTCACGACGGCCTCGGTGATGCCGCGCCGACGGTCGAGCAGGCGCTTGTACTCACGGGCGATCGCCGGGAGGACGGACAGGCGGCGGCGGTGGAGGAGCAGGTCGACGAGGTTCTCGACCTGCCGGCGGACCGGCCCCAGGGCCGCGCCGCGGACCACGCTCACGGTGGTCCCCAGCGATCGCCGGCCCTTGAGGAGATCGTCCACGACAGAGCCGATCGACTCCACGCCGAGCACGGCCCGGATGGCCCGTCGCCGGTCGTCGAGCGGTACCGCGGGGTTCTCGACGATGCGGAGCACCTCGGACGAGCCGAGGGCCGCAGCCGCGGCGTCGAGCACGACCGACCAGGCGTCCTCGGTGCCGTCCCTGAGGGCCAGCTCCGAGATCGCCTCGGCGTATCGCCGTGCGGAGGACCGACGGGCGGCCATCAGTCCCTGGAGCTCCCACCGGAGCCGGTCTCGGCCAGGAACTCCTGGACCAGCCGGCGCTGGCGCTCGCCATCCATGGACTCGCCGACCACACGACCGGCGGCCGCGAGCGCGAGGTCGGCGACCTCGGCGCGCAGGTCGGCGATGGCGCGGTGCTTCTCGGCCTCGATGTCGGCCGACGCCCGGGTCCGCAGGCCTTCGAGCTCCTTGCGGGTCGCGGCGATGTCGGCCTCGCGGGATTCCTGGGCCACCTTCTGGGCGCGGGCGATGATCTCGCTCGCCTCCCGACGGGCGTCGGCCAGGGCTGCCAGCCGCTCCTGCTCGGCGCTCTCGCGGTCCCGTCGCGCCTGCTCCGCATCCTTGAGGCCCTGCTCGATCCGCTCACGGCGCTCGTTGAGCATCCGGGTCAGCGGACCCCAGGCGAACCAGGTGATGACGAAGAAGAAGAACAGGAAGTTGAGCGACGAGATGATGATCCAGAACAGGTTGAGCTGGAAGCCGCCGCCGCTCTCGCCCCCGGTCTCCGCGGCCAGGGCGATGACGTCGGCAGCGAGTCCGCCGGCGACGGCTAGCAGGTCCACGATCGTCTCCGGGGTTCCGTGGTCAGGCGGTGGCCGGGCTCAGGAAGATCGCCAGCAGGCCGACGACGACCGCGAGCACCCCGAGGCCTTCGGCGAACGCCGCACCGAGGATGAACTGGAGGCGCATCGCCGGTGCAGCGTCGGGATTGCGGCCGATGGCGGCGTTGGTCATGCCGCCGAGGATGCCGATCCCGATGCCGGGGCCGATGACGCCGAGCGCCGCGAGGCCAGCTCCGAGCAGTTCCATGGTCTGTCCGTTCCTCCTGGTTCGCTCCGGACCGCGCCGGAGCCACTGGGCCTAGGTGGTGGGGATCGCCTCGGCCGCGTCGTATGCCGGGTCGGCAAGATCCCGAGCGGCATGTTCCTGGGCCGAGGCGTGCTCCTCCTCGTGGTGTGGCCCCTCGATGGCGAGGAGCGTGAACATGAGGGTGAGGAGGCTGAAGATGAGGGCCTGGACCACGTTGAGGATGAGCTCCAGGCCGTAGATCGCGATCGGGACGATCGCGATGAGGAGTCCGGTGACGACGCCGAGGGCGACCTCGCCGCCGTAGATGTTGCCGAAGAGTCGCATCGCCAGCGTGAGTGGCTTGATGAACTCGAGCAGGAACTCGATCACCCCGACGAACAGGCCGATGAGGCCGGCGCCGATCCCGCGGCGGAACTCCCCGAACGGGAAGAACTTGCCGAGGTAGCCGCCGACGCCGAGTGACCGGACGCCCTCGACGTGGAAGATCACGAAGCTCACGAGCGCGAGGCCGACGGTGATGTTCACGTCGCTCGTGGGGGCTCGCAGGAACTCGACCTTGCCGATGACCGGCATCAGGCCACTCCAGTTCGCGAACAGGATGTAGACGAAGAGCGACGCGAACAGCGGCACGTAGCGGATCGCCGCCGGTCCGCCGATGCCCTCGGCGAACGAGTAGAGGCCGCCGTAGAGCCACTCGATGGCGTTCTGCTTCTTGCTCGGCATCAGCGTCAGGCCGCGGGTCATGAGGAAGGCCACGAGCAGCAGCACGCCGATGAGGATCCAGCTGGTGAGGATCGTCGCCGAGATGGAAACGTCAAAGACGATGAGCCCATCGGGCGCGTGGTGGCCGGGCGGGAACACGACGTGGGGCGCCACCGGCTCGAGGTTCTTCTTGATCGCGTCAGCCGGGTAGGTAGCGTCACGGCCGGGCTCGGCCGCGGGCATGCCGACGAACAGGAAGGCGAGCACGTCGAGGGCGATGATGATCACTGCGAGGATCGCGATCGGCCGGAAGGACGGCCGTCGCGTCGTCGCGTCGATCTCGTCCGCGATCGGATCGGCCGTCGCGGACGCGGGGTCAGTCGCCAAGCGGAGCCTCTCCACACGCGGAACGCGGCGTATCCGCCGCGCTCACTCGAATCTTGTCATGAACCTGGCGATCAGTCGGTACACGGCCAGGCTGCCGAGGATCAGCCCGACGAAGAAGCCGACGAGGACGAAGATGGGGAGCGTTCCCAGGGTCCCGTCCAGCCAGTACCCGACGAGCACGCCCACCAGGACGGCGACGAGGAACGCGAACCCGATCTCACTGAAGAGGGCCACATAGGCCGCGATGGGTCCGAGCCCGTTCATCCGGTCCCTAGCGAACGCGCGGGGAGTATAGCAGGAGGGCCCCG
>DATHYZ010000058.1:0-3511 GCA_035458865.1 Candidatus Limnocylindrales bacterium
GGACCCG
Source organism: Candidatus Limnocylindrales bacterium (assembly GCA_035458865.1). Lineage (GTDB taxonomy): Bacteria > Chloroflexota > Limnocylindria > Limnocylindrales > CSP1-4 > DATHYZ01. The sequence continues at coordinate 8 of DATHYZ010000058.1, forward strand.
GTCCCATGCCGTGGACATCACCCGTCGTGCCTCGGCATGCCGCCCGAGGTTGACGAGCACGGTGCCGAGGCGGCGCTCGGCTGCCGCGGTGGCCGTCTCGTCGTTCCCGCCGGACCTCCAGGCGACGACCTCGCGCGCCACGGCCTCCATCCGGACGAGGTCGCCTGACGTATCCGCGAGCCCGAGGAGCTGCTCGAGGGTGGCCATCCGCTCGGTCTCGTCAGCCGCGATCGCCGCCGCGTCATCCAGGTACGCCGCGGCCCGCCTCCAGGCGTGGAGCGCGCCGGCGCGGGCCGACGCCGCGAGCAGGGCGGTGCGTGCCCGGGTCGCGAGCTCGGTCGCCTCCGCCCCGTCGGCGGAGCGGTGGGCATCGAGCAGATGCGTGGCGATGACGCCACTCACATCCTCATCGGACAGCCCCTCGAAGTACGCCGCGGCCGCCAGGTGCCGGGCGACGCGCTCGCGACGCGAGAGCCGTCCGTACGCCACCTCGCGAAGGAGGCCCTGGACGAACCCATACTGACCGCGCTCCGGCGACCGGGGATCGTCGTCGAGGCCCAGCAGCTCCCGGGCGACGAGCCGCTCGAGGCTACGGCCGACGTCGGCCGGCGGGACGTCGGCCACGGAGGCCAGGGCCGCGGTCGCGAACGTCTGGCCGAGGACCGCGGCATAGCCGAGAAGGCTGCGCTCGTCGTCCGGCAGGCCGTCGAGCCGGGCCCCAAGGAGCGACGAGAGCGAGGCCGGGACCGCCAGCTCGCCGAGCGGCTCGACGAGCCGGTAGCGTCCCTCCGACTCGGTCAGCCGGCCCTGGTCGACGAGCATCCGGACCGTCTCGACCGCGTAGAGCGGCACGCCCTCAGCGCGATCCCGGATGGCGACGATGGCCGACGGTGGCAGGCCGGGAGCCAGACCGACGAGAAGCAGCTCCATCGCCTCCGCGTCGAGCGGACCCAGCTCGACCGTGGTGAGGCCCCGGACGCCGGTCCCCCAGGCCGGCCTGCGCTCGAGCAGCTCCGGCCGTGCCAGGGTGACGACGAACAGGGGCCGGGTCCGGTTGGCGCCGACGAGCCGCTCGATGAAGTCGAGCAGCCCGTCGTCGGCCCAGTGGAGATCCTCGAAGACGAGGATCGTCGGGCCCCGGTCGGCGATCCGCTCGAAGATGGTCCGCCAGGCGGCGAAGAGCTCCTCGGTACCACCCTCGGGCATCTCGCCGCTGCCGAGCAGCGCCGCCAGGCGCGGCTCGACCCAGGCCCGCTCCTCGAGGTCCGGGATCCATCGCTGCAGGGTCGCCTCGAGCTTCGACGACGTGGTCGCCGCGTCATCACCTTCGACGATCCCGGCGCGCGAGCGGATCATCTCGGCGAGCGCCCAGAAGGCGAGACCCTCCCCGTACGCCGGCGAGCGGCCGCTGTGCCAGTAGATCGTCTCGGCGAGACCGTCCACGTACTTCTCGAGCTCCCACCCGAGCCGGCTCTTGCCGATGCCGCCGATCCCCGTGACCGAGACGAGCCGCGCCCGGCGGTCCCGGGCGGTGGTGTGGAAGAGGTCCTTGAGGAGCCGCAGCTCGTCGTCCCGACCGACGAACGGAGCCTCGAGGCGGGTGGATCGGCGGGCACCACCTCGACCGGCGACGACGCGCATCGCCTGCCAGGCCTCGAGCGGCTCGGACTTGCCCTTCAGCTCCTGCGGACCCGCAGCCTCGTAGGCGACCGACGAATCGGTTGCCCGCATCGTCGCCTCGTCGACGAGGATCCCTCCCGGAGGCGCCGCGCCCTGGAGACGGCTGGCGGTGTTCACCAGGTCCCCGGTGACCATCCCCTCGCCGACCGCGGCCGGGTCCACGGCGGCCTCGCCGGTCATGACCGCCGCGCGGGCCACGAGCGTCTCCGAGAGACCCTCGGCGGCCATCGGCAGGCTGCCGACCGCATCCACGAGGTCGAGCGCGGCCCGCACCGCCCGCTCGGCGTCGTCCTCGTGGGCGACCGGGGTGCCGAAGACGGCCATGACCGCGTCGCCGATGAACTTCTCGACCGAGCCGCCGTAGCGCTCGATCCGCTCGCGGGCCAGGTCGAAGTACCGGGCCAGGGTCTCGCGAACGGCCTCCGGATCGCGGTCCTCGGCGAACGGCGTGAAGCCGACGAGATCGACGAAGAGCACGGAGACATGGCGACGCTCGGTCGATCCGCCCGCGCCCGCCCCCGCGCCGGCGGCGGACCGCGCGACCGGGCTGCCTGCGGCGCCGGGCGGCGGGCTGCCCGCTCCCGCCGCACCCGCGAGCTCGGATCCGCAGCTCCCGCAGAACCGATCGTCGGGCTCATTCGCCGCGCCGCAGGCGGGACACGGAGCCCCCAGCGGCGCGCCGCAGGCGCGGCAGAAGCGGCGGCCGACCCGGTTCTCGGTGGCGCAGGCGGCGCAGGCGAGGGACGCTTGATCCATGGCCCGAAAGCCTACTCCGCCGAAGGGATGCGGTCAGCCCCACTGGCCCTGGTTCGATGCTCAGGCCGCCGCGACCTCGCGCAGGGCAGCGTCGAGGCGCTCGGCCAGCAGGCCGATCTCGTCCTCGGTGATGACGAAGGTCGGGGAGACGTGGATCGCGTGCCCCCTGAGGACTCGGGTGGCCAGCCCCTGGTCCAGGGCGGCGGCGACGACCCGTTCGGGCAGGCCCGGCTCGACGGCCAGGCGCTCCGGATCGAGCGCGACGGCCGCCATGAGCCCGATCGACCGGACCTCGTGGACCAGCGGAGCCTCTCGGAGCCGGCCGACCTCGGTCGCCAGGACGGGCTCGAGCTGCCGGACCCTGGCGACGAGACCCTCCTGCTCGATGATGTCGAGGTTGGCCATCGCCACGGCGCAGGCCATCGAGTGGCCGGAGTACGTGTAGCCGTGGCGGAAGACCGCCCCGGGCACCGGCTCGTCCCAGAACGGGGCCCGCACCCTCGGGCCGACGAGCACCCCGCCGAGCGGCGCGTAGCCCGAGGTCACGCCCTTGGCGAAGGTGACCATGTCAGGCTCGATCCCGAAGCGCAGGCTGCCGAAGAGGGCGCCGGCCCGCCCGAACCCGGTGATGACCTCGTCGGCGACGAGGAGGACGTCGTGCTCGCGGCAGAGGCGGTTGATCTCGTCCCAGTAGCCGTCCGCCGGCGGCACGACCCCGCCTGCACCGATGACCGGCTCGCCGAAGAAGGCTGCGATCTCGCCCGCGCGAGCCTCGAACAGCGCCCGGACGGCCTCGACGTCGTTGGCCCCGACATGCTCCACGTCCTCGACGAGCGCGGCGCCGTAGCCGGTCCGCATCGCCGCCATGCCGCCCAGCTCGGTCCCGAACCAGTGCATCCCGTGATAGGCGTGCTCGCGGGCCACGATGACCCGCTTCTGGCACCCCTTCGCCGACATGCACCAGGTCAAGGACGCCGAGGTGGTGATCCACCGCGGTGAGGGTGCCTGGATCGAGGACACCGATGGCCGGCGCTACCTCGACGCGACGGCGGCGCTCTGGTACTGCAA
>DATHYZ010000059.1:0-3107 GCA_035458865.1 Candidatus Limnocylindrales bacterium
CGATCGTCGACGAGGCCGGTCGGGAGCTCGGACGCCACGACGGTGCGGTCGGGTACACGGTCGGCCAGAGGACCGGGCTCGGGGTCGCGGTCGGGGAGCCGCGCTACGTGGCGCGCGTGGACCCCGCCGGCGGTCTGATCCAGCTCGCCCGCCGGGAGGATCTCGAGACGCGCACGGTCGCGCTGGAGGACGTGTCGTTCCTCGGGGACGTCCCCCCCGCGGGAGACGGGAGCCCCTTCCGTGCCGAGGTCCGGATCCGGCACCGCTCACCGCTCGCTCCGGCGACGGTCCGGCCGGCGACCGCGGACGAGCCGGCCCGGGGCGGCCGCTGGGTCGTCGAGACCGACGCGCCCGTCTGGGCGGTCGCGCCGGGCCAGGCGGCCGTGCTGTACGACGGGGAGACGTGCCTGGGAGGCGGTCGGATCGCTGGCGCCGTGACGCCTGGAGTCCCGGAGGCCCAGTCCTCCCAGGTCATGGCGGCCGCCCGATGAGCCTTGGCCCCGCGCTGATCCTGGGCATCCTCGTGGGGGTCTTCTGGACGGGCGCCTACGTCGCCCTTCGCGGCAACGCCGGCGGGCGGCTGCCGATCGTGCTCGTGGCGGCCATCCTGGGAGCCTGGGCGGGAGATGCACTCGGTGGTCGACTCGGCATCGACGTGCTGCTGATCGGGGACTTCCGGATCGTGGCCGCGTCGGTCGTCTCGATCGGCGGGATCGTGATCGTCGCGCTGCTGACCCTGCTTGGGCCCACGCGTGGAGGGGCGTCATGAGCGAGGATCGGCGAGGAGCGGGCGAGGGGATGGTCGACGCGCTCGGTGGCCTGGCGGCGGCGCTCGAGGAGCCGGCGGGACGCTCCCGGTTCCTGCGCGGCCTGGCCATCGGAGCCCTGCTCGGGGCGGCGGCCGTCGGCGCGATCCTCGGCATGGGAGCGCGCCGCAGTCATCCGCCGGCCGGTGGTCGCGTCGACCGACCAGGACGGGACTCGGCCCCTCCCAGCTGAGTCCCGGAACGCGCCTGCCGGCCCCGAAACATCGGCGCCCAGGTGGCGTCCCATCGACATGGAACCGGTGGGACCCGCGGTCGAGCTCGTCGACGTCGGTCGGGCCGGGCGCCAGGCCCGGGACGACGCGATCGTCACCAGCGCCTTCGCCGCACACCACGAGGAGCTGTACGCGTTCCTCGTCCGGGCGACCCACGATCCCGATGTCGCCGAGGAGCTCCTCCAGGATGCCTTCTGCCGGCTGACCCGGGAGGTCCGGGCCGGCCGGACCCCCGAGCTCGTCCGACCCTGGCTCTACCGGGTCGCCGCCAACCTCGCCACCTCCCGCGGCCGGCGCCTCCGCTCGGCCCTCCGCTGGTTCGCGCGGGCGACCGCGACGGCCGACCCGATCGGCACCTTCGCCAGGACCGACGATCCCGAGGCCCGGGCCATCAGCCATGAGCGGACCCGGGAGCTGATCGCCGCCCTCGACGGCCTCGCGGTCGACGCCCGCCTCGCCCTGCTCCTCTCCGCCGAGGGCTTCAGCGGCCTCGAGATCGCCGCCGCCCTCGGCCGCAGCCATGCCGCCACCCGGACCCTGCTGTCGCGCTCACGGGTCCGGGTACGGACGAGGCTCGAAGCGCTGGAGGCGTCCCGATGAACCGCCACACGGCCTTCCTCGAGCTTGCCGCCGCCGGCATCGACTTCCGCCTGACCGGCCCCGAGCAGACCCGCCTCGAGGCCCACCTCGCGGCCTGCCCGGCCTGCCGGGCCCGGGTCGAGGGCCTCCATGCCGACGCCCGCTCGATCGCCGGCCTGCCCGAGGCCCGCCTCGACCCGCGCCGGGCCTCGTCCGTCCTCGATGCCGCCCTCCACGGCCCGGCCCGATCGCCGGTGCCGGTCCTGCGCCTGGCCCTCGTCGCCGCCCTGGTCGGGGCCCTCGCCATCGGGGCTGCCCTGGTCGGTGCCGAGCTCCTCCGTCGGATGACCGAGAACGACATCAGTGTCGTCCCACCGGTCCCGACCGCCAGCCCGGCCCCCGACGCGAGCCCGGAGCCCCTCGTCTGGACGGTGACCGATCTCGGGCAGCCTAGCGGGTTCCTCGATGTCGCCGTCGGCGGCCCCGGCCTGGTCGCCGTCGGGTATGAGTCGTGGGAGTCACCGACGAGGTCGGTCGTCTGGACGTCCACCGACGGTTCGAGCTGGGTGCCGGCTCCGGACCAGGCATCGCTCGACGTCGGGAGGATGTCTGCGGTCGCGTCGGGCACGGCGGGTCTGATCGCGGTCGGTTCACCCTGCGCAGAGGGCTCCTGCGTCGGGTCGTCGATCTGGCGCTCGTCCGATGGATCGAGCTGGACCGCGGTCGCCGACCCCGCATTCGAGCTCTCGAGCATCACGACCTACGGCTCGCGCTACTTCGCGGGTGGTGTCGGCGGGGCTGGGGACGGCGCGATCATCGCGTCGGCCGACGGTGAGACCTGGGAGGTGGTCTGGGAGGGACCTCCACGGTCGCCTGTCGATGGTGGCTCGCTGGCGGTTCGCTCCGTGTCCGCCATCACCCCACTTCGGGGGGGCCTCGCCGCGTGGGTCGCTTCGCCGGGTGAGCTCCTCCTGTCTGCCGACGGAACGACCTGGCGCAGCGAGCCGGTCGGAAGCGACGCCACCTACGTAGACGCGCTTGCTGCGTGGGGCGTCGGACTCCTCGCCGCTGGGCGGGAGGGCAACGCCGGGGCGATCTGGATGTACGACGAGGGAACCTGGGAACGCGTCGCCGACGTCGGACCCGGTGAGTTCACGGACATCGTCGACGTCGGCGGGGCACTGCTCGCCAGCGGCTTCGACGGTGACGGGCGCCCACTCGTACTCTCGTCACGCGACGGGCGCTCGTGGACGCCGGAGCCGATCCCGCGGGGCACCGAAGCCTGGACGCTCCTCCTGAGCATGGTGCCCATCGGGCGTGAAGTGGTGGGCGTCGGCTCCACAGGTGGGACCGGCGTCGTCGGCCCGGAGCGACTGGCCGTCTGGCACCGCAACCCCGGATCCGTGGTCCCGACCGCCAGCCCAACGCCCGAGGCGAGTGCTTCACCTGCGCCAGGGTGGACGAGTGTCGCGGCGCCGATGGTCGGGGA
>DATHYZ010000060.1:0-6328 GCA_035458865.1 Candidatus Limnocylindrales bacterium
GGAGTTCGTGGTCCTGCTCCGCAACCCGTCGCCGACCGTCGCGATCGACGTGGCCGAGCGCATCCGGGCCAGCGTCCGCGACATCGACCTCTCCGACCTGCGGGGCTCGCGGATCACCGTCTCGGTCGGGGCCGCCGTCCAGGCCGATCCGGTGGAGCCGATCGGCTCGATCGTGGAGCGGGCCGACCGGGCCCTGTACCGGGCCAAGAAGGATGGTCGCGATCGCGTCGTCGCCGCCTGACGCCGCCCGGCCGCGCTAGCATCGCCGGGTGCCCGACCGACCCCAGCCACCGGCCCGCCCCGCCGACGAGCCCCCGCTCCTCTCGAACGGGGAGCTGGCGGCCGTCCTCCACGAGATCGGCGACCTGCTGGAGGTCAAGGGCGAGGTCGTCTTCAAGACGGTGGCCTACCACCGGGCCGCGGACGCCATCGGCCGCTGGCCCGAGTCGGTCGCCCTGGCCTATCGGGAGGGCCGGCCGCCGGCGATCCCCGGCGTCGGCAGGGCCATCGCCGACAAGCTCGACGAGCTGGCCCGGACCGGTCGGCTCGCGTACCACGAGCGCCTCCGGGCCGAGTTCCCCTCGACGCTCGTGGGACTCCTGGCGGTGCCCGGGGTCGGGCCGAAGACGGTCCGGGTCGTCTACCAGGAGCTGGCGGTGGAGTCGATCGAGGATCTACGCCGGGCCGCCCAGGCCGGCCGGCTGCGCGAGCTCCGCGGCTTCAGCCTCAAGACGGAGCGCTCGATCCTCGACGGCATCGAACACCTCCAGGCTCGTGCCGACCGGATGCACATCGACCGCGCCGAGGCCGTCGTCGCCCGCCTGATCGACGCGCTGGACGACACGCCCGGGGTGGCCTGGATCGAGCCCGCCGGGTCGCTCCGTCGGCGCCGGGAGTCGATCGGTGACCTGGACCTCCTCGCCGAGACGACCGAGCCCGCGACGCTCGTCGGGCGCTTCACGGCCCTGCCCGAGGTCGCGGCGGTCCTGGGCGCCGGCACGCACAAGGCGGCGATCCGGCTCGCCGATGGGCCCCAGGTCGACCTGATGGTCGTCCCGCCCGGCGAGGCCGGGACATACCGGATCCACTTCACCGGCAGCAAGGAGCACAACGTGCGCCTCCGGGGGCTCGCCCGGGATCGCGGCTGGAGCCTCTCGGAGAAGGGCTTCCTCCGCCTGGGCGAGGACGGCGAGCCGCTGACCGACGCCAGCGCGGAGCTCCGGACCTTCGCGACCGAGGCGGAGGCGTACGCGTTCCTGGGGCTGGCCTGGATCCCGCCCGAGCTCCGTGAGGACCACGGGGAGGTGGAGGCGGCAGCCGCCGATCGCCTTCCCCGGCTGGTGACGCGAGCCGACCTGCGCGGCGACCTCCACAGCCATTCGGACTGGTCGGACGGGATCCAGCCGATCGAGGCGATGGCGGAGGCGGCCCGCCGGCTGGGCCTCGAGTACCTCGTGCTGACCGATCACACGATGAGCCTGGCGATCGCCCGCGGGCTGGACCCCGCCCGCTTCGCCGAGCAGCGACGGATCGTGGACGAGCTCAACGCCCGCTTCGCCGCCGAGGAGGCCGCCGGCGACCTACCCGAGGGCGCCGCCCCGGTCGGCTTCCGACTCCTCCATGGCTGCGAGCTGGAGATCCGCGCCGACGCGTCGCTGGACCTGCCGGATGGCGTCCTGGCGGGCTTCGACCTCGTCGTCGCGTCCCTTCACGTGGGGCGGCGGCAGCCCCGGGAGCGCCTCACCGAGCGGGTCCTCGCCGCGATCGCCTCACCCCACGTGGACGTCATCGCCCATCCCGCGGGACGGATGATCGGCGAGCGGGACGACCTCGACCTCGACTGGGAGGCGGTCTACCGGGCGGCGGCGGCGACCGGGACCGCGCTCGAGATCAACGGCTCCCCGCCGCGGCTCGACCTGGCCCCGGAGCGGGCGCGCCGGGCCGTGGAGCTCGGCTGCCTGGTGGCCATCGACTCGGACGCTCACCGCGTCGACGAGTTCGAGCACCTGCGCTGGGGTGCCGACCAGGCTCGCCGGGCCTGGGTCGAGCCGGCCGTCGTGCTGAACGCTCGCCCGCGGGACGAGCTGCTCGCCTGGGTGGCGGCCAAGGGCGATCGACTCGATGCCTGAGGCCGTCGGGGCGTCGGCCGGTCCGACGTCGGTCGCTCCCGGCGCGACCTCCGCGCCGGCGGCTACCATCCGCGGGATGGACGATCGCGCATCCGCCCGCCGCGAGCTCGCGCTGCTCGCGACCGCCGTCATCGCGCTCTCGCGGTTTGCGGAGCCGCCGCTCGTCGTGCTCGTGGCGCTGGGTCTGGGGGCCGGGGTCGCCCTCGGCTCCCTGTGGGTCCTCGGGGAGGACGAGCCCCGCGGCGTCGCCGTGGAGGCGCTCATCCTGCCCGCGCTGGCCGCGGTCGCCGGCCTGCTGGCCCTCCGACTGGTCCCGCTCGGCCCGCTCCTGGTGCTCGTCGTCCCGCCGGCGTACCTCCTCGTCCTGGCGTCGCTCAAGCTGGAGGCGCGGCTCGAGGCACGGCCGACCCTCGCGGGCCCCGATGAGACGACCCCGGTGCTCGGCCTGGCCACCCTGGTGGCCTTCCTCGGCTTCGCCGGCATCGCGGCCCTGGCAGGTGCCTCGGACGCCACGGCGCCGTCCGACGGGTCGGCAGGGATGGACTGGGCTGTGACGATCTCGGTCCTCGCCGACGCCGCGCTCGCCTTCCTCATCGGCTACCGCCTGACGGCCCTCCGGACGACCGACGTCCGGCGCGTGCTGCCGGCCGCCGGGACCTACGCCGCGGCGGTCGCCGTCGCTGCCGGCGGCCTCGCCCTCCTGGAGCTGCCGGGCCTCGTCGCCCCGGCGGTCCTGGCCCTGGTCCTGTTCCTCTGGGACGCGATCCGGGCAGCCTCGGCCGGCGGCGTCCGGGACATCCGCTCGATCTGGCAGATCGCCCTCCTGGCGGTGCTGGGGCTTCTCGTGGTCGTCCTGAACCTCCGGCAGGTCGGCTGACGGGTCGCCCGGGTGGGGCGTCGTTGACAGGTCGACGGCACGGTGCTAGAACCTGTCGGCCCCCCTCTGCGCATCGCGGAGGCGCCGTGCCGCTCGGCACAGCCGCTCCGTGACCCGAAAGGACACCCCCGTTGACCACCCCCGACCTGCAGGATCCCCAGGGACCGGCGAACACCACCCGGCTCAAGCGCCAACTCGCTGAGCAGGCGATCGCGGCCGCGACCGAGGCTCGCTGGACGGACGCGGCGGAGATCAACCGCCGCATCCTCGAGTTCGGCCCGGACGTCGAGGCCGAGAACCGCCTCGCCAAGTCGCTCTGGGAGCTCGGCGAGCTCGGGGCCGCTCGCGAGCACTACCAGACGGCGCTGGCGCTCGATCCCACGAACCGGGTCGCCGAGCGGAACATCGAGCGGCTCCGGGTGCTGATCGTCGACGCCGGCGAGACCACCGTGCCCGCTGCCGACGGCAGCAAGGCCCCGGTCGGGATCTTCGTCGAGGAAACGGGCAAGACCGGCTTCGCCCACCTCGTCGACCTGCCCAGCCGGGCCACCCTCGCCCAGGTGAACGCCGGCGACTTCGTCGAGCTCACGCCCGAGAACGGTCGCCTGGTGGCGATCAGCAACGAAGTGCGGGCGGGCTACGTCGAGCCACGCGTCGCGGCGCGGCTGCTGAAGCTCATCGCCGAGGGCAACAAGTACGCCGCCGGGGTGATCTCGATCACCGACAGCGAGGTCCGGATCATCATCCGCGAGGTCTTCCAGGACCCCCGCAACTACGGCAAGGTGAGCTTCCCGACGGCGGCCCGCTCGACGGATCTGCGGGCCTACACGAAGGGCACCCTCGTCCGCGAGGAGGAGGAGCTCGAGTCCGACCTCGAGGACGACATCGAGGACGAGGAGATCGAGAACTTCGAGCGGGTCCTGCCGCCCGACGAGACCGGCGACGAGGCGTTCGAGGACGAGGGCGCCGAGGAGGACGAGGAGTAGCCCTCGTCCCGGTCAGGCTCGACCCGGGCGGCCCTCCGCCGGCTCAACGACCCAGGACGCCTCGCAGGCGTCTCCAGCGGGCAACGCCGCGTCCCTCCTCGCGCTGGCTCAGGCGCCGTCCACCGAACCGGGCGAGCGCGTAGTCGGCGGCCAGGAGGTCGAGCGAGGTCGCCCCGACCCCGGTCGTCCGAAGCCGTCGGGCGTGCTCTGATGGCGTCTCCCCGACCGACCGCCGGACCGTCGGTCGGGGCTCGAGGTCGTCGATCAACGCAAGGTAGGCGGTCGCGGCATCGGTCGGATCGATGCGCGCGCGTCGCCGGCCCGTCGTGTGCACCCGGGCGACGGGCTCGCGTTCGCCCGGGTCGATCACCCGCTCCTCGAGCACGTCGGAGACGCCGGGCCGGAGCGCCTCCCGCATCCAGAGACGGGCGAGGACCAGGATCCCGACGACGACCAGGACGGCGAGCAGGCCACCCAGGCTGACCGTCAGGAGGACGTCGCCGGCCGTCCCGCCTCCGGCACCGCCGACAGGGTCTGGCGGCTCCGGGGTCGGCTGGTCCGACGTCCCGGCGAGCACGATCACGATCGCCATGGCGACCGTCATGACGACGAGCGAGAGGACGGCGCGACGGCTGACCGAGCTGAAGCCGGCGATCGCCCCGACGAGCAGCAGGGGGACGACGAGGACCCCGACCGCGACCCGAACGGCCGGGCCGACGACCCCAGAGACCGGGATGGCCAGGATGCCGGCTCCGACGACGAGCAGCGCGACCATGAGCAGCCAGGCCCGGTTGCGACGCCAGTCGAAGCCGGCCCCGATGCCGACCTGGTCGAGTCGGCGCACCGCCAGCCCGACCGTTCCAGCGACGATGAACAGGAGGATCGCCGGGGTCGCCTCGGACACGAACTGGTCCCAGCGGGGAGCCGCCAGCATCCCGCCCACGAGGAGCGGGATGGCGAGGGCCGGGAGACCCACGAGCATGAGCCGCTCGAGGGCGGTGCCCGAGATGGACGGTCGGGCGTGGGCGATCCCGCGCAGGAGCGCCAGGCCGGCGAGCCAGCCGCCCGGATGGCTGAAGGTCGCCCGCTCCGGCGCACCCTCGGCGAGGAACGCTCGGACCGCCGGATCGGCGAGCCAGCCGACCACCGCCGCCCCGAGCACGAGGCCCAGGGCGACCATGGGCCAGCGCTCTCCCAGGCGGGCCGACGCGAGCCGGGCGGCCACCAGGCCGACCGCGGCCGCGAGGATCATCCCGACCGGCCCGAGGACGAACGGACCGGCGGAGGCCGCCTCGACGAGGGCGTAGAGGACGGCGACCCAGGCCCCCTCGGTCGCGACGGCCAGCGCCGAAGGCACGAGTTCCACGATCGGGGGCGCCGAGGCTCCTCTCGCAGGCGTCGCCGCGCCGGGGTCGGTACGGGCGGGACCGCTCAAGCCACGACCAGCCCTTCGGCGTCCGCCCAACCGCCGTCGAGGCGGCCGGTCCGGGCCGGGATCCCGGCGGCCCGGGCGCGGGCCACGGTGCTCGGAGCGCTCGGTCCGACGGCCAGGACCTCGACGCCGAACCCGGACGCCCCCATCCGCCGGAGCGCGGCCAGCCACGACGCCGGGTCGCGGGAGGTGACCACGACGATCTCGGCGCCGGGCCGCAGGGCGCGCGGCAGGGTGCCGAGGAGTCGCCCGAACGGGGCGGAGGCGAAGGGGCTGAGGCGGGCCAGGACGTCGAGGATCCGGGGGACCTGCCCGGCGCCCGCGGACGGCGGGAGGATGGCCATGGGGCGCGGGGCACCGGAGTAGGCCGCGACCGCCAGGCCCACCGCTGCCCCGTCGGTCCGGAGACGGCGGGCGATCGAGGCCGTGACGACGCAGAGCGCCTCGACCAGGTCGTCGTCGTAGTTCGGCTGCCAGGCCGGTCCCTCCACGGTCTGGATGTCCAGGGCGATCAGGACCTCCCGCTCGCGGGCCGGGTCGAAGCGCTTGACCAGGGGCTTCCCGGCCCGGGCCGAGGCGAGGTGGTGGATCCGCCGGACCGGATCCCCCGGCCGGTAGTCACGGAGGCCGGCGTAGCTCATCAGGTGCTCCGAGAGCCCGCGGCGAGCCCGCTCGGAGCCGGCCCAGCGGGTCCGCTGCTCGAGCCCGGCGACCGCGACGGTCCGCGGTCGCCCGACCAGCCGCTCGACGGATGCCACGGACAGCTCGGCCGCCCTGGCGGCGAAGAGATCACCGACCGCCACCCGGGCCGGGCCGATGGCGTGGACCCCGCGACGGACCGCCCTGGCCCGGAAGTGTCGGGTGACCCGCTCGCTCGGCGCCAGGGTCCAGGCATTCGCCAGGG